>JALDQW010000001.1:1557217-1868661 GCA_031316255.1 Nitrosomonas sp. | reverse complement strand
CCGATGATTTCCTTCAAATCTTCCAGCTGGTCAGTCGTTTTGAAATCGAATTGATCGATATCGCAGGCTGTATAGAGTTGATTCTTTGCAAGTGGCTTGATCATAAACTGGCTTGTTCCATTTTTGTGCTTATCAGTTTCGAGTATATCGAAGTATGACTCGAATGGTATAGATTTGCTTTTATTCAAAACATCCATGCGATACGCATAAATTGACTCAATCAACACAATTCGATCATCTGCGATCCCGAAAAAAATACAAGACGGAAATACTTTTAACTCGTATTAGATCTAAATTTAGTGGATAAGACGTGTAATTCCCTTGTAACAATACTGGATTATTCTATCGCCCGATTAAGACCGATAAGGAGAACCATGCAATGAAAACACGTCTCATACTGATTAAATCCATGTTATTTACCGCGCTGGCGATCAGTTCGTACCAGGCAACCGCCCTGAATATCGTCCTGTCCAACGATGACGGCTGGTCATCCATAGGTATTCAAGCAATGAAAGCAGCACTGGTGGCTGGTAATCATAATGTATTCCTTGTCGCACCACTTGATGAGCAAAGCGGGAGCAGCGCTGCAATCAATACGAACGCCCTGGAGGTCATCAAACAACGTGGCTCTGCTGATGAAGGCGCACACGAGTACTCGGTTGCTCTGGCCGGTGGTCAGGAAGGTGCTGAACCAGCCACTACCGCAGCACTTGGTGTCGGCATTGTGCAGCAGGCGATCGGCGTTGAACCGGACCTAATTGTTTCGGGTATCAATGCGGGTCAGAACCTGGGCGCCGCAGCTCAGATTTCCGGAACCGTTGGCGGTGCGCTCGCTGCCATTAACAGTGCGCTTGCTGGTGGACAAATTCCTGGCTTGGCAATCAGTACAGACAACATCTGTAATGATGACAGCGCCACATGCCATGACGCCAATGCAGCTCACTACGATCGCGTCGCAGGTTTTACTGCAGACCTGATCGAAAAGTTGTCTAAAAATCGAACTGAACTGATGCCGCAAGGCATTGGCCTGAATATCAACTATCCCGCGCTTGAAACAGTGAACGGCGTAATGGTCAGTCGCCAGGGCCGGACTCTGACAATCGGCGGTCAGCCTATTTCTATCACCTTTGGTTGCTTCGATGATTGTTCCAACGTAGAAATCGGCACCGCTGTTCCTGCCGGCATTACTGGATTTGCTCCGCTTGATCTGGCCGAAATCAAGAATGCCGATACGACAAACAACGCAAACGGTTATATCACTATTGTCCCTATCGAAGCAGATTACACTACTGGCGTAACCGGAAGAAATAATAGCGTGATAAAAAATTTCATACAAAAAATAGAACGAATCGTCAAATCCATGGAATTCTAATCCAGATTCTGCAGTTAGCGTGATAAATGGTTCCTTCGGGAACCATTTATCGGCGCCTCTATAATTCATAAGGGCATCTCTAAAAATACCTTATATAAAGAGAATTTTTCCAAGCCGGGGAACGATTAGTTCGATTCCCGATATTTTTCTGTTCAAGAATTTGATTATTGCTCAGTTCAAGGCGTTTTGGGTTGTTATCCTCTCGTTTTTCCTATTTTAGGCAATTCTGGGCGTAATAACCCTGTCGAAACTGAAACATCTTTTGCGAATCAACGTCACCACACGCTTAATGTTGTAAACGAGGTTGAGCAAGCCTATTTGTACTTTTGCTCTCATAAGCCCTATGGTACGAATAGTGATTCCACCCAGTTCATTCGTCATCGAACCAAATACATGTTCAACCCGTGCGCGCACCTGTGATTTCTTTTTGTTGCCAAACTTTTGCGTGTCCGTGAGTGGATGATTGCGAGCACCTTTTTCGTGAATGCGGCTCGTGTGTCCAGAAGTAGCCAGAATTTCTTCCTGTGCTTCGCTGCGATAGGCTGAATCCGCGTAAACATCAGTCCCTCCCTCTTTAGGGGATTGCAGCACTTCTGCCAAAACCTGGCTATCGTGAACTTCCGCTGATGTAAATTCCCATGGGTTATCAACTTGGTACACTGATCCACATTCACGTGATCTTTGTAACCATAAAACGATTCGTTGTTCTTCTTCGTCCAACGCGCATCAATGTCTTTTTGTGCCAGCTTGTGAGGATTTTGCCCCCATTCAATCGGAATCGCACCTTCCTTGATGATCTTGTTCTCCTCACGCGTATTACGTTGCTTGGGAACCGTCACAAAAGTTGCATCAATGATCTGACCTGACTTCAGCTCAACATCCAGCTCCCGTAAACATTCAGCAAATCTCGCAAATAGCCGTTCAATCAGTTGATTCTCCTTCAACTCCTCCCGAAACGCCCACATCGTTTTTGCATCCGGTACCACCCCCGCCAAATCAAGCCCCAAAAAACGCATGAAACTCAATCGATCCCGTACTTGATACTCCAACTGGTCATCCGACAGATTATGCATTCTTTGCAATACCAGCATCTTGAATAGCATCACCCGATCAAAGGGTTTGCGACCAGCCGCGCTTTTCCTAGGCTTCGTAGTCGTCTCCCTGAGAAGATCAGCGAATAAATTCCAGTCGATCATGCGATTCAGTTCTTCAAGCGGATCTCTTAGCTTGCTTAGCTGTTCATAGCGATTTTCAAGGTCAAAAAAACTGAATTGCATGATGGAATCCTATATCAGTGAATATGACTATTAACTATAATAAACAATGTGTTATTATACACTAACTATGAAAAATGGCTTCCCTTCCTGAATTACCCTGTCTTGTAATATCAATTTTTAGAGATGCCCATAATTTTAAACAAGACAAGGCGCGCCTCAACCTTTACCCTGGCGCCAATCGGACATACTAAAAGCACAATATTGCTCCGCAAACCCGACTGATCAGCGTCTGCGACCCTGAAGCTTATTTCTTCGAATTATTTGATGAGCAAAGGCGTAACCCCGGCGTTGATCTACTCATTCACGCAGCACAAGGACCATCTGTTCAAAAAAGCCGATAAGGCATTATTAGCCGCCAAAAATGCTGACAAGAAAAAAGTTCTCCTTGCCAGGCAGAATCAGATTGTCGACTAAAGTGCTTCAAGCAACTGATTTCTCCGCTTTGTTTTTCTGCAACCAAACCTTTCCATGAGGCACAAGAAACAGATTTGTTTCAAGTATGGCATGCACGCCAAACGCTGTATTACAATATCCGGGTAAATTTTTACAGCGGGGGAATGCATGAAAATAGAAGGCATGAATCATTTTACGGTTTTAAGCAGCGATCTGGAAAAGACCAAAGCATTTTATATCCAGATACTTGGACTCCATGAAGGCTATCGTCCGCCCATGGAATCCACCGGCGCATGGCTATATACGGACAACCAGGACCATTCCATCCTACATATCATGGCTGAGCGGCCAATGCCGGAGAGTGCGCCGGGCGTTATTGACCATATGGCATTTACCACCACCGACTTACAGTCGACCATTGACACACTCAAACAACAGGGCATTCAGTACAAACTGAACCGTATGAAAGCACTTGGCGTCTGGCAGCTATTTTTCCACGATCCCGATGGCGCCAAAATTGAACTGGATTTTTCTGCAGACGAACCCGCGCCTGCGGAATAAGTCGCGTTATCAGCACTATTATTTCGTACAGTGCGGTTTCTTCCCGGCGGCATGCGCCTGTTGCATCAGGCCTAACGCCCTTGGCATTAACGCTTGCAGATCTTCAATGCGTGTTGCATGCGATGGGTGTGTGGACAAAAATTCGACCGGTTGCGCGCCCTGACTGGCCTGCGCCATTTTCTGCCATAAAGTAATGCTTTCTTTTGGATTGAACCCGGCTTTGGCCATCAATTCAACGCCGATGTTATCCGCTTCGCTTTCGTGCAAGCGGCTAAACGGCATAATGATGCCATATTGCGCACCCACTCCGAGCAGGCTAACTGCCGTTTGCCCAAGCGCAGTTTGAGGTGCTGCAATGGCCGCAATCAATGACACCCCTACTTGCGCACCTAATTTTTGTGACATGCGCTCATTGCTGTGTTTGGCCAGTACATGTCCGACTTCATGGCCGATGACGGATGCAAGTTGGTCCTGATTATCGACCAAATCCACCAATCCTGTATGCACGCCAATTTTATTACCCGGCAATGCAAAAGCATTCAGCGTCTCATCCTCAAAAACAATGACTTCCCAAACACCGCCTGTTTCACGGGTGATGGCATCGGCAATACACTGTACAAATTGATTTTCCTGTGCCTTACGGCTGATCGGTTTTTCGGACTTCAAATTATCAAAAGCCTGCAACCCCATCGCATCAACTTCGTCGTCCGGCATGAAAATAAGCTGACTTCTTCCCATCGGAGATGTCGCACAGGCACTTATCATCATGAGCATTAATAGAATAATGATTATTCGGATATTCATGGATTACAACTCCTTTAAATTATCAATTCATTGGTATGCTATTTTATACCGGGCAGACTTGCCAATAATGCTATTTCTCCAAGATTGCGATAACTTCTTCATCACTGACTTGCTGGAATGTCTGATAAAACTGCCCAACCGCATAAAAAAAAGCCGGGGATTCAAGGCAAACAATTTCATCCGCTAAAGGTGCCACTTTATTTAGCGTCTCAGGTGGCGCCACAGGTACAGCACAGATTAACTTCTGCGGATTTCTGGCACGCAGAGCATGCAATGCAGCAATCATGGTCGAACCTGTCGCCAGACCATCATCCACTACAATGACTACACGTCCTGCGGGATCGCACGGCGGTCTAACCGGTGTATACATTTTCCGCCTTAATTGCATCACCTCGAGCTGCTTCTGTTTCTCGGTCTCGATATAGTGTGGATCATTATCAATCCGCTCGGCTTCCTGGGTCAAATAAGTCCAACCCGTTTCATCGATAGCACCGATCGCGAATTCCGGATTACCGGGTGCGCCCAGTTTACGGACAAGTACAACATCCATATCACCCTGCAGTTTTTCGGAGATAATTTTCGCCATCGGCACCGCACCACGCGGTATCGCCAGAATCAGCGGATTTCTCCCCCGATACGACAATAATTGCTCTGCCAGTTGCCTGGCGGCATCGTCTCGATCATGAAACATGGATTGGCGCTCTCCTCCATCCAGTGAGCAGAATTTGCGTGTTCTATACTTTAACCTAGATTCCTCAGTTGATCGCTATTCAATACTTTAAATGCCTCGTGTATATTGGCTTTACTTTATACTGTTAGCTTTATTCACCAGATGGGTGAAATCGCTACGTACCCGATTATATGGTTTTCAGACCATCTAGCAGCGTTGTTCATCGTTGCATGGCGTGACCATGCGCCTCTTCACGCCTTGCCAGCCGACCTGAAAATCAAACACTCGAGTACGTTCAACTGAGAATTCTAGGTTTAAATATCACCGTTTAGATAAAATAGCAAAGTAATGGTTCGTTTGTATTCTTTTGGTAAAAATTTTTGAAAAGAATTGCCGCATTAAAAGCCCTGTCGATTGATCACCATCATGGTCTGGTATTGGCACGCAAAGCCAAAATGGTCGGAACTGCCGGTCTTCAGCCGAACGAACTCCAAGAAATCCGGATGGAATTGCGGTCGCACGCAGAAACAGTTCTGATATCCCATTTTGAAATCGAGGAATCCTGTATCGCAGCGGCATTGAATACACTAAACGATCCGGATATCGATCAACTGATAAACCGGCTCTATCGTGAACACGAGGCGTTGCGCCAGTTGTTCTCTTCAGTTGATATATGCAATACGGCTCACTTGAAACAATTGGGCGAATTACTGGAACAACATATCCGTTTTGAAGAACGCGAACTCTTTGAAGTGGCTCAAACGAGGCTGGACGATCAAGCGCTGCAAGCGATTGCTGCCGCCTGTAGCCAAGAGAATGACAAATAGTAGCGCTTATAACATTCTGCTTTTATCCCCGCCGACAAATCCAGCCAGCGGCAACGCAATGTTTTTTCCAAAAGCAATGACCTTGAATAATTCACCCATTTCGGCCGGACTCACCAGCTTCTGCAGTTGATTTGCCATAGGCAGGTAATTTTGCACATCCTCCGCCGGCATTTGCGCCAGGATATCGGTTATTCCGCAATTCAATAAAAAATGCGCCTGCGTGGTATAACCCATCAATACCAGATCTGTTTCCTCAGAAGCTTCAACCAGTGCGCTGAAATCGACATGACTGGTTATATCCTGCAACCCTGGCAGAAAAAAAGGATCATCATGCGCATGATGACGGTAATGGCACATCAACGTTCCCTGGCTGCGCTGCGGATGGTAGTATTCACCACTCCCGAATCCGTAATCGATCAGTATCGCTACGCCTTGCTTTAATATTTGGGCCAGCGTATGCATGAAGTATCTGGCATTCAGATTAATTTCACTGGTATAGCTAAAGTCTTCATCCTGATCAGGATTCATCAGAACAGACAATTTTTCAGCAACTGATCTGAGTACCGCGTTTTCAATAGGCCGGTTCTCCCAGGCAAATTGACCGTCATGCGCATCATTTTTCCAGACGATGCCCCGCTCAAACAGTTCATTGCCGCGCCATTCAACCAGATGAACCGGCATTGCATCAAGTACTTCATTCGCCAGTATCGTTCCACAAAATTGCTCAGGCAATTGTTCAAGCCAGACCAGACGCGGCATCAAGTGAGGAATTTTCCCGGCCAACAGTTTTTGTTGCCGTTCACGCAGCTCTGCACTGACCTCAAGAATATAATAATGTTTCGGTAGGCAAGCCAATTGCTCGAGTTCCAGCAACACGTCATATGCCAGTTTCCCGGAACCGGCACCCAGCTCAAGTACATCCGCATCGCCAATCTGTCCGGCAACCTGTTCGGAAATTTGTCGCACCTGTCTTGCCAAAGTACGGCCATATAACGCAGAAATCTCCGGCGCAGTCACAAAATCACCGCTGCCGCCCAGTTTTGTCGCTCCACCGTTGTAATACCCTAACCCGGGTTGATACAGCGAGATATCCATAAAGCGTTCAAATGTAATCCAGCCGCCGGCCGATTCGATTTCTTTGCGAATAAGCGTCTGAAGCTTTTTGCTGTGCGCCAAGGCAATCTCACTGCAAGCAGGCAAACTGGATAGATTTGAAAAAGTTGACATGACAAAAATGTAGGGTGTTTTAACACGCCTTAGGGAATGTTAAATATAATTTTTATGGTACATTGTGTGATGCATTAATTTAAGTCGGCAGTGTGTTTTTTTAAACAGGTTGGACAATAAACAACAGGACATCTTCAGAAATTCAGCGTTTTAAACAAGACATGAACAAAAAATATTGATGCAGTTGGCGCAACATAGGATATTGATATGTAAGCAAACGTTTTTTGTGAACAATCACGCATTGTAACAGAACGGAGTAAGCAAGTAGTCCGCTTTGCGGATGCACACAAAACATGGATTTTAGAAACACCCAATAGTATTTTACGGGAGATAAACAGTGCAAGGAAAAGTAGTTCTGGTTACAGGCGGGGCAAAACGCGTGGGCGCGGCCATCTGCCGACGACTGCATGCGCATGGTGCGCAGATTGTCATCCACTACCGCAGTTCAATGGAAGAGGCGCGTGCACTGCAAAACGAACTCAATCAGAAACGACCCGGTTCGGCTGCTTTGGCGCAGGCCGATTTACTGGATGTCGATTTGCTGCCCGATCTCATCGAAAAAACGGTAAAACGCTACGGCCAGCTGGATGTACTGATTAACAATGCATCCAGTTTCTTTGCAACGCCGTTAAATCAATGCACCACTGAAGCCTGGAACGATCTGATTGGCAGTAATTTAATGGCGCCACTATTTCTGGCGCAGACAGCCGAGCCGTATCTCAAAACGCAGCAAGGCTGTGTGATCAATATTGTGGATATTCATGCCGAACGGCCATTGAAAAATTTTGTTATCTATAATGCCGCCAAAGGCGGTTTATTGGCGCTGACCAAGTCTTTGGCGCTGGAAATGGCGCCTGATGTGCGTGTCAACGGTGTATCGCCCGGTCCGATATTATGGCCGGAAGAACGCGAATGGTCGGATGATGCCGCGCGTAATAAAATCATTCAGGGAACATTATTGAAACGAATGGGCGAACCTGAAGATATTGCCAAAGCGGTACAATTTCTAATCAACGATGCCCCATATATTACCGGGCAGATTATCGCTGTCGACGGTGGGCGCAGCATACACCTTTGATATTATTCACCAAAAGCATTCCTGATCCACTCAATTCTCGGATTATCAATGCCTGTCATGAGCACGGCATCAAAACGGCAGCAAGGCTCGTGTCTTAATCCGGACAAGTAATGGCGCGCCGCGCGCAACAGTTTTTCCTGCTTTGCAACGGTTATACTCGCTGCCGCACCACCGAATACATCGCTGGCACGCATCCTGACTTCGACAAAAACCAGAGTTTTACCCTCGGACATAACGAGATCGATTTCCCCGAAACGGCAACGGTAATTGCGCTCAACCAGCTCAAGTCCCTGACCCAGCAAATAAGACAAAGCCGTCTGTTCAGCATCGCTGCCTTTCATGGACAAGCACTACTGTGATTTTTCCAGTAATTGCACCTTGCCTTTGTCAATAACGGCGGCAACCGGTTTACGTATAAAATGCGCCGGCGCCGCAAACCGGATATGACCGGTCACGCCATCAAATTCAATATCATAGGGCGACCGTACCTGCAGCATGTGGCGCATTAAACGGAATGCATCGATACCCAGCGCATAAAGGCGCTCGCTGTCCTTGTCTCTGTTTTCCATATTATCCGAACCCCGATACGTCATCACCGCCGGATGATCAGGTTGTAACAGCCAGGGCATATCCACAAACTGAATACCATTCAGGTCATGGTTAAAAAGCGGATCCTGGTTTGTAACAAAAATCTGCGAAGTCGCGTAAACCGGGGTTACTGGATTCAGATATGAACGAATCCTGCGCACTTTATCCGCATCCAGCGCCAGGAAAACCAGATTCTGTCCGCCACCGGTATACTTGCGAAGTCGTGAAAAAAAGGCCTGCTGTTCATCGTATTCAACCGATTCAGCAGTATTACCGTATTCGGACAACCAGCGATCGGCAAAAGCGGTTTGCAAACGCACCGACAGTCTGCTGGAATCCTTGATAATAATGGCATGGTTTTTATGCGTGGATAAGGCCATATCGGCAATATAATTCGCCTCGGATTCCATCTGCAGGCCGAACAAATATAAATTCGAAGGCAACATCATGTTCATATCCGTGGTATTCAAGGCCAGAGTCGGCACTTCAACAACATGGCTCGAGGCCAATGCCGTAACGCCATTACGTGTCAACGGACCGACGATTAGTACAGCACCCGCGTCCAGCGCCTGATGATAGGTAATCAGAATATCCAGCGGATCATCTGTCGTAGAATAAACGCGTATGGTCAAGGGTATCGCGGGCTCCCGTTTTGCCGCGGTTACAAAACCTTCTTTTACAGTTTCCGCCGCGGAACCAAAAGCTGAAGACTGCAATGGCAGCATGAGTGCAATATGCGGAACAGGCGCATAAGCGGACACAGGCGGTGGCGGTGGCGCTACCGCACCTGGATAATATCCATCGGGATGTGTAGCGAAAGCGGATATGTTGCCGTATAGTGTTACGACAATTACCCAAATAACGATATAAAAACGTTGCATTGTAAAAATCTATGCCGTTGAAAAGTGCATTATATGTGGTTGCCACGCCAATAGGAAACCTTAATGACATCAGCCTGCGCGCACTAAACGTACTGGCACAGGTCGACATGATCGCGGCCGAGCATGTGCAAACCTCCAGACACTTACTGTCCCATCATGCAATTGCGGTTAAAAATACCAGGCTGATTGCGTTGCATCAACACAACGAAAAAACCAGTGCGAATAAAATACTCGCTTTTCTGGCTGAAGGAAAGTCTGTCGCGTTGATCACCGATGCAGGTACGCCCGCGATATCCGATCCTGGCGCAATTCTTGTCCAGCATGTACGAGAACATGGATTTACGGTTATACCGGTTCCAGGCGCTAATGCAGCCATCAGTGCACTGTCTGCCGCAGGCATTTCAAATCCGCATTTTCTGTTTTATGGTTTTTTACCGGCCAAATCCGGTCCGCGCCAGCGCGAACTTGCATCCCTGGCAGCATTACCGTACACACTGATTTTTTACGAAGCGCCGCATCGTGTTCTTGAAAGTCTGAACGACATGACAACCCTGCTCGGTGCGCAACGCCAGTTAACCCTCGCACGCGAACTGACCAAATTATTTGAAACCATTCATACCTGCACTTTGGGTAAAGCAGCCGCATGGATAAAAGCCGACTCTCACCGACAGAAAGGTGAATTTGTTTTACTGGTCAGCGGCAGACAAGATCAAGAAAAATCCGCAATCAGCGATCAAGCTCAAAAAACACTCAAACTACTGATGACCGAACTGCCACTCAAACAGGCCGTCAAACTCACCGCCGAAATTTCAGGTGAAAACAAGAATGCCTTATATCAACTGGCGTTGGCTATAAAGTCATCGGCTCACTTGAATGTTTAACACAGCACAGCCAAACAATTTATGGCGCAGTTGTCAATCTGGCCGTATTACCAATCAATGAGTTGTTTGCCAGGTCCTTGATATTTGAGTTTGCACCCAGTGCAAACTTTCCGGATGATGGAAATAAAAAAAGGACTCGTATAGAGTCCTTTTTTGTTTAAGCTTTCATGAGGGCTTAAATCGCCGTTTCTCCCAGTACTGAAACTGTGATCTGCGCGGAGATATCGCCATACAGCGCAACGTTAATCGGATAATCGCCTACCTGCTTTAACTGGCCATGGGGCATGCGAATCATGGATTTTTCTATCTCAAACCCCTGCTCATTCAAGGCATCGGCAATATTCGCGTTTGTTACTGAACCGAACAACTTGCCATCGCTACTTGTTTTTTGTGAAATTTGCAGCATCAGTCCTTCCAATCTATCGGCTAAAGACTGTGCGGCTGCCTGCGTGTCCGACTGTTTTTTCTCAAGCTCTGCACGCTTTGTTTCAAACTCCGCGATAGTCTGCTCGGTTGCACGTTGGGCTTTTCCCTGAGGAATCAGATAATTTCTGGCAAAACCGCTTTTTACATTGACAATTTCACCCAGTCGCCCCAGCTTAGCAATTGTTTCCATTAAAATAACCTGCATAAATGTGCTCCTTAGTGACGATCCGTGTAGGGTAATAACGCAAGAAAGCGGGCACGTTCAATGGCTGTGCCGAGCTGCCGTTGATAAAACGCCTTTGTGCCTGTTATACGTGCAGGAATTATTTTTCCATTCTCGCTGATAAAATCCTTCAAAACATCGATATCTTTATAATCGATTGTTTTTACGCCCTCAACGGTGAAACGACAAAATTTCTTACGCTTGAATAAAGGACGGTTAATTCTTTTTTCTCTTTCCTTGTCTTTACCATCATTACGCTTGTACATACGTGCCATATTCTCTTTTCCTGTATTCTTTAAATTTTAACTATGCTATCAACATGTAATACCAGTTGCGGGTTGTTTTGGCTTTTTCTGTTGAGAAATCCGGTTATCTTGACGTTACTCGCCAAACGCATTTCAGAAATGATTTTTGCCGTTTCACCCAACGCTACGGTCTGCATTTCGCAATTTACCTGCCTAACGATATTGGATTCCATTTGACGCGATTGATGTTTCACCACAAAATCCACGACTGGAATACCTGCAGGGGTATAACGTAAAACGCCGAGCCGAATTATTTCACCACAAATAACCGTCTGGTTACATTCCACTTGAACTTATGTCGCCGTGCTACTGGTCACCTCAGACACTTCGGCTTCACCGGTTTCTTCTGATTCCCCCGAATCCGGGTCTGCTTCAGATGCTTCAACATTCTTCTCAGCAGAGGCCTCACTCTTTTCCGTGTCATCGGCCGGGCCCGCATCCGGTTCGTCTCTGTCTTTCTGATGCATCATCGGCGAAGGCTCTGTTACCGGGCCATCCATTCTGATCGTTAAGTGACGTAAAATAGCATCACTAAATTTAAATGCATAATCGAGTTCATCGAGTGTTTCCTGGTCGCATTCGATGTTCATCAAAACATAATGCGCTTTATGTACTTTCTGGACAAGATAAGCGAGTTGCCGCCTGCCCCAATCCTCAAGACGGTGGATATTACCTTTTCTTGAAGTCACAATAGTGCGATAACGTTCTATCATCGCAGGAACCTGTTCACTCTGATCAGGGTGTACTATAAATACAATTTCATAATGTCGCATAATTGCTTATTGCCATTCCTTTTGGGTAAAGCCTTCCATAAACGCATGGTAAGACAAGGGATTAAAAAGACAGGATTTTACTGAATTACGGCAATAACATCAAATAAACTTCTTATTTCAATGTATGCCGGGTTAATCAATGTCAAAGTCAGAATCACCCGAATCCAGTCATTCAAGTTTTTGGCACGATGCACAAAAGAAGAAAAGCATCCATTTGGTGTTTTATTCGTTACCCAAACAAATCACCGGTTTTCAATCCGATTATAATCCAAGGCCCCGTATTCGACCGGGTCGTGTTCGAGGTAAACCTTATGCAAGTCATCACTGAAGCGCCAGAAATGTTGATGCGAACGCCTTATTCCAAAATGACGCATTAGCTGACGATAGTCATTTTCATTTTTCAGGCTGATTAGTTTCGCGATGAAATCTTCCAGCAGCTCCGACTCAACCTGCCATAGGGCATCCGGATAAGCGCCTACAAATCCAGGTAATACAGTCAAATAATCTTCCTCCGGCAAGCGGTTAGTCTTTTCCAGCAACAAACTGGTTATATGTGTATGCGCGCTATTACGCAAAATGGTATAAACCTTATCGCCCCGCTTATTATCTATCACCATTAACAAACTCATTTCCGGCATTATGCTGGCCGATCTTCCCCGTAATGCATGGAGCTTTTTTAACAGCTGTTCGTGCTGCACCGGAACCGTGTCCGCTTCCAGCGCGTAACGAGTCGATAAAACTTCGGTTAATTTATGGCGCAGACTGTCATACAAATAGTGTTTAGCAGGTTTGTCGTCAGGATAAGCCATCTCCGGTTCGGCGCTTAAATGCGCGTGACCATAAACATAGTCTTTTACGTCTTCGCTTGCTTCCCGGTACCAGTGTTCGCGCAAGGCGGTTCGCGCTTCACTGGGCAGTAATGCAAGAAAATTGAATTCACTCTCCATACGCAAAAAATCCATATAAAGACGCGTAGACAGTTGATGCCCTACATTGCCGTAGACGTCAAAACCGGCCACGAGCAAATAGTGGATGCGCTCCAAAATTGGATAATCGATTAACCACGCGGTTTTGGGAGATTGGCCGGCCAGACCTTCTATCACGGTGGCGCTGTCAAAATGTCTGAAAACTGTCAATGCAGCATTATGATTATATCCATCGCCATCCCAGACCCAGTCCAAATTCAATCCGGGACGGTCTTTTAGCAATGCATTGAGTCTTTTGCTTTTTTCATTTAGATAAGAAGCCTGCAATGCTGAATATTCGGTCCAATGACTCAGAATGCCGGCATTACTCTCCCGCTCTGGCGGCATCCTTAATTGCTCGCTTTGCTCGCTCAGGAACCGATCGATATCGGCAAGCGCCTCCTGGTCCGGGTTGACAAAAAACACCCAGAAATGATCGTTAATTACGCTCAATGCAATTTGTCCACGACAAACCGCGCCTTTAATAAAACCGTTTATCGTGAATTTTGCATGCTCCAACATGAAACGATATCGAATATTGGCCGGTATCGCAGAAAATGTTTTAAAGGGATTGGCCGCCAGTTCAGGGATATAGTCGGGCACGGTGTCCACAACATAGGGCGTTTCCAAAAACAATGTCTTGAAGCGTTGCAGCCGTTCGCTGCTTAACGCGTAGGGCAGATGACTTTTGGCAACAATGCTGTACTTTATTCGCTCTAGCCGATAATAAACCCTGTCGACTTCCGGATCATCATAAGGCCTGCGGGTACTGATAATGCGAATTGCCTGTCCGGGCGGGGTGCGTGAACGGACGATTTTAAAGTAAGCCTGTACTGTACTGTTGTTCTTCTCCAGATCTTCAAAGTACAGATGCCCCAAAAACAAATGTTCATAGATATAACGCGCAACCAGACGCTGTTTGGCCGAATCGCCATTTAGGAATTCTTCCCATGCATCAATCCGTTCCCGGTAAACAGCGTCCAATTCCGGCAAAGCTGTCAAAGGCGCACCAATCTGCAACCAGTGTTTTAATAACTTAAATTCGGATGACTCGATATTCGGCAAACCATAAGGCATGCCCCAGTTTGGATGAGAAGCGGCAAAGCGATCAAACTGATCGATATCCGGGCAAATATTATCCGGGTTTAAGGAAAAATCAAAACGGTCGTCAGGAATAATTTCATTATGTCCGGCGATCGTATCGAACGGATTCTGTTTCTTGAGTTTCAGTGTCTGATAAATCAGACTGCCTTGAAGGGGTTCAAGAAGAGAATTTTCATTGATAACCGGGAAAAAGTCCTTTTCTCTCCATTCGCTTACAGTATGCGCATCTTCAAATAAACGCGTCAATGGATCGGCGGTCAAACGTGTACCGTTATAAACGGGCAGTTTATTGGCGCCGCGGTTGATACCTTGAGCAGAAGTCAGATTTAATTGGCAGGGCGCGTCATAACAACCATGACAAACAATGCAACGCTTATCCAGTATTGGCCGAATCTGTTTGCGATACAGCAGACCCGGCTCCGAATCATCTGCTACAAAACGATCTGGTATTGACGCCAAATCAGCTGGATCAGTTGGCTGACCCGTCTTACATGCTGCTAAAAAGCAACACAGTAATAACATGACAAATTTATTCAAAATTTCTAATACCAATACTAGGGGCTTGTTCTCAATGAGTGAACTGTTTCTGCTGGCACCCATTTTGGGCCTCAGCAAGGCAGAGTGAGCGTTGTGTAGTCGCTCTACATGAGCGAATGATAACACTGCAGAGAACCAAAATGGGTCCAGCCCAATGGGTTGTCCCTGAAATGGTGCCATGGCACGTTATTCGTCGCTTATTTGGAATAACCAAACCACGCTTCTCATGCCTTGCCTGACACCATTTCAGGGACAACAGAAATAATTCGCTCATTGAGAACAGTCCCTAAGCCAATAAAGTTGCATCAATAAAATCCTACCACTTAGAACAACGCCAAGAACCATACACATTTTACCGCATTAGTATTACTTGCTCTGCGAGAAAGATTGCGGAAGGATAACATTAACGAACAAACACATTACCCGATCCCGAGAGTGCAGTTAATCAACATGATAGCGGCGCGATAAATTTCACGGCCTCACAATTAGCCGTTTTTCCGGAAACTGAATACAAAATTCACTCCCCTTACCGATAATACTGTGAATCTTAAGGCGAGCCTGATGACGATTGAGAATATGTTTTACGATTGCCAGCCCAAGTCCGGTTCCGCCTGTTTCTCTTGAACGACTGTTGTCAGCCCGGTAGAAACGCTCGGTCAAGCGTGGAATATGTTCCTGTTCGATACCGACACCGGTATCACGGACATAAAACATGCCTTTTCCTTCGCTGACCTCCCAGTGGATATCAATTTTACCGCCTTCGGGTGTATAACGAACCGCATTACTCACCAGATTACCGAATGCGCTGCGTAATTCCTCCCGGCTGCCCAGGATATAGTCTTCACTGTCCACACTCAGGTTGATGGTATGCTTTCCACCACTCAACGATTCAGCTTCGTGATGCAATTCACGCAACAAAGATGCCATATCGACCGCGCTTTCGCTCAATTTGTTGAGCGTGTTTTCCAGCCGTGAAAGCGTCAGTAAATCTTCAACCAGATGCTGCATCCGTACTGTCTGTTCGGTCATCGCAGTCAAGGCATGCTGCTGCATTTCATGATCAATTATCGAATCGCCAGACAGCATTTCAAGATAACCACCGATTACTGTCAACGGTGTACGCAGTTCATGTGAAACATTGGCAATAAAATCCCGGCGCATTGCCTCGATTCTCTCATAGCTTGTGATATCCCGACTAATCAACAGTTTTTGTTTATTGCCATAAGGAACGAGTTGCATCAACAGTGTCAGTCGATGATGACGCATCTGTCTGAGCACCAGTGGCTTGCTGAATTTACCTGCAGCAAGATATTCCACAAAAGACTGCTGGCGAACCATATTAGTAATCTGCTGGTCGACATCCAGTTCCAGATTTATTCCAAGATGCTTCTCGGCCACAGGATCACACCATTCGATATGATCTCTCTCATCGAGAATAACAATGCCATCCGGCATAGCCGCAGTCACGCTTTGCAACTGTTTCAACTCGAGATTGATCAGTTGCTGACTCTGATTCTGCGTACGTACATACCGCGCCAAATGCGCAAAAATATTATCCCAGATACCCGAACCGGCAGGTATGCTCGATGGCGTATGATTCGATACCAGCAGCCATTGCTCTAAAGCCACCAGGTGCTTTGTATGATGAATCACCAACCCTAACAGGACTATGCTGAAAAAAGCCAGCCCGGCCAGCGCTCCAGCCAACGCTCCAATCAGCAATGCGATAATCGCGACCAGAAACACGCCCCCCAGTCGTTGCCAAAAACCAAACACACTCAAATCCTATAAAAAACTTCTAATCGTCCTGATCTGCATCGATATCGGCAGAAAAACGATAACCAGCGCCCCTGACTGTCTTGATCAAACCATCTTTTCCCACTTTTTCCAGCGCCTTGCGCAAACGCCGAATATGCACATCGACTGTTCTTTCTTCAACAAAAACATGATCGCCCCATACCCGGTCAAGCAATTGACTACGAGAATAAACACGTTCGGTATGCGTCATCAAAAAATACAGTAAACGATACTCAGTCGGCCCCAACTCCACTTCGTCATTTCCCACTGCAATTCGGTGCTTGATCGGATCAAAAACCAATCCGTCAATCTCTATAATTTCATCCAGAGTTTCAGGCGCGCGCCTGCGCAGCACTGCCTTGACACGGGCAATCAATTCACGCGGAGAGAAGGGTTTGGTGACATAGTCATCTGCACCAATCTCAAGCCCCCTGATCTTGTCGCTTTCATCTGCGCGCGCGGTCAACATAATAATGGGAATCAACCGGGTCCGTGCGTCTTTACGCAAAATACGCGCAAAATCTATTCCCGACATGTTGGGCAACATCCAGTCCAACAAGATCAGATCGGGCAATGCGTCATTGATAGACTGCTTCGCCTCTTCCGCGTTAGTCACACAAACAGCAGTATAACCAACCTGTTCCATATTAATTGCAATCAATTTCTGAATAACGGTTTCATCTTCGACTATCATGATCTTGGCGGACATCTGGAGATACCTATTAATATTTACTCATTTTTCCATTTAAAGGATTTGCAATCAATTGCATTATCAACTAGTCTGAGTTTATTATGAAAAGAACTATTCAAAATACTTATAAAAGCTATGGCCGGTTTATCTAAAAATGCGCCCGTTCCCACAGAAATAAAATTTCACAAAAAGTCGAGAATACTCGATATTACATTCTCAGATGGCAAAAAATTTCAATTCAGTTGCGAATTTTTACGCGTTCATTCCCCTTCAGCCGAGGTGAGTGGTCACAGCCCCGGCCAAGAAATTCTGCAAACCGGAAAAAAAAATGTCAATATTCTGAAAATTGACCCTGTCGGCCATTACGCTATTCAACCGTTTTTCAGCGACGGACATAACACGGGGCTTTACTCCTGGGATTTACTCTACAAATATGGGCTTAATCAGGATAAAATGTGGCAAGACTATTTGGAGCGGCTGAAAGAAGCCAATGCAACCCGTGAGTCCGATACTGATAACAACACGGCAAGCCATCGAAGCTGTCAGCATCATTAAACAGCATTCGTAATTTTGCAGATTGTCTGCATCGGATTACTTTAACCATCCCGATCTAACAAATTATGACCAAAACCACACACTTCGGTTTTAATACCGTTTCAGAAACAGAAAAAGCCGGAAAAGTCGCCGACGTCTTTCATTCAGTCGCTGAACGGTATAATCTGATGAATGATCTGATGTCCGCCGGATTGCATCGTTTGTGGAAACATTTTGCAATTGATGTCAGTGGCGTTAAAAACGGTGACAAGGTATTGGATATTGCCGGCGGCACTGGCGATCTGAGCGCACTTTTTTTAAAACAGGTTGGCAGATCCGGCGAAGTTTGGTTAACCGACATTAACAATTCCATGCTCTTGATTGGCCGGGACCGTTTGATTGATGAAGGAACACCGACACCTGTTGCCCAATGCGACGCCGAAAAACTCCCGTTTCCGGATAATTATTTCAACTGCGTCAGTGTGGCATTTGGTTTGCGCAATATGACCCACAAGGAAACTGCACTGAAAGAAATGCTGCGTGTAATCAAACCGGGCGGCACAGTTATTGTGTTGGAATTTTCAAAAGTATGGGAGCCGCTTCGTCCCATGTATGACACGTATTCATTCAAGATGCTGCCCGTCATGGGCAAAATCTTCGCAAATGATGCAGACAGCTACCGCTATCTGGCCGAATCGATTCGTGTGCACCCCTCACAGGAAGCCCTCAAGGAAATGATGAAAGAAGTCGGTTTTGAACGTGTTGAATACTTCAATCTGACCGCTGGAATTGTTGCACTGCATCGCGGTTATAAATTTTAAACTGCTGAACCTGACTGATCGCCGGTTCTACCTGTTCTGGCGTTTCGAAACGCTGGTTATTTTGCTCACCTTGCCCTGTTGGAAAACATTGATGCGAGACTCGCTAATCAGCAATTTTGAAATCATATCAGCCTGGACGGGTTTACTGTACAGGTAACCCTGCACTGCCTCGCACCCAAGGTTTTTGAGAATATTAAGCTGTTCCAATGTCTCAACACCTTCGGCAATAATCCCGTAGCCCAGTTTGTTTCCCATTTCTATCATGGAACTGACCAGGATCAGTGCTTGCTTATCGACAAGCATATCGTCAATAAAATACTTGTCGATTTTCAGGCAATCAACCTTAAGGTGTTTAAGGGAAGCAAAAGATGAATAACCGGTTCCGAAATCGTCGATTGCCAAGACAACACCGAGGTTTTTCAAATCCTGAAAAATTGAAAGATTGCGCGGATCGGTCTGTACAACGCTTTCTGTTACTTCCAGTTCCAGCTCGTCCGCAACAATGCTTTCTTCATCGATAATCCGCTTGATCAGCGACACAAAAGCCTTATCGAGAAAAAGGTTTGGAGAAATATTTACTGCTATACGTGGCGTGCACAACCCTTTTTTCTTCCACGCAACCAACTGGCAGCATGCCGATCTCAGCACCCATTCGGTAAGCGGTTGAATCATACCGATTCTCTCGGCAATGGGAATAAACTCACTCGGCGGAACCTGGCCCAGTTGAGGATGGCGCCAGCGGATTAACGCCTCGACACCAATAATCTCACCGGTGGATATTTTAATCTGAGGTTGGTAAACAAGTGATAATTGCTGTTTTTCAATGGCTTCTCTCAGGTTTTGCTCAACTTGAAAACGATACTCGACCTTATGCGTAAGCTCCGCTTTATAGAACGCATACTGATTTTTTCCATTTTCTTTCGCAGTATATAGCGAAGTATCCGCTGCCTTTAAAAAAGCCGACAAATTATCTCCATCGTCAGGATAATATGCTATCCCGATGCTGCAAGCCGGATTGATATTGCGGGTATAAATCTCGACCGGTTGGGCGATCAATTCAAGGCAACGCCTGGCAACATTGGCCGCGTAGTCACCTTGGATTTCTTCAATGAGAATACAAAATTCGTCGCCACCAAGGCGTGCAATAAAATCGGTTTCACGACAGGCACTGACCAGCCGCCTGGCAATAATCTTAAGAAGCATATCACCGGCATCATGCCCAAGACTGTCGTTAACACTCTTAAAGCCGTCCAGATCGATATACAGCAGTCCAAAACGGCGATTATGCCGAGCGGCCGTTTTGATGATTTCTTCGACATACTGAAAAAATGAGGCTCGACTGGAAAGCCCTGTTAATTCATCACTATAGGCCAATTGCCGTATTCGTTTCTGCGCCTGATCCCGCTCCATGACAATTCCCGTAATCCTGGCAGCCGAAACCAGATCGCTCAATTCCTTTTCATTTGGAAGCGCGGGATGATTGTAGTACATGCCGAACGCACCCAGAACTTTTCCCGTGGAATTGATAATCGGTTCAGACCAGCAGCACCGCATGCCATGCGGGAGCGCAATATGTTTGATTTTTTCCCACTTGGGATCTGTTTCGATATTCTCGACAAGTACGCGTTTCCCGGTAAACGTGGACGTTCCGCACGAACCAACGCTCGGCCCATTTTCCAGACCGTGCACAGCGTCACAATATGCCTTGGGCAGGCTTGGCGCGCCGCCATGCAACAACTTGTTATCCTCCAGTTCAAGCATTGAACACCGCATTCCTGGATGACGGGATTCATACATCATCGCAATTGCATCGTAAATTTCAGAGGCGGGACGCCCTATTGCAATCATCTCGAGAATTTCGGCACTCTTACTATCAAACGCTTCCGCTTTTTTGCGTTCCGTGATATCGACGTGCGTTCCGACCAGACGGATAGCTTTTCCGTCAGATTCGCGTTTCACAAGAAATGCCCGGGACAGCACAAAAACCTCATGGCCGTCCTTATGCCGCATACGCATTTCAACTTCAAAGGCATCTGCGCGGCCGGCGATATAATCCTGAACCTTTTTCTGCACGCTGTTCTTGTCATCGGGGTGAACCAGGCTTGTCCATGTATTTAAATTGTTATCGAGCTCATCCTCCCGATAACCCAGCATGCTTTTCCAGCGAATTGAATAATAGACTTCGTCTGTTTCAAGATTCCAGTCCCAAAGCCCGTCATTGGCCCCGCGCATCGCAAGTGAAAACCGTTCTTCACTGATACTCAGCCGGTTTGTTCGTTCTTCTGTCATCAGCTTTACAGCATCGAGTTCGGAACGTAACCGATGTATTTCTTCGATAAGCTCGGACTTGGTCTGTTTGGTATCACCCATAGCAATCTCAATTATCATTTCTGTCCAGATAACAGCCAGAATCAGATTTCCTCTGAAATTTTTACACTAATATCGTAACAGATTGAATCGTTGCTTTTATTATTTTATTGCGATTTATGGCCACTCGTGCGTGTAACTCTCTGAAATAACTGAAGGTAACAATTTACCAGGATATGACATGAATTTTGACGCCCCGGAGCGCTATCAGGTTTGCGGGATTTTTCCATTGATTGCGATCCCCTTGATCGTGGGCGACACGATTGGTGGACTGCCTGTAGATCTCAGTCTTTCAATGGATTGAAATTGAAATCCTGCATCAACGATAGAGCTTTCTGTATCACGAGTCAAATAGCAATTCCCGCACATAAGAATCCAGATTGGCTGAAATAGTTTTTGCCATTTTATTAAGTGTGGAGTGTCTTTCGCAATGACATGCTCGATGAAGTAAAATTTACCTTCCGGTTTCAGTACCCGCTTTATTTCACCAAGCGCTCTCTTAGCCGAATCGACAGAGCACAAAACCAAAGTAGAAACAACAGCATCAAAAGAGTTATCTGGAAAATTTAATGCATCAGCGGAATATTCTGCTGCGATACATTTTTCTTTCATAACACCGTCGATTTTATTCCTCAATATGTTCAGCATATGTGGTTCAGGTTCTGTCAGAATGAGTTTAGGGCGCCTCTAAAAATTCAGAGTTTTAAACAAGACGAGGCGAGAACAAAAAATTTTGACGCAGCATATGATTGATATGTAAGGAAATATTTTTTGTAAACAACGAAGTATTGTAACGAAGTATGGATTTTTAAAGATGCCCTTTATTGACTGAGCTTGGGTAATGGAAGAGATTTATACCTGTGCCGCCTCCTATTTCCCGCACATCTCCAGAAATATCTGATAGTAATTCCTGACGCCGCTCCGACAGGCAAGCTTCTCCCATCTTTTTCATCGATACATCATAAAACTTTGCCATTAAATAAGATCGAATTGACATGGTTAACTCCAGGAAACAAAGGGGTTGGCGTGAGAATTATCACATATAAATATGACCAATTTGAGTAAAGTGATGCCATGGACTGGCAAAGATTTACGAAATCATCTTTTGCCAGAAATCTTTGTTACCAGAAGTGAAAAGGAGCCAAATCATGAAAACAGTGATTATGAAATTTACATTGATGTTGCTGGCAACGTTATGGATACATAGCGCAATGGCCGGACCGTCTTTTTATACCGCAGTTGTCACGGCTGAGAAAGCAGGTGTTGTGCAACATACGAATGTTAGCGCGCCGACATATTACGCCTGCGAAATCCAGAAAGCTGATGTAATCAATAATTTTATTGCTTCAGGGTTTACCATTCTCAATGCATCCAACTGTATCTCGCTACATGTCCGGATACCCGAATTAATAATGCCGGAATGGCATCCTCGCTGGCCGATTCCACCGGTTTGTTTGAGTTGCCCGCCATGGGATTTGGGCATTCTTGAAGTACTGGACCCTTACCTGGCCAAACAGGTCGATGGGTTGATGCAAGAATATCAGGTCCATGAGTATCGAAAAGAATTGCAAAGCTTGCAAGAGCGATATGATCTCAAAGGTTTCGATAACGCTTTGCAGAAATTGGATGCACAGCAAGAACAATTCAGATAATTGTACGTATAAACACTAAAACTTAATAAGGCTGGACAAGTTCCAGTCTTATTAATGTCAGCAACACCGGTTTTTTGACAAATAAATTGTCCGCTTTAAATCAAAGCGCAATGAACCCCCATCGAAGTTCATTGCAAAATTCAAAGGATACTTTACATATCTCTGGATAATAATGTCTTGTGTTTCCTGAAATGTACCAACTTGTTCGCCAAATTGACAGTTTCTTCGAAATACCGTTTCAGGCATTCAATGCCCTGCTTATCGTGCATCAGGCATATTTCAGAGAAGGCAAAGGCACCATAAATATTGCACTTAGAACTTGAATTGCCCCCGCCAAATGCCTTTTTAGTTACGAAAAACATCAATAAACACCCCGTTTTTTATGGGTTTACAACATTCATTTAATAGAATTCAGGAGAAGTCAAATGCGAAACTATTCATTCATCAAATTATTAATGATTGGTTTTTGCTATTTTTTTATAGCATCCCATTCACAAGCTGCGGTCATAACAATTAACGGAGGGAAAGTAGAATACTGGCGCAATCATGCCATTGGCACGCCCAGCAATGACTTTGATCGCGCCGTTATCGTCATCCATGGCAGCGACCTTGATGCGGAAATTAATTATAACCAAATCAGCAATGCCGCTGAAACCGAGGGCATGCTAGACAGCACGCTGATCGCAGCACCAAAATTACCAGAATCCCAACAGAGTGATGCCGACATGCTGTATTGGGAAGATGGAGGAGATGGTTGGCGAGGAGGCTACAATTCTGTGAATGGCGCAGAGGTATCTTCGTTCTCGGTAATTGATGTAATTTTGCAGCAAATTAACGATAATTTTCCCAACATTAAAATGGTTACTGTCGTTGGGCATTCAGCAGGCGGTCAGTTCGTGCAACGCTATGCCGCAATAAATGTAAAAGAACAAAACTTGCGCGCAGACTTGAAAGTAAAATATGTCGTCGCCAATCCAAGTACTTATATGTATCTTTCTACTGATCGTCCTGAGCCGGTCGGCAATGGTTGCGACAGTATTTTTGAAACGGATTATTATAACAGTTACTTTTATGGGCTTTGGGGAGTACATCTTCTTCCCTACACAAGTTCGTCTAATGGATATCCCAACCAAGATTGGTCGCAACTCACTACACAAATCATTAATCAGTTAACTTCCCGTGAGGTCTACATTATGCTGGGCACTGCGGACACTTCAGCCAATGGCGGACTCGTTACCTCATGTCAAGCCAATGCACAAGGTCCGAATCGATATGAACGCGGCCTGAATTATTATGCGCATATCAAGGACCATTACCCCAACGCCAATCATGAAAAGATCGAAATAACTAATGTAGCCCATAAGTACGACGTCATGTATAACTCTCGCAAAGGACGCGAAGTAATCCTTTACGCCAGGAATGACAATGACTGGCAAAACTTGGGCGGTATTATAGAGGAACAGCCAGAATGTGTATCATGGGGCCCGGATCGTATCGATTGCTTTGCGCGTGGCGGCGACAATAATCTATATCATAAGTGGTGGAATGGTTCGGACTGGCATGGCTGGCAAAATCTCAATGTTGAGACAATAAGTCAGGCCAGTTGTCTCTCAAGGATGCCGGATACCATCGACTGCTTCGTTCGCGGAGAGAGTAATCGCATGCACAAAGTATCCTGGGATGGCTCGGTGTGGGATGTTTTGGATTTAGGTGGCGTCATCCAGGATCAGCCTGAATGCGTTTCTTGGGGAGCCAGCCGCATCGACTGCTTTGCGCGCGGTGGCAATGATCATATGTACCACAAGTATTGGGACGGCGCGAGCTGGCATGGGTGGGATGATCTAGGCGGAGTGATCAAGGAACAGCCCTCCTGCGTTTCCTGGGGACCCAACCGTATAGATTGTTTTGCACGCGGCGGTGCAAATCGTATGTACCATAAATGGTGGAGCGGTTCAAACTGGCATGGGTGGGAAAATCTCGGAGGAATTCTTAAAGACCGGCCAGAATGTGTCAGCTGGGGACCGAATCGTATTGATTGTTTTGTTCGAAGTAGCAGTTATACCATGCGCCATAAATCGTGGAATGGCTCTAGTTGGCTGATATGGCGATCTCGGGGTGGCAGCATCAAAGGTCAACCTGCATGTGTTTCCTGGGGATCGAATCGTATCGACTGCTTTGCTCGAGGCGATGAAGATCGCATGTATCACAAGTGGTGGAATGGAAACAGTTGGGGGGGCTGGGAAAACCTGAATGGATTGGTCAAAGGCAAACCCAACTGCGTCTCATGGGAACCTCATCGTCTAGACTGCTTTGCCCGCGGTAATGGTGACAATATGTACCATACCTTCTGGAACGACATACAATGGAATCCCTGATTCTACCGAGTCGGATTCAACTGAACCCAACAGCAAGATAGCAAGGGTCGGGCCGGGGTGACGGGACAAACCAGACTGAATCCGGTCATATTCAAGTGACCGTTTAATTGCCTCGTCTCCCGGCAGATTAGTTGTATACGGCATTCCCCGCACTTGATCCTCATACATTACATCTTGCGGCGGCGCATCAAACCAACCGGTTTTTGCGTCGCTATTGACATGATGTTGCAATGCAAGACTGGGTATCCTCTTGCTGGTACTTAAATCAACGGCATATCGATTGCCCCGCTCAGATCCGCCATCAACGGAAAGTCATCTCGCATTTCGATCATTCCTGTGGACTTAATGAAAAAGTAAGCTCCGAAAAGAGCGTTGCTATAGAAAACACGGGCTACGGCCTCGAAGCCACCTTCCGTCTTATCGATGACCCATGCCGGGTGCGCCGCTGCCAAGAGCAATTTACGGTCGGCGGGTGACATTGACGCTTCGAACATCGCATCGTTCATATGATCGAATATGAAGAACGGCCCTTCATCACCTCTCACAAAGAAACAGAAGAACCTCAGATAGTCAAGAGTATTATCCGCGTTAAGGCTGAGATCATGCTTGGCATTAAACTCATGAATTGGCGGAGACTCCCCGTTTAGATAAGCAACATCGTCTCCGTTTTCAAGAAAATAGAGCGCACGGTTAGGATGCTCCCACGATTTCGCGCGGACCTTGAAGATACCGCTGCCCGGATAGAATGACAACGCGCCTCGTTCCACGATCCATCCGCTTGCATCACTTGTCGCTTTCGCTTTCTTCAACACACCTTTGGTGTGCTTAATAAAGATTTTCGCACTCTTACTGTCTACCTTATGCCAGCCAGCATGAACATCCCAGTTCCGGCCTTCTTGCAAAGCTCTCGGTTCTTTGTCGGCGGAAACCGAACTACGGATTACGTCACTACTGAGGTCGATCGGTCTGCGTCCCCAAGAATCCTCGATTGTCCATGCAGATGAATCATTGAGAAGCGGTGCAATTCTACTAACCCAGTCCTCAAGATTGAGCGCTGCGATGTGATGAAGAATCGTCCAGCCAAACCGATCAGCTTCACGGAATACCTCTGGGAAGGCATCAACAATCTTCCTGAGAAGTGCGTCTGGCACGCCACACTGCAAGGAAACGTACAATTCTCCCTGGAATCCATATTCGGCCACCCCGACGCTTAGTCGCTCTGTGTCAATCATTCTTGACGCCAGGTTCCAGTTTTTTGCGCTCAGCGCACGCGTAAAAGGTGTTTGCCCACGCTTGTTAAGTGAATTTAGTTGTTCACTGGTTGCTTGGTTGATCTGTTTTTTGATCAAATCTGTCGGGGCATTTGACTTTGTGAGCAGGTGCAGCACGGTATTCCCATGCTCGTCGGTAAGTAGATCTTGCGGCAAGCCATTCTCGCGAATATAGCGACGCACAGCGCTCCAAACGCCAAGCTTAAGAGCCACGAAAAACCCCGTTGGCCCTTCTTTTCGGACAGGTTTCGCGAGGTTAACTCTCGGGTCTTCAAGCAATAAGCGCTGAGCGCGCTCGACATTCATCGCGAGTCCGAGCGGTGTGGTTTCATTTGGTCCGCTTGCCGCATTCACATCGACACGCTCATCTGCTAATAAAACACTAAGCGTTTCAATAAGCTTTTCAATATCATTATCTTCGGCTTTCAGATCCAATGTCCAGAATAATATCTTGAACGGACTGGCTTCACTTTCCATTGGATCAATGTATCGCAATAGCAAACGAACGCATTCAGAATGGTAATTTTTAACCGCGACTTCAAACGCTGACATCCTTAACGCTACGTTGTTAAAAGATTCCGATTGATTTGTATTAGCTAGGACTCGATCTAAAATGGATTTACTTCCGTTCGCAGCAGCTATAACCAGACAGTTAGGCGCATTCTCTGTTTCTGTTTCATCAGTGAGGTACTCACATAGCAATTCGAATACATTTATTGCGTCCCAGCCGGCTGCATAATGAATCGGCATCCATCCCCGGTTGTCTTTGCTAGTCGGCGAAAAGTTATAATAATGAACAAGGTCGCGTGCAGCATGATAATTATCATATCGAGCAGCGTAGTGCAGAAGAGACGCCTCGCTTGGGCAAGCAAGCTTTTTCTCGAGCTGTTCTTTCGGAGCTTGCTTTGCTGCAGCATCCATTAACGCCATAAAAATATCGTGCCTGCCCATCTGGATGGGCGCAAGTACTGGCGGCCACCCTGCCTCTCCAAGAAAAGGGTTTACTCCAGCTTCTAATAGAAACTCAACTGCTTTAAACTGCCCCCACGCAGCTTGAACAAGGGGGCTAGTCGGCCTCTTTCCATGCTCATAAAACACGTGCAGACTATCAGAATCTAGGCGTAAAAACTGTTTCAACATGAACATCAAACCATAGGATGCCGCCAAAGTTGCATGATTATGCTTCCCTTTCTTCGGCGACATCACAACCGGAGCGCGCGGAGTGCGACTATGTGAGAAGATATTTAAACAAAATTCAAATAGTATACGATCGCGATTAGGTATGTCGGCATTATCAAACGCCCAATGCCTACGATAAACGGCAAGTACCTCTGCAGCCTCCGGGATTTCACTTTCAGTTTTTTTTGAACGCCTGATTTTTGGACGCCTCTCTGATTCCCACACCTTCGATCGATCGCGCAACCGTTCCTTCATCACCAAAAAATCTCGTCGACTATCACACCAACCCTTAGCTTCTGCCCAGTTTTCTAGAACGGTTTCGTGGACTAACCTTATCAATCCATCTCCTGCGCCAACAATTAATCGATGACGACTAAAACTATCAATCAATGCCTGCTCATTTTTGTAAGGAACTTGTCTAGGCGCAGCAACAAGCTGAAGTCTTTCACCTTCAACACCGACAAGCGGTTGAAGGAAATAGTCGAGGGCATCATCTTTGATGTCACCTATTTTGGCGCGTTGCCACGCACTCGCCGCCTGCTGCTGAATAATATCTTCGAAGTCAAGCGATTCGCCGCCATCATTCAGCATGGCATGTGAAATCGCATCTTCGGCATCGGCAGACGGATCGAACAGCATGAGGTTCCGGGTCCTTTCTGGTTCGAACCTCTCATTAACATAGTTCCATAGGTGATAGAGACGTAGCGCGAGGAGTGGTAATACCGAGTTGCGGGCCGCATAATCGTCCCTGTCTTGTAATTTACTCAGATTGCTTTTAAGTTTATCCACCACGTCGTTCGCCAGCTTATAGCCAGTATCAGCGAAGGGTCTACGGATGACCTCGTCAATAAAATTGCTCGTGAGTTCGACCTCCACTTCATGAGCTGTCTCGAATGCCTTTCCAAGCTCAAGTTGGTCGTGTTTAGACTTACGGCTGCTTTCCAGTGTGTAAACGATGCCGATATTTGGAAAATCAACCGCTTCTTGAACAAACTGCAGTAGTGAGCGCCAGTTGCCAGCTTCCCGTCCTGTCAGCATATCGACAATTTCTTCAAATTGATCAAGACCGAGAACCAAACTCGAATCTCGGGTTTGTGACTGCACTAAGGCATTAGAAATGATCTCGGCTGCTTTTTTCGGCGCGTCGGCCCCTCGATTCACGGCGTCAAAGATGTCATTATTCGGAATCGCGAGTTGAGCTTGTCTTGCGATCGCCTCCAGGATTGTAAAAACCACTGGCTTTCGTTGACCGGTCGAAGTTCGGAAATCCTCCGGCCGAAAAACTGCTATGTGGAATCGGCGCCTATGCTCTGGATCGGTGAGACTGCGCAGTATGCCTGCGCGAAGAACGGAAGACTTACCGCTACCACTTGGTCCAACCAATCGGACAACGGGGACCCGTGCTGTATCGGCGAAGCGCTCCAATAAATGTGCAACGCAAGATTTAATAATTGAGCTGCGGCCTACGAACCTTTCACCGTGACCGATATCATAGTACTCAAGTTCGCGATAAGGATTACCGGTCGCACCGCGTTTGCGGCAAATCTTCTCTGTAACAAAACTACGTACACTTCGACGCAGTTCTTCATATGTCGAGGTTGGGTTCTGGTTCAGTCCTCTTTCGGCTAATGCACGCATCCAATTATGTACAGCTATTGATTGCGGCGCATATTCTTTATCATCCCAAGATGTCCGCTCCGCGCGGGTCATACCCGCTGTTTGCTTGTTAAACCAGCGACTTCTATTGAGCGCTATCTCTTCACCGCCATATATAATTGGTCCGTCTGCCATCAGGCAAAGCAAACCGGGTTTACCTGCCGGATAGTTATCACTACGATAGCCGCGAGCGTCAAGAAACTCGAAGACCCCTCCTGTCAGTGGGAAGAAACCTTCATCAAGCAGCTTGCGTGTTTGATCAGGGTCATCTGGCCATTCCGGTGCTAAACGATAACGGCTGTTTTGCATCCAATCTTCAACGCCGCCAATAATGCTTGCGTCAAAGCCGTCTTCCAGCGGAAGTCCTATCCTCTCACCCACAATGTAAACAACTCCTAGACATTCGTTTGACGAGGGCCGAGGGATACTGCGCTGCATGGTACGTCGTTGATCCGGACCTTCTGGCCCGATATGGATATCCCAAACGTAGGCAATCACATCATTTTTGCCATACTCGCGGAGAACATCCTGCACAACACGTTGTGCGATAGCCATTTCTTCCAAAACGTCACTCGAACCGGCAATAAGAATGAATGATTCATCAATCTTCAAAAACCCTTCGGGATCAGTTTCCATTCCCGAATTCTCTTCATTTGTCATATTCCATGGCTCCTCAAACTCAATCTTACGTTCATTTTAACAAATCATGTTAGATCCACAAGAATTCGAAATCTAGGTGTAGAGAACAAATAAACTGTCCGGGTATGTAGCAAATGATTTGTCCGGATTATCTTAGTCCCAGGAGGGACAAGGATGAAACGGACAGAATGGCTACAGGAGACACGGAAGATGAGATTTGAGGAAGCCTATGGGAATTATAAAAGTGGGAGTATCACGCAAGACGAAGCAGCAAAGCTGCTTGGTGTATGTGATCGCACATTTCGGCGCTACATGAACAAATACGACGAAGGTGGTCTGGATGCGTTATTGGACAAGCGGCTGACCCAGGCATCGCACCGCTGTGCGCCAGTGGATGAAGTGATGCGTTTAACGGAACAGTATCGCAACCGTTATTCTGGCTGGAATGCCAGGCATTTTCATGCATGGTATTGCAAGGACGGTGGCACACGCAGTTATACGTGGGTTAAGAGCCGGTTACAAGAAGCTGGGTTGATCAAACGTACATCAAAGCGTGGCGCGCATCGAAAACGTCGTGAACGCTCACCACTGACCGGAATGATGATTCATCAGGATGGCAGCACCCATGAATGGGTAGCCAATCAGAAATGGGATTTAATCGTCACTATGGACGATGCAACCAGTGAACATTACTCGATGTTTTTTGTTCAGGAAGAAGGCACTGCCAGCAGCTTCAGAGGCGTTCAGGCGGTGATAGAGAAGCAAGGATTGTTCTGTTCCTTTTATTCAGACCGAGGCAGTCACTACTGGCATACACCAGAGGCTGGTGGCAAAGTAGACAAACATAATCTTACGCAGTTTGGACAAGCCATGAAGCGGCTCGGAATTGAAATGATCGCGGCCTACTCGCCACAGGCGCGTGGACGCAGTGAGCGCATGTTCCGCACCCATCAAGAACGTTTACCCAAGGAACTGGCGCTGGCAGGCATCGCCGACATGGAAACGGCAAACCGTTATCTGCAGGAAGTCTATATGCCTGCTTTTAACGATGAATTCAAGCAGCCTGCTGCGGTAGATGGATCAGCATTTGTACCCTGGATCGGTGGAGAAATTGAGGATTTCCTGTGCGAGCGTCATGAGCGTGTCGTGGGTCATGACAATTGCGTCAGCTTCAACAACTTGAAGCTGCAAATTCCTGCCAATCAACATCGGTGTCATTACGTGAAGGCCAAGGTGACAGTACTGCGCTATCCCGACGGCAAGTTAGCGATCTTGCATGGGCCGCGGAAAATTGCCCAGTACGATAAAGCAGGCCAGGAAATAAAACATGATGAAAAGCTGTTGCGTAAATCCGCCGCCACAGCTTCGCAATGAACATCGAGAGGAGTTCACTGCGTTTAATTGCAAAGCGGACAGTTTATTTGCTATAAAACCGGACAATTCTATTTGTTGACAACAGAATTCGAAATCTAGGAATACTTATTTATATTAAAATTGTTCCCGTTACCCCGCCAAAGCGTATTGTTCATCGATACGTTATTTCCAACATCGCTCATCGATATAATGGAAGAACAAAATGCCACATTATCATTACCCTTTCTTTCAGGAATACAACCCAGGCAAAGCACTTTTGGTTTTATTACTATTAGACGCATAATCAGTTCTAGGCAATTCAGCAATCAGTTTCGCCAGTTCCTGCCCGTCCCAGCTTTCCGGATCATCCTGATACAACACCCTATCCAAATGTGTTAACGCCGCACTGATAGCCGGATTATTCAGACGCATCGAGAGCTCTTCAAGTCCTTTGGGTGGAGACTCCGGCCAGTGGCATGCCGCCCATTTGAGCAGAAAATGGCGCGCTTGTTGGGGGTTGTTGTCCTTGCAGGCGGCTAAAAAGAGTTTTCTGGCTTTGCGGCTGTTCCCGGATTCCTGGCCGGATACTTTTTTCTCGTCACCCACCTGAATCACGCGATGGCGTCTGTTGTTCCACCAGAGCCCCAGGGTAATCAGCCACAAGGCGGCAAACAACAGGCTTGCCCAGAACCAGCCGGAATGATTGAGAGTTGAAGACGTTGCAGCGCAATCACTTTGCAGCAGCGGGTTTGCCGGCATTCCTTGTGCAGTGTGTTGTCCAGCGTGTTGTGCGGTTGTTTCACCGAATTCAAACGCAAAATCATTGAATGCTGCTGCAGGGTTTTGCTGCTGTCCGGCAGCAGGAAGCACTTCCAGGGTGCGCTCCGGCAGTGTGGCGACCTGTTCGCTGTCAGTGACGGTATTCCACCAGTGCAAGGTAAAAGCCGGCAGCGTGTATTTGCCCGGTTGCGTGGGCATGTACGCCAGTCGCAGTGTTTTTTCCCCCTGGACAGTATTCGGCAGGTTTTGCGTGTTCGATTGCGCGCGGTCGGGATAGAGTTTGAAACCCTCGGGATCCTTCAGTTTCAGTTCCGGCAGTTGTTCACCCGTCACGCCCAAGGCTTTGATGGTGATGGTACGGGTAACCGGGTCGCCAAAATTGATTTGATTGTCTTCGGGCTGCCAGGTTTCATGCAGTTCAACCGCTTGTGCAGGCAGCCAGTAAGGCGATTTACTTTGACTCGGCCGTGGCCGCACATCCAGCGTAATCGTTTCACCGCGTAACCGGACAGGCCGGGTGTTGGAAAAAAAGCGGTCAAAAAAAGGATCGTGCCGCTGCGTCTGATCCGGGATTTGTGCGTTCAATACCGGCGCGGGAATCACCAGTTTGCCGCTGTTCTGCGGAAAAACGGCAAATTCCCGTTCAATCACGTTGTAAGACCGGCCATTGGGTTGCGCCAGGTATTCACGGTCATCTCCGAGCTTATGCACCAGCGCATTTTCATGTTCGGGTTCACTCAGGGTTCCCTGCGCCAGATTGACGGCAAAAAACACCCGTTGTGTGTAACGCACCATGCCCTGTACATACGGATCGGTTTTATCGACTTCCGTTTCCAGGAAAATCGGCGCGGCCCTATCGGGGTCTGTGCTGACGGATGCGTCGGCAACCTGCAGCGTCAGTTCAGGCGTATATTCGCCATTGATATTGAGTGGCGGGATGGTCAATGCGCCGCTGCGTTTGGGAATCAACGAAATCGTCCAGGTAGTGCGCGAATCCATTTTGCCATTGACGATATTGACGCGGCTGCCGCTCATGGTTCCGGTGACGTCAAAATCCTGGTTCAATGGATGGGTATCCGGCATGGATGAAACCCGCCCTTCGGCTTCGATGGTCAACCGCACGGTTTCACCCTCGCTGATGCGATCACGATCAAGCTGCGCGGTCAGTGCGGCAAAAGCAGGCGGCGCAAACATACTCAAATAACCCAGCAAAACTGTAATGACCAAGATAATGTGTTTTCTATTCATTGCTATTGTTGTCTTCGTTGCACATGTTCGAGCATGAATTTGCGGCGCAACAGGCCGGAAGGGTCTTCGGGAATCTGCCGCAGCCATTGTTCCAGTGCAATGTCTTCCTCGGTCGGCAGCGTGTCATGTATTTCTGGCGCATCCTCTGGGGTCGGTGCATTCAGCCGCGCGTCCTGTTGTTCGTCCAGTTGTTCATCGTGCTGCGCATCATTGGGTTGCGGTTCGGCCTGGGTGTCCTCGGCATGTTGTTCATCACTTTCGTCGTTTTTGTCGCGCTTGTCGTTTTGCGCTTGGTCTTCAGGCTGCGTCATATCGTTTTGTTCCGAATCGCCTTCCGAACCATTTTCTTCATTTCGGTCATCGCCGCTTTCTGTCCCATCCTCTCCTTTTTCGTCCTGCTCGCCATCACCATTTTGCTGCTGCGATTCGCCATCCTGCTGCTGGTCTTGCAGCAGTTTTTCCAGCAATTCGAGGTTGGCTTTGGCGTCGTCATGCGCAGGATTTTGTTCCAGCACGTCACGATACGCATCGATTGCCTGTTGCAGATCCCCTGCCCGGGCGAGCGCATTGCCCTGGTTATATCTGGCTTCCATATCGTCCGATTCGGCAAACGCCTGTGCCGCAGCGGCATAATCTCCGGCTTCATACAATGCCATACCGCGCCAGTTGGGATCGAGAAACTGTTGTGCGGCGGTTTGCGGGTCGCCTTGCTGCAAATGCTTTTGCGCCTGCTGGTCCGCGCGCATCCATAAATCCTGCCAGCTAAACGCATATGCCGGCGGCGGGGATATCAATAAAACCGCAAATCCCAGCAACCAGCCACGGCGGAACGATACGGCGGCAAGCAATACGACCAACGGCAAAACCCAAACGCCATATTCCACCCAGCGTTCAATGCCGCCTGCACCGCTTTCCATTTGACCGAAATCACCGGTGGCGGAAATTTCGGGCAAAAGCCGGTTCAAGTCCTGGTCATCGGTTGTCAGTTGACTGTATGCACCACCCCCGGCACGTGCAAGTTCCTGTAGCGGTGCCGCATTAAAACGGATGACTTCGGTAACGCCGTCGTGCATGATCGCGCCGCCCAGCGCCGTGCCGACGCCCAATATGGAAAGCGAATAACCCCGTTCACGCAATTTTCGCGCTTGGGCCAGCGCCGCGGCTGGATCTTCGATGCCGTCGGTAATCAGCAATAACTCGCCATGCCTGATCCCTTTCAAGTCCAGCAGATCGCCGGCCATTTGTAATGCAGGCGCTGCAAAATCGCCTTTTGCAGGCATGATATCCGTACTCAGTGCGGTAATCAGATTTTTAATCGTGTCATTATCTTCGGTTAACGGCGTGACAATATGCGGTTCGCCTGCAAAAACGACTAATCCGGTGCGCCCTTCTCTCGACCGTTCCAGGATGTCCATGATCTTGAAACGCGCGCGTTCCAGGCGCGATGGCGTCAAATCGCGGGCATCCATGGTTGGCGACAAATCAAGGATGACTACCCGCGACATTTGCGATTGCCAGACTGGCTCCGGCTGACGTTCCCATACCGGTCCGGCCAGAATAATAATGGCCAGCAGCCAGCCTACGGCAAGCAAAACGAAAGGCAGGCGCGCCGATCTTCCGGGCGATTCCAGCCATAGGCCGGACAATAACGGCTGGTCAAAGACAGCCTGCCATGCCGCGCCTGCGGACTGCTTACGCCAAAGTGTGATCAGCAGCCATACCGCCGGTATCAACGCCAGAAACCATAATGGACGTAAAAAATGAAATTCACTCATAACACCCAAAGCATTAAATACAGTTGATTACCCCGTCCGCCACCAGCGCACCGCAAGCATGAAACTGATTATCAGTCCAAGACCCAGCGGCCAGATGAACAGCTCAGTTGTCGGACGCACCACGCGGCTGCCTTTTAACGTGGGCTCCAGTTCATCCAGCTGACCGTAAATGGATTGCAGCGTATCGCGGTCTGTTGCGCGGAAATATTGCCCGCCGGTCAGGTCAGCAATCATTTTTAAAGTTTCCTCATCAAGATCGGAAGCCGGATTGACCATACGCATGCCGAAAAAACTTTGCATTTCTCTCGCTTCACCGCCGACACCGATGGTATAAATCCGCAACCCCTGTTGTGCGGCAAGTTCCGCAGCTTTGCGCGGCTGGACATGACCCGCGTTATTGGCGCCGTCAGTGAGCAGCACCAGCACCGCTTCTTCATGGTCATCCTGCAAATGTTTCAAATGCCGCATATGCTTTAGCGCCATACCAATGGCATCACCGATCGCTGTTTCACGGCCTGCAATACCGATCACAGTATCCTGCAGCAGGCTGGCCACGGTATTGTGGTCAAACGTCAATGGCGTCTGTAAATACGCTTCGCTGCCGAACAAAATCAGTCCGATGCGATCGCCTTCGCGGCGGCGGATAAAGTCACCGGCCACCTGTTTGACCACTTCCATCCGGTTTGTGCGCCCGTCGCCCATATCGGCAATTTCCATGCTGCCGGAAACATCGACGGCCAGAATCAGATTACGGCCCGTTTCGGGCAATTCGGCTTCTTCGCCTAACCATTGCGGCCTGGCCGCAGCGGCAACCAGCAAAAACCAGCATACGAATAAACCCCATGTACGCATGGACCGCAACTGAAAACGGCTGATTATCGTGGTGGTTTTTTCCTGATAGGCATTGATGAACGGCGCAAACAATACACCCTGATTTATCCCCGTCACCGGCGGCAAGAAACGCCAAAACATCCACGGTAAAACCAGACACGCAAACATCCAGGGCCAGGCAAACTCAAACATCTGTCTTTTTTTGTGGGGTATTGATTTTAATCCACTGGTTAACGAGCACAATCAATTCATTCAGTGCTTCTGAATCTGCACGTTCATTGTTATACGAATCGGTCAATAATAACTGCCCCGGTCCAGCGGAAAATTTCCCGTTGCCACCGTTAACATCCAGAAATGCCAGCCAGGATTCTCCGGTAAGCGACGCGACTTCGTTCACAGACCAACAGGCCATTGCATACCGTTTCAGCAACTGATTCACAATAGCGACAGGCTGCGCAATATTGTCCATATTTTTTTTCAACAGTTTGAGTTCATCTAACGCGGCGCGCTGCGGCGCAATGCGTTTCTTGTATCTGTAAATCAGCACGATAAAAATAACCGCAAGTACACCTGCAATCCACCACCCCGGCGCGGGCGGCCACCAGCTGACGGGTGAAGGCGCATGTAATGGTCGCAGTGCTGCAAGCGGATCTTCTATCATATCGCCTAGATCCCTTTTTTATGCCGGGTCAAGCCGGCGCGCAATACGGGCACCATCGGATCATTGGTGGCGATTTCCAACATATGAATCGCATGACGCAGGCACAAGCCGCGTATTTTCTCGCGATGCAACTGAAATTGCGTTTGCCAATGATCAATGACCGACGCATTGCTCGTGTCCACAGACACGCGTTTCTGATTGACGCCAAGACGATAAAAGCCTGCCGGTGGCGGTGATGCCTCCAGCGGGTCATAAAGCAATGCAGCAATCACATCATTATGCTGCCCCATGGCGCTCAGATATTTTTCAGCATTATCGCCCAGTTCTCTGAAATCGCTGAGGATGATGATCATACTGCCCGGAAGCGCAATCCGGGCCATGCGTGCAAGTGCACGATCCATGCGGCCGGATACGATATTGCCCGGTTCAGCCGGTTGTAATTGTATCATTGCCTGCAGCAGGGGGAGCAATCCGGAATCACGCGCCGCCGGTTGTATTTCGCGGTGCTGGCCTGCCGCCTGGATTATGCCGCCGACACGATCACCCGCACGCACGGCCGCCCACCCCAGTAAAGCGCTCAAACGGCCCGCCAGAACAGATTTATATTGCGTGCGGCTGCCAAAATACATGCCCGGATGCAAATCGACCAGAAACATTACCGGGCGCTCGCGTTCTTCACGAAAAAGCTTGGTATGCGGACGTCCGCGTCGCGCGGTTACGCGCCAGTCAATTGTTCGCGCATCATCGCCAGGTTGATACGCGCGCACTTCATCGAACTCCATCCCGCGGCCATGGTACACCGAAAGATAACCGCCCGCCTGCGCCGACAATACGCGCCTGCGCGCGCCGAGTTCCAAGCCGCGCGCTGTTGCACGCAACCGGATCAAGGCGTTTAATTCCAGCGCGGTGCCTTCGCTCATGGCGACGGTACGTTGACTAAAATCTGGTCAATACACTGCTGGGAAGTGATGCCTTCCGCTTCTGCTTCATAATTCAACAAAATTCTGTGCCGCAATGCATCCGCTGCGACTTTTTGCACGTCTTCAGGCGTCACAAAATCCCGCTCAGCCAGCCAAGCCGTGGCGCGCGCAGCACGTTCAATGGCAATGGCGCCGCGCGGACTCGCACCCCACCGAATCCAGCTGGACAACTCTTGCCCATATTGCGCGGGATTGCGGGTTGTTTCGATGATTTCAACGATATATTCCTCAACCGCTTCGGCCAGATGCAACTGCATGATTTCACGCCGGGCCGTGAAAACTTGTTCCTGTGTCAATTTACTGAGCGAATAAGGCGCTTTACGATCCAGCGAACACAGGGTCTCATGACGCACCAGTTGCAGGATCCTACGGCTGGCGTTTTTATCCGGATAATCCACGCGCACATGCAACAGAAAACGGTCCAGCTGCGCTTCAGGCAACGGGTAAGTGCCTTCCTGCTCAATCGGGTTTTGCGTAGCCATGACCATAAATAACGGCGGCAATGGATAACTGGCTGCACCGACTGTAATCTGCCGCTCTTCCATCGCTTCGAGCAAAGCAGACTGCACCTTGGCAGGCGCACGGTTGATTTCATCGGCGAGTATCACATTATGAAACAGTGGCCCTTTATTAAAGGTGAAACTGCCGGTTTCCGGATGAAAAACGTCGCTGCCGGTTAAATCCGCTGGCAACAAATCGGGCGTAAATTGTATACGATGAAAATCGGCTTCCAGACCACTCGCCAGAGACTTGATCGCGCGCGTCTTGGCCAAACCAGGCGCACCTTCCAGCAACAAATGGCCATCGCATAACAATGTCAGCAAAAGGCGCTGCACCAATGCCTGCTGACCGACAATCTGTTGCTCGATATCATGGTAAAGCTGCGTAAATGCTTGTCTGCAAATCTTATTATTTGTCATTTTTTATGTGCTTTTTATATGTTTCCGGATTTTTTGAATCGATACATTTCAAGAAGTTCCGGAGGGACACTGAATGATCGAAACAGGAGACAAATTTTTGACCATAACACACTCCTTTCTTTTATCCCAGAATGACTGATAGTCATACGTCGCTCTGTACTCAGCACAACACACTGCAATGGGCATATGCTGACAATCCGCACCAATGAATTCAGTAAAAAAGCATCGATCGATATCAAACAAGCGAGAAATGATCGTTTTGTAACTTCTTTTCTTCATTTTGTTCTGGCAATTTTCAGGTATAACTATTGTTGGAAAGCGCTGAAAAAAACACAACACAGCACGTGCGTTTGAATGTACACCAACACCGATACAGCAGTATATTGAATTATAAACCGACATTGATACCAACAAGTCAAAAAAGCTCAATTTATTGAAACGATTAAAATAATGCATCATTTGTATTTAAGCTATCAATGCCCTATGTTTTGCTTCAAGATTGCTCGCAATTGCTTTTTCAACAGGTGCTGAATGGGTACCAGCCAATCCATCTACAAAATAAGAGTTCGGGAGTTGAGATTCGGAATGTATGTCAGCAAGCTTGACCGCCCCTGGCTGGAAACACCTTACTCGATCCAGGGGATTCTGATTAAAACCATGGAGGACATTTTAGAGTTAGAACGTCACTGTGTATTTGTTTATGTCGATTTCAACAAAAGCGAATCGCATATCGTCAAGAAATACAGTTCCTGCACATTGAATACAGTAAAAATCCACGAAACAAAAAAAACTTCTCCACGAGCCTATAAAACGCCCAGAGCCGCTGTTGAAAAGACACCTTTTCATGGCAGTCAAATCTATACCGATACGCGTACTGTTGAAGAAGAACTTCCAGTCGCCGCCAAGGTGCATCATATCGCGCAGGAAGTTATCAAGGCAATCAGGACAAACTACGAACACAGCAACAATATCGAGGTGCGGGATGCGCGAAATGCTGTCTACGCAATGAGCGACAGCATTGTGCGCAATCCTGATGCGATGCTGTTGCTCGCGCAACTTAAGTCATCAGGAGAACTGCTTTACGACAATGCAGTGAATAATTCAATTCTTCTGCTTGCTTTTGGCCGGCATCTGGGTCTTCCACGCGCGGAGCTCTCCTTGCTCGGACTGGGCGGGTTGCTTATGGATATCGGAAAATTACGTGTTCCTGCCGAGATAACGGCAAAAGTTGATTTTCTTGACGCTGAAGAACTCACACAGCTCAAAAAACATGTCACGCACGGTGAAACAATTATCAAGCAATCGGGAGATATTCCTGAAGCAGTATTTGATATCGTTTCACAACACCATGAGCGGGAAGATGGCAGCGGCTATCCCCGCGGACTCAATGCCAATCAACTAAATACCTATGCCCGCATGGCCGCAATCGTCGATAGTTACCAGGAGCTTGTCAGATCGCAACCAAACTCGCCGACGCCAAAAACATCTCAGGTCTTTAATCTCCTCAAGAAGCAATCGAGCTACGGGTTGAATGCAACGCTGGTCGAACAATTTGCGCATTGCGTCGGTTTTTTTCCGGTCGGAAGCCTGGTGGAACTCAATAGTGGCGAAGTGGCCATTGTATTAACGCACAGCCGTTCCAAAAGATCTTTGCCAGAAGTCATGGTTGTGCTTGATACGAATAAAAAACCTTATGACAGCCCCGAAACACGCGATTTAAAATTACTGAAACCCGGCCCTGACGGTATTCCATATACCATCGTGCAGGATCTGCCTCACGGCGCCTATAACATTGATATCAAAAAATACTATTTATGAAATATCGGTCAATCAATTCATGACAATTCATAGCTATCAAGACTTTCTAAGTATTGCATCAAAAACACTATTCGATGCCAACAATACGGATCTTCACAGTGCCGTCATAGTGGTAGAACTGGAAGGACTTCCTGCACTTGACGGGATTCTGGGCTATACAGAAGTTGATGAAATACTCGGCCAGTTGATCCAGCAAATGGTCGATGCATTGAACACTACGGATATTGTCGGCCCGGCCGGGCGTTACCAGATCTGTTGTCTGTTTTCCGATCTGCTCACGGCCAATCACGCAATACTGGCCGCACACAAAATCATACGTATCTTTACACAACCGCATCAATTCAATAATCGCCGCATCACTTTATTGCCGCGTATCGGCATCGCGCTCAATAGCACTCATAGCGGTGATCTCAAACAGCTCATGAGTAATGCAAGTTCAGCGCTTCATCATGCCAAACGCAATAGAGAATCGATTCAATTATTTGACGAAAAAGAAAAAAACCAGATTCTTTCCGGTATAGATACTTGGTCAGAACTTGACCGCGCGATTGAAACAGGCGACCTGCAGCTGGTCTATCAACCGCAATTATGGACAGCCACAGGAAAGCTCCGGTCGGCTGAAGCATTATTGCGCTGGAACCATCCGACAAGAGGGTTTATTCCGCCCGAGAAACTGATCCATGTTGCCGAAGGAACGGAATTGATGACCAAACTGACACTATGGGTTTTTAACACTGCGTTACGACAATGCGCAGAATACCGTAAGGCGGGTATGAATACAGGTGTTTCAGTCAATTTGTCGGCAAGTGATTTAAGCGATCTGGAACTGGTCGAACTGATTGAACAGGCTGTGAATATATGGGGAGTTTCTCCAGAAAATGTCATGATCGAATTGACTGAAACAACCATTATGGAAAATCAACCCGGTTCTTTGGAAACGCTGCACGAACTCAAAAATATCGGATTCAAGCTGGCAATGGATGATTTCGGAACAGGTTATTCTTCAATGGAGCGCTTGCTGCAATTGCCCCTGGACGAAATAAAAATCGACAAGATGTTTGTTAAAGACATGTTAACGCAATCAGTTCACGAACGCATAGTGAGTTCGATGATCAATTTAGGTCATCAGCTTGACTTGCATATCATTGCTGAAGGTGTAGAAAATCGGGCCACTTATGAACGCCTACAAACGCTAGGTTGTGACGCTGTACAGGGCTACCTCATAGGAAACGGCATGCCGCATACCGAGTTAATCAAACTCGGACTTCGACTCAATAATCAATCATTTCTGCAAACAATTGATTGATGACTTCATTCCCCGGCAAGCAAATTATCGGTCCGGTTAGATGAGATGGATAAATTGGCATTCTCTTAGCTTTGCACGCGCCCGTTGATAATCCGGATAAATAGCGGCAACACGTTGCCAGAATCTGGGCGAATGATTCATTTCGATCAAATGACACAGCTCATGCGCAACAACATAATCGACTACATGTAACGGCAATTGAACAAGACGCCAGTTCAACCGAACCATTCCGCGGCTATTGCAACTGCCCCATCGCGTTTTGGCGTTTGACAGCTTGAATGGCGGTTTGGGTACCCCGAGTTTATCCGCATAAAGCTCGATGCGTTCGCCAAAACAAATCAGGGCCTGTTGCCGATACCATGCATGAATCCATTTCTGCAATTGTTCGGGGGTAATCTGGAGTGCCAAATCGGGTGGTTTTGTTGTCCCGTTGCCCACTACAGGCACCATTTGAATCTGACCCGATATCTCTATCTCTGGTCTCCATAAATCGCCGAGCAGAGGATACAGCGCTTGGTTCTGCAGTGCCCCGGCATGATTCAACTGTTTTTTGTTTTGCCATGCGTCAAGCTTCTTGAGTATCCAATCAGCTCTGGACTGTAACAGCATATCAATTTGAGCATAGGGATAACCACGCGGAAAATCGAACGGAACAGAAACCTGCAACCCTTCATGGTCAATTTTCAAGCCAATCGTTCTGCGTCGGGTGCGCTTTAACCGGTAATCGATAGCCTGACCTGCCAGACAAATCCGTTGCAACATGACTACATGGTGTTGGCTTTGTTATCATCGGTAATGGTTGCTACCGCAGCCGTTTTTCTTTGACTGATGCGCGCCACCTCGGTTTCAATCCAGTTTTCCACCTGTTCATTAAGTGCGTTGGCTTCCATTCCTGTCGGGTCGATCGGTTTGCCGATACTAACGGTAATGACACCTGGTTTTTTTATAAATGCATTCCTTGCCCAGAATTCACCTGCATTATGCGCCACAGGCACTACAAGTGTATTGGTATGCGTAGCCAGCCACGCACCGCCAATGCGGTATCTTCCTTTCTTGCCCGGCGGGATTCGCGTACCTTCCGGGAAAATCACCACCCAGAAACCATTCTTTAATCGGTCCTGACCCTGGTCAACTACTTGATCCAAAGCACTCCTGCCTGCGCTGCGATCAATCGCAATCGGACTTGTCATGGCCAATCCCCAACCAAAAAAAGGGATACGCAAAAGTTCTTTTTTCAGCACCCATACCTGCGGCGGAAAGATTTTCTGGAATGCCAGTGTTTCCCAGGCTGACTGATGCTTAGACAACACAATACTCGGCGTCTTTGGGATATTTTCCGCGCCCAGAATCCGGTAACGCAGGCCGCAAATATGATGCAACAAAAATAGAATAATGCGTGTCCACGTTGAAGTCACCCGGTAACGTGCATGCGCTGAGAGCGGAAAACAGGCCAGCGTAAAAATCGCGTATGGCGGCGTTATGATTACAAGCAACAGCATATAAAGTGTAGAACGCAGCAAAGCCATCATCAAGTCGGTCCCACAATCGCGTCAACTGCAGCAGACAAGTCATCAAACACCCGTGTTCGCGGGGGTAATTCGTCTTGTTCCAGAGTAGCCCTGCCTTTTCCGGTCAACAGCAGAACGGGTAATGCATCGACTGCATCGGCTGCCTGCAAATCGCGTAGTGCATCACCAACGACTGGTACATTCTTTAAATCCGTACCATAACGCTGCATGATTTCCTCAAACATGCCTGTTTTCGGTTTTCGGCATTTACATTTGTCATGACCGGTGTGCGGACAGAAAAAAATGGAATCAATACGCCCACCCACTTGGGCAGCCGCCTTGTACATCTTGTCGTTAATCGCATTAAAAGTCACCATGTCGAGTAAACCTCGTCCGATACCGGACTGATTGGTGGCTGTAACAATACGATAGCCGGAATGCGTCAAATGTGCGATGGCTTCCATACTGCCCGGAATAGGCTGCCATTCATCCGGGGTTTTGATGAATGTTTCGCTACATTGGTTAATGACACCGTTGTGATCAAGAATAATCAGTTTCATATCAGCGAACCAGTTTGGATAAATCGGCCACACGATTCATGGCTTGATGTAATAAGTTTAATAAACAAAGCCGGTTTGCGCGCAAATCCGCTTCGTCGATATTGACCATCACTTGGTCAAAAAAGGTATCGATCGGCGCCTTTAACGCGGCCAGTGCCTGCAAAGACTCAGTATAACGGCCTGCCTCAAATGCGGTATCAGCTTGTGATTTTACCGTCTCCAGTTTTTCATAAAGCGCCTGCTCAGCAGATTCTTTGAGTAACCCGGTATCCAGCCGGATATTTCCAGGATTTCCCAAGCCAATGTTGGCTTTTTCCCTGAAATCTTTTTCCAGAATATTATTTACACGCTTGTTGGCGGCGGCGAGACTGATTGCCTCGGGCAACTTTTCAAACGCCCGTACAGCTTCCAGTCTTTTCGGAATGTCACGGAGCATTTTAGGCGAGAGACTTAATACAGCATCTATTTCCTGTATCTGATAACCTTGTTCACGCAGGCTACCAGCCAGACGATCGTATAGAAACTGCAACGGGGATTCCGCTGCGTCCGGGTACTTGTCATCAAACGCCAGTCTGGCTTCCTTAAGCAGAAAATCCAACGATAAGGGCAATTCTTTTTCAATCAGCATGCGAATCACGCCCAACGCGTGGCGGCGCAATGCAAACGGATCCTTGTCACCGGTTGGAATCTGATTAATACTGAACAAACCGGTCAGTGTTTCAAGTTTATCCGCAAGCGCAACGCAGATACCGACAGTATTGCGCGGTAACGTATCGCCGGAAAAACGCGGCTTGTAATGGTCCTCGATAGCATGCGCGATCGTTTCGCTGTGTCCGTCGTGCAGTGCATAGTAATAGCCCATAACACCCTGCAGTTCAGGAAACTCACCGACCATTTCAGTCAGTAGGTCCGTTTTGGCTAACAGCGACGTCTTACCGGCTTCATCCGCGAGCGTTTCACCGCCGAGCAGCAAGGCGATCGACCGGGCAATGACGCGCACCCTCTGGATACGCTCGCCCTGTGTACCCAGTTTATTGTGGTATACCACATGATCAAGTCCGGGCAGACGTGATTCCAGTGTTTTTTTTCGGTCCTGCTCAAAGAAAAACTTGGCATCGGCCAAACGTGAGCGCACAACCCGTTCATTGCCTTCAACCACCAGGCCAGGATCGGATGGCCGGATATTGGAAACCAGCAGGAATTTGTTCGCCAGTTTTCCATCGGAATCCATCAATGGAAAATATTTCTGATTAACCTTCATCGTCAGAATCAGACATTCCTGTGGCACTTCAAGAAACTCAGACTCAAACTGTCCAACCAACACATTGGGCAATTCAACCAGCGCAGTCACTTCGCTGAGCAAAGCATTGTCTTGCAGCAATACCCGGTTCTCTCGCGCAGCTGCTTCATTCAATTGGCGCATGATTTCAGTCTGCCGCGCTTCAAAACCGGCGATGACTTCGCCTTCTGTCAACAGTTGTTGCGCATAACTGTCTGCATCCCGCAACTGTATGGTTGTGTTTTTTGCCGCAAAGCGGTGTCCCTGGGTTTCACGCCCGGAACACAACCCCAACGCCGCTACCGGTATAATATCGGCGCCGTGAAGCGCAACCAGGCCATGTGCGGGTCGGACAAAATTAACACTGTCCCAGCCGTCAGACAGTTGATACGTCATCACTTTAGGGATCGGCAATGCATTGATGGCTATATCGAGCACATTCTGCAGACCTTCTTTTATGCTCACTCCGGTTACAACACTCTCCAAAAATAACGTTTCTGTTTTGCCGTCCTGAACACGCTTCAGTTGTGAAACAACAGCAGCGTCCGCACCCAGATTGGCCAGTTTCTTCAACAATGGCGGCGTGGGGTTCCCGTGTTCATCCAATCCAACCTTCACCGGCATGAGTTTTTGCGAAACGGACTTATCCGCAGCCTGTGACGCGACATCAGCGATCCAAACAGCCAGCCGCCTAGGAGTGGCATAGACTTTTTTATTTTTGGTGCCTTCCGAAATCAAACCATGGTCCCGCAAGCTTGTTTCAATCAATTCGGCAAAATTTAATGCCAGATTCTCAAGTGACTTGGGTGGCAATTCTTCCACCAGCAACTCGACGAGTAAGTTTTGCGTCATCGTGTCGTTCATGCTGTCTCAACCGATTCCGTGGATGGTCTGGATTTTGGCATTTGGGCGACCCATTCACGTGGCGCCATTGGAAACGGCGGATCAAGATTCTCCCGGCTGGCATAGTAGGCCTGCGCCACATTGCGCGACAAGTTGCGGATGCGGCCGATATAGGCAGCGCGTTCAGTGACGGAAATTGCACCGCGCGCATCAAGCAGGTTAAACGTATGCGCGGCTTTAAGCACCTGTTCATAAGCAGGCAGCGCCAGTTTGCGCTCGATCAAATTTTCAGCCTGTGTTTCATGACTGGCGAATGCATGGAATAAATAGTCAGAATCACTCTGCTCAAAATTATAGATTGACTGTTCCACCTCATTCTGGTGATAGACATCCCGGTAAGTCAGTCCCTCTGTCCATACAAGGTCGAACACATTCTCCACACCCTGCAAATACATGGCCAGGCGTTCCAGACCGTAAGTAATTTCACCGGTAATCGGTTTGCAGTTGATACCGCCGACCTGCTGAAAATACGTAAACTGAGTAACCTCCATGCCATTGAGCCAGGCTTCCCATCCCAATCCCCAGGCACCCAGTGTCGGATTTTCCCAGTCATCCTCAACCAGGCGTACATCGTTTTGCTGCAAATCGAAGCCGAGTTCACGCAATGAATCAAAATACAAATCCAGGATGTTTTTTGGCGCGGGTTTGAATACAACCTGAAACTGATAATAATGCTGCAACCGGTTGGGATTATCGCCATAACGGCCATCCTTTGGACGGCGCGAAGGTTGGACATACGCCGCTTTCCATGGCTCCGGCCCGATCGCGCGTAAAAAAGTAGCGGTATGGCTGGTACCCGCCCCAACCTCCATGTCATAGGGCTGAAGAATGGCACACCCTTGACGGGCCCAGTATTGTTGCAAGGAAAAAATAATTTCCTGGAAAGTATGTTTCTTCATGAAAAAACCTGCAGCAACTCCAATAATGACAGAATAGCCGAATTTTACAGGGTTTTACATGAAGCGCGAAAGATTGATGGCTTTTTCAGGGATAAGGAAACGGACATAAAGCAGTCAATGTATAGCATTGACTCCTACGGGCAAAAGCGTATTATGGATTTTTCCGGCTGAATACAGAGATTGCATTAACAGAGCTTGATAACCGGTCTTACAGAAAAAAATCATTACCGGAACTAGAAATCCCAGCGTACCCCCGTATAAATTCCTCTTGGAATGCGTGATGCAACGGTATTAATAAAGTCTGATTGCGATTCCCGGTGATTCTCACTGAACAAATTTTGTCCTACGAGAAAAAATTCGACATTTTTTACCGGCTTCCAGCTCATTTTGGCATCCATGGTTATATAATTTGAAATATTATAAAAAGGCAAATCATCCACATAACGCAGCCAGAGGTTAAACTGAAGCCTTTCGGACAAATCAAAGTTTGATCTCAGAGACATTTGATGGCGCGGGTTCGCTTTACCCGCTCCGCCGGTAGAAGCATCAATTTCAACAAAGGCGGGATTTGATTTTGTATCGATCTCCAGATAGCTGTAATTCCCCTGCAAGCGCCATCGCTCATGAGGCCGCCAATCGATGGATACTTCTGCGCCATAAGACTGAGCAGAGCCCTGATTATTAAAAAATACCGGCAGCATTAAATGCTCTTGCTGGAGTAACGTAAGAATCAGATCGCGATGCGCTCCAGCGACCGTCCTGATCATACCCACTTCAAAGTCGCGCAAATCGCTGTAGTCATTATAAAAACCGGCGATATCTATAGACGCATGCGTGTTAAATTGATGACGATAACCGAGTTCGTAGGCAATCAGCTTCTCAGAGCCAAAACGATTCGACCCAAGAATGGCTTGCATTATGGGTAACGAAGAGCCCGTCAAATCGGGCTGAGGCGGGATAACACCGTTATTAATTATCACATCATGTTCTCCGCGAGAAGGCGTGCGAACAGCACGTGATATTGAGGCCCAGACTGAGTTCCGGGTATCCGGCGTCCACATAATACGCGCATTCGGCTGCACCTCGACACCGCTAAAATTGTTATAACCCAGACGCACGCCCAGCGAGAACTTCAGTTTGTCCGGCAACACGCTGATTTCATCACGAATAAAACCGCTGACAAAATAGTTCGACGCTTGTCGGGGAACAAAAGTAGTGAACAATGTATCGCGCGCATTCGTACTGAATAAACGATAATTCACCCCCCAGGTCAGATCATGTCTGTCAAACAACGGAAACCGATGCTGAAATTCGGTATCAAAACTTTCAACGTATTTGGCCTGAGGCGCAAGTTGATTACTCACACGGTCATAATATGTTTGCAGCATCATCGAGGACCGCTCGGAAATACTGCGATCCCAGCGCAAGCGAATATTACCGCCGGTCTCATTGCGATTTATGATATGCGGGTTAGAATTCGATTGTAATAAAACGGGGGGTATCACAGTATCAGTAATACCATTGACAAACATATCACCCTGCAGGGTGAAATCATCGTTACCACGCACATGATCCACACGAAAACCTGCCCTTGCGGAATGCCAGTTATCATTTGCGCTGGCACCCGACAGTGTTGTGGTATGGTCCCGGATAAATCCTTTGGCATAAACACGAAAAGGGGTATCTTCATTGATTTTCCCGCCATAACGCGCGCCGACAAAACCCTGTTCAAAGCTGCCGCCGCCGGCTGTAAACAGTGCGCCCTGCGTTTGCTCAGCCTTCTTGGTGATAATATTAATGACGCCATTGACTGCATTGACACCCCACAGCGTCGCAGCCGGGCCACGGACAACCTCTATTCGGTCTATATCTTCAATGAATGTATCCTGCTGACTCCAAATGACGCCCGAAGACAGCGGTGTATAGACGCTGCGCCCATCCATAAGAACCAACAGCTTATTGGAAAAACGGCCGTTAAAACCACGAATACTGATAGACCACTTATCTGTTCCTATTCTCGCAACCTGTACACCCGGCGCCATGCGCAACGCTTCAGGTATACTTGTCGCACCCGAACGACGAATGTCCTCGCCAGAAATAACAAAAACCGCAGAAGGAACTTCGCTCAAGCGCTGCGATCTTTTTGATACGCTGACCACCTCGACATTCATTAATTCCTCGAGGCTCATTGCGAAAATATCTTGATCTTTCGTTACATGCGCATCCGTGCTGTTCGCTGCGGCCAGACTTCGAGTCAACATCAGAAAAAGCAGTAATAGAAAAATTTGTGTTTTGAAAAACATCGTATATCGAATTCTGGTTTACTTCTTTAGGCCAATATGGGTAAGTAACTTAACGGTAGATCAATTCACTGCATTAAGAAAAGAAAATCTACCCTGCTCAAAATTCTTATTGTTTCAAATCGGTATTCCGCCAAACCCTTTTGAAATACGATAATACACACGCCTCAGTAATATACCATCCCTCTGGATCATTCGATATTTAATTTCGCCTGGCTGAACAAGCATTTGCTTCAAATTATCGCCGTCCCTGATCCGCTCAATTTGAATCGCTTTCATACCGATCTGGATAATTGGCCGATTGGTAGGTGGCTGCGATGGAAACCAGAGGTTATACATCGCACCACTATCGCCAAATAAATTACGCGAACGAATATCCAGATTGCCGCGCGCATGGTTATAAAAATACAAACTGCTGGCTACCGACCATTTGCTCATCCCGACGATAATAGGCTCCTGTTGTGTCTGTTGCCTGACTTCTTCAGCAATTTTCTCGACTTCGAGTGTTGTTTCGCGCCAGAAATAATGCTCGGTAAAAAAGTGATACGGTAATCCAGGTATGCCCAGCACAAGATAATGCAGGGCAAATGCATAGACAAACAAGCAAGCTGCAATAGTAATCCGCCATGTTTTCTGCAACCATTCCGACAACTTGCCCGAGCTGGTTGCATAACCCATCATTGCTGCAACAGAAGGCAGTACCGCAAACCAGACAGGTCCGGTCCAGTGAAATTTCGGATGATCAAAAATACTGAAAATGAAGAAAATAAAAAGCGGAACGCCGGTAAGAATCTGAACAAACAACTGTTTTCTTGCTGGCAACATGTGTTTTACCGCATCATCATCCTTAAAACCGCTTGAGCGCAACGCCAGTATGGCGGCTAAGAAACCTATGGGCGTCAGCAGGATCATGATATAAACCATAAAATAATGCACTGAAAACTGACTTTGATCTGCCACATGCCGAGTTGTCTGGAACATAAAGGAGGTCCACTCATGCTGAAAATTCCAGATCAGTACTGGCGAAAAAATAAGCAATGCAAGAATAGCTGCGAGATAAGGATGCGGACGAACCAGCCAGCGACGCGCGACCGGATCGATCAAAACATAACACAACGCCGCCAAACCGAGCAAAGCCAGCGTATACTTTGACAATAAACCCAGGCCAAATGCAATGCCCATCCCCAGCCATGCAGATCGCTGACCCGCAACCAACGCTCGCTCCATAAAATAAAGCGTTGCTATCCATGTCGCAGCCAACGGCGCATCCGGTGTCATTATGAAACCGGACAGAAATCCCAGCGGTAACACGGAAAACAGCAATACCGCCCGCATTGCAGTAGACTTGTCGTACAAGTTCTGCGCGTAAGCATACAGAAAACCCAGAGCGATCAGATTGCACACAAATGCACCCGCACGCACGCCGGCCTCGTTATCGCCCAGCACCGCTGTGCCCAGCCAGATCAGCCACGCAACCATGGGCGGATGATCATAAAAACTCAAATCCATATGTTGCGCATATTGCCAATAATAGGCTTCATCAGGAATCAATTGCGCAAGCCCCAGATAAATCAAACGCAGTACGATACAAAATGAAACAACGCCTATCGCTGCGACCCGCCAGCGTATATTGAGTGACGGTCGATACTTTTCGTCCGGAAAAACATAAAAAGCGGAACCCAGATAATTAACAAGCGCGGTTGTCATAATTGCGGGAAATATAGCGAGTGAAGGCGGCAAATGTCCAATATAAACGAACAAAGCCAGTACCCCGCCACGCAACAAAAGCGCAAGCACGCCCACCGTTAAGAAACGGCCGAACCGGTGCCATTGTAGATAACTGGCATGCTGCTGGCGGAATGCCCAGGTTGCATTCAACGTATAATTCACACTCACAGCAACAAAAAAACTGACAAAATGCGCCAGTGCAAGCCCGGCTTCATGATCAATCATCCACTTGAAAACAAGGATATCCACCATTACACCCAGCAATCCGACGAGCGCAAAACGTCCGGCTGTACGCCGGGTTACCGCACCACCCGCCAATGTCATCAGGCGCTGCATATAAGCCAGTTGATGAGAAAACGATAGCTTTGAAGTCCCACGCACACGGTCGCGAAAGCAGATCGGTATTTCCTTGATGCGCAAATTGCCATCATTAGCCATCAAGATTTCGAGCAAAATTTTGTAACCATGAGCCTGTTTGGAAACAGTTGCCGCCAATTCCTTGCGAAATGCAAAAAAACCGGATGTTGCGTCACTGACATCGCAAAACGGGCGCGCTAACCAGCCCCCCATTCGCGACAACAGTTGCCTATAAACTGGCCAGTTATGCGTGTTGCCGCCGTTGATATAACGGCTGCCGATAACCACATCGTAGCCGTCTTGCAGTATGGGCGTCACTAGGGCATTTAATTGTTCATGCGGATGACTGAGATCGGCATCCATGACTACAATCACATCGCTGCGTGCCACATCTGCACCGGTCAAAATGGAAGTGGTTAAATCCGGTTTTCCGGTCCTCTCGATCAGTTGGATATTAGAATACTTCTGCCAGGCGCGAATTTTGTCAGGCGTGCCGTCGCTTGAACTGTCGTCGACAAAAATGACTTCAAAATTGTCCGATGGAATATTCAGTGCGAAAAGCCGGGTTAACAATAAATCAATATTTTCTGATTCGTTCAGTGTGGGTACTACGATTGAAAACTGTGTCATGCAGCGCCACAAAATGCTAATTTTTGTTTTAACACCATGATTAATTATTTCGCCGTCTCTGATATTTGTTTACTGCACGGTTATGGTCTGCCAGATTAGTAGAAAATTTTGACTCTCCGTTGCCTTTCGCCACAAAATAAAGTGCATCTGTCGTGGCGGGATTTACAGCTGCATATATCGATGCAAGTCCCGGCATGGCAATCGGAGTCGGTGGCAGCCCTCCCCGGGTATAGGTATTAAAAGCATGGTCTGTTTGCAGATCTTTTTTGCGCAAATTACCGTCGAATTGATCACCGAGACCGTAAATTACGGTCGGATCCGTTTGCAACCGCATACCGATACGCAAACGATTGATAAAAACGCCGGCAATCTCCGCACGATCGCTTTCCAAGCCGGTTTCTTTCTCAACGATGGATGCCAGAATAAGCGCCTCGTATGGCGACTTCAGCGGCAGAGAATCCATGCGTTCCAACCAGGCTGCTTGTAGATGGTTCTGCATGGTTTGATAGGCACGCTGCAGAATTTCAATATCCGTACTGTTTTTGACAAAATAATAGGTATCAGGGAAAAACATGCCTTCGGCAAATTCTTCGTTGGCACCGAGTAGTTGCATGATTTCCGCATCACTCAGATCGGCGGTTGTATTTCGTATATCCGGATGATCATACAATGCCGTTCTGAATTGGGAAAAAGTCCAACCTTCCACAAACATGACTTTATTCTGTCGGATATCGCCCTTGATCAAATAGTCCAGCAATGCAATTTGTGAAAGATTTTCGGTCAGCCAATAGTCACCGGCTTTGATTGCCGACTCTTTACCTTGGTAGCGCGCCAGCAGTATAAAAGACCATTGATCGGGAAGAATGCCTGCATCATGCAATTTCCGGGCAATCTGTTTCAGGTTGCTACCGGAATCAATCGAGAATTCATAGGGAATTTCTGGCAGTACGATATCGCGATGATAATGATGATAAAGCCACCCCGAGATCAGAGTGGCTACAAGAAGGAAACTTAAAAAAATAATGAAAAGGCGTTTAAGCGTACGCATGCGCCATCAAATTAAACGTTACATTTTTCGAAATACTAGCGTTCCATTGGTGCCACCAAATCCAAAGGAATTAGACAATGCAACATTAATATTCATTCTTCGTGCTTCGTTGGGGACATAATCAAGGTCACACTGTGGATCCTGATTATCCAGATTGATTGTCGGTGGAGAAATTTGATGATAAATAGCCAACGCAGAAAAAATGGCTTCAATACCGCCTGCCGCACCCAGCAGATGTCCAGTCATTGATTTTGTTGAATTTACAGCAAGTTTCTTGGCATGTTCACCAAAACACCGTTTTACTGCAATGGTCTCTGCAATATCACCTAAAGGTGTTGATGTGCCATGCGCATTGACATAGTCAACTTCTGATAGATCAATCTTTGAATTTTTAAGCGCATTTATCATGCAACGCGCAGCACCTTCACCATCTTCACTCGGTGCAGTCATATGATAAGCATCTGCACTCATGCCGAAACCGGCCAACTCGGCATAAATGGTCGCACCCCTGCGTTTGGCATGCTCCAATTCTTCCAGTACCAGCACGCCGGCACCTTCGCCCAACACAAAACCATCGCGCGCCTGATCCCACGGCCGACTCGCCGCCTCGGGATTATCATTACTCACCGACAATGCCTTGGCAGCTGCAAAACCCCCAATCGCCAAAGGTGTAACACAGGACTCGGCGCCGCCACAAATCATGATATCCGCATCGTCATATTCAATCATCCGTGCCGAACTTCCGATACTATGCGTCGCTGTCGTGCATGCGGTCACGATTGCAATGTTAGGGCCCTTATACCCATACTTTATGGATAGATTTCCCGAAATCATGTTGATAATCGTACTCGGAATGAAAAAAGGCGAAATTTTTCGGGGTCCACCCTTATGATAGGCTTCATCCATATGTTCAATCATCGGCAGACCGCCAATGCCCGAACCGATATTCACACCGATGCGTTCGGCTTCCAGCTCGGATATATCTTCTATACCCGCATCCTTGATTGATTGGGTTGCTGCAGCCATACCGTAGTGGATAAAAATATCCATCCGGCGCGCCTCTTTGGATGGAAGATATTCACTGATATCAAAATCATCCACCTCTCCGGCAATCTGAGAAGCAAAAGCTGATGCATCAAAACGGGTAATGCGGGAAATACCGGACTTGCCGGCCACGATATTTTCCCATGCTCCTGAAATTGTGTTTCCAACGGGTGAGACAATTCCCATCCCGGTAACAACCACCCTGCGTTTGGACAAAATGACTCCGTTGAATTACGTAATATAATTAATTGCTTGCGTTCTCACTGACATAGTCAATCGCTTCCTGGACGGTATTGATTTTTTCGGCCTGCTCGTCTGGAATCTCGCATTCAAATTCTTCTTCTAGCGCCATCACGAGTTCCACTGTATCCAGTGAATCTGCACCCAAATCGTTCACAAATGATGATTCGTTTTTTACTTCCTCTTCTTTTACACCAAGTTGCTCAGCTACGATTTTTTTTATGCGCTGTTCTATGTTTTCCATTTAAATGCTTCCTTCTAAGTAAGAAATAGATCTCGTATTTTAACAAATTTTAAAATTCTGCAAAACAAGAAAATAAACTGAAACAATACCTGCAGCAGAAAAAAATATTACAGGAATATTACTAAAAAACAAATACCTGCAATCATTATTCATACAACCTGTTAATCCATATACATACCACCATTCACATGCAGTGTAGAACCGGTAATATAGCCCGCCGCAGACGATGCAAGAAAAGCCACCGCTGCAGCAACCTCTTCCGATTGCCCCAGCCGTCCCAAAGGCACATGCTGGATCAGGCTTTGTTGTTGCGCTTCACTGAGCGCACGGGTCATGTCTGTATCAATGAATCCCGGCGCAATACAATTTACCGTGATATTACGGCTTCCCACTTCGCGCGCCAATGATTTACTGAAACCGAATATGCCCGCTTTGGCAGCAGCATAATTTGTCTGTCCTATATTTCCAATAGAACCGACAACAGAAGAAATATTAATAATGCGTCCATAACGTGCTTTCATCATGGCTCGAAGTACTGCCCTGCTTAGTCGGAAAGCCGATTTAAGATTGGTTTCCATGATATCGTCCCATTCCTCATCCTTCATCCGCACCAGGAGATTATCACGGGTAATACCTGCATTGTTGACCAGAATTTCAATTTCACCGAATTTCTCGCGAATAGTCTCAAACGCACTGTTGATTTGATCAGTATCATTGACATTCAAAACAACACCCATACCGCGAACCCCTGCACTGTGCAAATACTGGCCGATCGCTTCCGCACCATTTTGAGTCGTCGCAGTACCCATTACAGTAGCGCCATGTTGCCCCAGTTTCTGTGCAATAGCCTGTCCTATACCCCGACTGGCGCCTGTCACCAATGCTACTTTATTTTCCAAATCGTTCCTCCATTACACCTATCGCTGCCTGATAGCTGTAGGCATTGTTCCTTGCATATCCAGTTATTTGAAATTGGCCACCGCCTGCCTGATTGCCTCACTGCTGGTCAGCGACACATGTTGCAAATTACGATCAATACGTTTATTGAGCCCGGTTAAAATGTTTCCCGGACCACTCTCGACACTATGTGTGATCCCTTCCGCTGCAAAAGCCTTTATCGTATCGACCCAACGAACGGGACTGAACAGTTGCCTGGTCAAAATAGCCTTAATCGAATCCACATCATCGTGCGACTTTGCGTCAACATTATGCAGGATCGGAATATCCGGCGATCGTAATGACACTTGTTCGAGCTGTTGCTGCATTTTCTCGGCCGCAGGTTTCATGAGCTGACAATGCGACGGAATACTCATTGGCAGCATTACGGCGCGCTTGGCCCCTTTTTCCTTGGCCAGTTCAATACCTTTCAAAACTGCATTCTTATGCCCTGCAATAACCACCTGCCCCGGCGAATTAAAGTTGGCCGGCTCCAGAGATTCCTGATTGTTTAACGCCACGACCTCCTGGCATACTGTTTCTACAGCCGCATCTTCCAATCCAAGTATGGCGGCCATACCGCCAACACCTTCCGGTACAGCCTGTTGCATGACCTGTCCACGAAAACGAACCAGTTTAAGTCCATCAGCAAAGCTTAACGCACCCGACGCAACCAGTGCGGTATATTCACCCAGACTGTGTCCCGCCAAAAGCGCAGGTTTTTCACCCCCCATGGCTTCCCAGGCACGATACACAGCCACTCCCCCCATTAACATCAACGGCTGTGTATTCACTGTCAGATTCAGGTCTTCTACAGGTCCGTCGTTAACCAACGCCCAGAAATCCTGTGCAAGAACATCCGATGCCTCAACAAATGTATCACGTATGATCGGTAAATCATCGTAACCGGCCATCATACCGACCGATTGCGAACCCTGACCGGGAAAAACGAATGCAAATTTCATTGATTACCAGCGCAGCAGTACCGCCCCCCATGTGAAACCACCGCCAACACCTTCTAGCAGCACAAGCTGATCCTTATGGATACGGCCATCCCTCACCGCCATATCCAGTGCCAGAGGAATAGAAGCCGCGGATGTATTGCCGTGTTTGTCAACGGTTACAACGACTTTGTCCAAGGGTATACCCAGTTTCTGTGCCGTTGAACGAATAATGCGAATATTGGCCTGATGCGGTATCAGCCAGTCGATATCCGAAGGTGTCAACTTGTTTTCTTCAACCGCCTCATGCACAACATCTTCCAGCACTTTGACCGCAAATTTAAAAACCGTTCCGCCTTCCATATTGATATAGGGATCGCCCTGAACCACACCACCACCGATACTGCCTGGAACCGAAAGCACATCCTTGTAACTGCCGCTGGCATGCAAATGACTTGATAAAATACCGGGTTCTTCACTTTGAGAAAGCACAACCGCACCGGCGCCATCGCCAAACAAAACACAGGTGCTTCGATCTTTCCAATCCAATATTTTGGAGTAAATTTCAGCGCCGACAATCAGCGCATTCCGGCATTTGCCGGAACTGACAAACATATCGGCAGTCGCCAGCGCATAAACAAAACCACTGCAAACAGCCTGTACATCGAACGCCGGACAATGATCTATACCCAGTTTATCTTGCAAAATACACGCGGTGCTCGGAAAAATCATATCCGGTGTAGTCGTTGCCACAATGATTAAATCAATATCCTTATTGGTCACACCCGCCGCTTTCATTGCTTCTTGACTGGCAAAATACGCCAAATCACTGGCCTTTTGATCATCACGCGCAATATGACGCTGCGTAATTCCCGTGCGCGAGCGTATCCATTCATCACTTGTTTCCACCATCTTTTCCAAGTCATGATTGGTTAGAATCTTTTCCGGCAAATAGCTGCCTGTACCTACGATACGTGAATACATTTGGTTAACAGTTTTCGTTACGTTATATCTTTCTCTTGGAAATCGTTATTATTCTTTCAGGATTGTCTGGACAACTCGGCCACACGTTCAGTGATACGGCGCAACATACCGCCGCGCACTTCGTCGGCCGCACGTTTAATTGCTGAACGAAATGCAAAAACGTCAGCAGACCCGTGACTTTTAATGACAATACCTTTTAGCCCCAGGAAGCTTGCGCCATTATACTGGCGGTGATCCACCCGGCGTTTAAATGCGTTGATTACAGGCAGGGCAACCACACCGGCAAGCTTGGTCAGCAAATTACGTTTAAACTCTTCGCGCAGATACGTAGCCAGCATTTGCGCCAGACCCTCGGATGTTTTAAGCGTCACATTTCCGACAAAGCCGTCGCAGACAACGACATCTGTCGTCCCTTTATAAATGTCATCGCCTTCTACATTACCATAAAAGTTAAGTCCGCTACCACGCAGCAAGTCTGCTGCCTGTTTAACGATTTCGTTACCTTTGATTTCTTCTTCGCCAATATTCAACAACCCTACACTAGGCGCAGTTTTATTTTCTACGGATGAGACCAATGATGCGCCCATAACCCCGAATTGTAACAGGTGTTCGGCTGTGCAATTGACATTTGCGCCCAAATCGAGCACATAAGTATGACCTGTGATAGTTGGCAAAACAACGGCCAGTGCTGGACGATCAATCCCGGGAATTGTTTTCAAAACGAAACGCGAGGTTGCCAGCAATGCGCCTGTATTTCCAGCACTGATACAGGCCTGGGCTTCACCTGTCTTGACCAGATTAATCGAAACGCGCATGGAAGAGTCTTTTTTGTTACGCAAAGCCAGCGCAGGAGATTCATCCATACCCACGACCTCACTTGCCGGATGGATTCTAACACGCGTTCCGGGTTTGAATTTTGCAACCTGTAATTCAGCTTCAATCGCTTCGGGAATACCTACCAGAATAATATTCGCTTCGGGATCATGTTTTAGATAATCAATCGCTGAAGGTACTGTCACATGAGGACCATGATCGCCCCCCATGCAATCTATCGCGACCGTGATATCCAATTTCGAAGCCTTTTTGGCGCGCCGTTCATCTACACTTAAGATTCAATAAACCACAAATTGCTGAAAAATTGTTTAATCGTCGGATTTGGTTTGAACGACCTTTTTACCGCGATAATAGCCATTCGGGCTGATATGATGACGCAGATGAACCTCTCCTGTGCTGGGTTCAATGGCTAATGGTGGATTTTTCAAAGCATCATGCGATCGATGCATCCCCCTTTTTGAAGGGGATTTTTTATTTTGTTGCACTGCCATACACTATAACTCCTTACTTTACTCTATCTTTCTTCAGCGCTTCTAAAGCTGCAAACGGATTCTCTGATTCTGCATCCTCACGCGCCTTATAGCGCTCCGGATCATGTATTTCACATTCACCTTCATTATGTCGCGACGAGATCGATAAACTTAATATAATCTCATCTTCAATCAAATCCGTCACATCCATGTCCACGGTTGCCAAAACGGCATCAACTGTACCGTCCCTGTCCATTTGAGCCAGCTCATTTTCAGTTTCAACCAGCAGCAGGGATGTATTAATATCCAGCATATGCGACAAACCGCCCAGACACCGTTGACAGTTAAGATACATCTCACCGGCAACCTGTATATGCAGACAAGGTTTGTTATTCTGGTCCAGCGCACCAATTACCCGGTAGCTCACTTCACCTTTGTTTTCATACAGAAAGTCCTGTATGCGTTCCAGATCAGCAAGCCGGATTTTACCATGATGCTCCCCTGCTTTGCGCACAAAATCAAGCGGATCTATTACAAATGATACAGACATAAGGCGCGCATGTTATATTTTTTATCTTTCAGTGTCAAAAAATGCAAAAAGAAACTTTGAAAATACAAAAAATTACTCAAAAAATCGTCCTCGGATCCAGCTCAATTTACCGCCGGGAACTGTTGCAGCGCTTGCAACTACCCTTTGAAACCGACAATCCGCAGGTTGACGAATCAGTGCTCCCTAATGAAACGCCTGAAGAAACAGCCCTGCGTCTGGCCGAGGCCAAAGCACGGTTTGTCGCCCAAAAATTTTCACAGGCGCTGATTATCGGGTCTGATCAGGTCGCAGTATTGAATGGCGTCCATCTCGGCAAACCGTTGACACATGGGAATGCAGTTAAGCAATTGCAACGCATTCGCGGACAGAAAGTTACTTTCAGTACCGCATTATGTCTATTAAACAGTCACACAGGCCGACTGCAAGCCCGGGTAGTTCCGTATCACGTCAAATTCCGCCAACTGAGCGATCAGCAAATTGAAAATTATCTCACCAAGGAGCAGCCCTACCACTGTGCCGGCAGCGCAAAATCAGAAGGCCTCGGCATCGCACTCATCGAACAGATGAACGGCGACGATCCCAACGCACTGATCGGCTTGCCGCTGATCGCGCTCATCGAAATGTTGAGCAATGAAGGCGTCAGCGTAATCTAATCCGATAAAGTCATAAGGTACTGACAAATCCACCAAACCCGGCAATATCAAACCGAAAGAGTAACCAGTACACCATGGTACAGTTGACGGCGCACCAGGATTGATGTGTAATCAAATCCGTCATCCCACAACAAACAGTTCATCCAATGAATATTTTATACATCTGCCACCGTTTTCCATACCCTCCTGAAGGCGGCGGAAAAGTTCGCGCGTTTCATATGATTAAGCACTTGACCGAACAAGGCCACAAAGTATGGGTTGCCTCGCTTGCCAGATCACAGCAGGAGTTCGATGAATGCGCCGGCATCGCAGAATACTGTCATCAATATACGATAGGCCTGGTTAATGAATCCGTACAATGGGCGCGAATGATTGCGTATTTGCCGACACCCATGCCATCCTCGTTGGCTTATTTTTACAGCAGCAAACTAAAAAAACAGATCAATGCCTGGCTGGATACAGAGAATTTTGACGCGATCTTTGTTCATTGTTCGGCTGTCGCACACTATGTGGAAAATGTCCAAAATATTCCCAAAATACTTGACTATGCCGATATGGATTCCCAGAAATGGCTCATCTATAGAAGTTTCAAACCTTTTCCCCTAAACTGGGGATATTGGCTGGAAGGGACAAAACTGATGTATTCCGAGAAATCGCTTGCGTCCAAATTTGATTTGTCCACCTGCATTACAAAGGCCGAACTGGAAACACTTGACAGCTTTAACACGGCAAAAAAAACTGACTGGTTTCCCAATGGCGTGGACGCCGAGTTTTTTAAACCGGACGGCACTCAATACGATCCGCATAGCATTTCTTTTATTGGCCGCATGGACTACTATCCCAATCAACAGTGCATGCTCGAATTCTGTCATCAGACTTTACCGCTGATTCAGGAGAAAATACCTGAAGCAAAACTTTATATTGTTGGCGCAGAACCGCCCCGGGAAATACGCGAACTAGAAAACATTCCCGGCGTTATTGTAACCGGCAGCGTAGAAGATGTACGCCCATACGTTCTAAAAACTGCCGCAATGGTTGCACCGCTCAATATCGCGCGCGGAACACAAAATAAAATTCTGGAGGCAATGGCCATGGGCGTTCCCGTCGTATCCAGCACACTGGCTGCAGGCGGCGTCGATGCAATACCCGGCGAACATTTTTTGACCGCCGACACACCGGCAGAATATGCCGAGAAACTCACCAGTCTTATGGAATCCGCTCCCTTAAGAGACAAACTTGCCAAAGTGGGCAGAGAAAGAATGCTCTCAAATCATTCCTGGCATGAGAGTATGAAAAAAATGGAAGCACTCATTTTAAGCTGCATCAAAAAAACATAACACAAAACGTTTTCTTGAATTATCTTTACGATGAATCCTTAAAGCAAATCCAGACAAAAAAGCTCGTTTCACCTTGCACCTTGGCCACTAATTCGATTATTACCAAATTTTCATTTGTATAATTTTATCGCTTAAGGCAAGATTTGGTTTTATCGTCTAAAAAAATATTCCATCGTGATCTGCTACGAACACCCGCTCAATGAACGCATCCGTACCCTGTTACGATTAGAAGACCTGTTCAAAAAAATAGACTTCTTCTCCGCCAAGGATTCTCCGCTACAACATCATGCTTCGCTGATGACGTTGTTTGAGGTACTGGAAGTCACCAGCCGTTCGGATATCAAAACCGATTTATTACAGGAATTGGAACGGCAAAAGCAGATGCTCGAAACACTACGCAAAAACCCGAATATTTCAGAAACGGCGCTGGATGATGTTCTGGATAATATCCAGACCACTTTTCGATCCATGCTGGAAATATCCGGCAAGGTTGGCGAGTATCTGCGCGATAACGAATGGCTTATGACCATCAAACAGCGCACCAGCATTCCGGGCGGCGTATGTGAGTTTGACCTGCCGTCCTACCATTACTGGTTGAATCTGGATCCGGCCATGCGCCGGAAGGATTTCAACGAATGGCTGGCTCCCATGCTGCCCATTCGCAACGCATTTGGAATCGTGCTCTATCTATTGAGAAGCAGTGGAAAAACCACACAAAACATTGCCCATCAGGGCATTTTCCAGCAGCCTGGAAGCGATTATTTCGCGCATTTGCTGCGCGTCAGAGTCAACGAAGATTTTCCTTGCGTTCCAGAAATCAGCGCCAACAAGTATGCACTGAATATCCGCTTTATTCCCTCGCAATCCGGGCAACGCGCAAAAGTTTACGAGAAAGATGTCGCATTTGAACTGACGTTTTGTAATCTTTAGCATTGTTTCAATTAATCCCACAAGATGATTATGATAAAACGCATTCGGAAATTTTAAACGGAGCGGGCTTGACAGAGACTGAAGCATACACTTATTTTTTCTTGATTCGCGACCCCAGTTTTCCTCAAACAATTACCATTATTAAAATAGCATTGATGCATGTGAAAATAATTCCTAAAGAAACTGCCTAAAAAAATACAGGCTCACTTCTGACCTTATCTTTATAGCTCCTCTATCGAGATATTCCTGAATTCGAGAATTCCTACCGCTGAATTCCTATCTAGCCAAGTCTCAACCACTAAATCAAATTTTTTTATTTCATTAGCTCTTGTCGAAAGATTGGGGAATTTCATAGTCATGGTTACAGGCACATCTGCAATTAGAATAATACGTCGAAAGTCTCCTCTATTTGAAAGGACGACTTCATTCACACCATATTGCTCTCCGTAATTATCAAATACACGAGTTCCATAAATTTCAGTAAAATGACCAACTTTAGGATTAAAATAATTGTATCGATCCACAATAGTAACTAGACCCCTATCACGATATTTGCTGGTAAGTTCTAGAGTACACGCCAGCGTATTTCCATTTTCTCTGTTACAACCATTGAACGCATACTCCACGCCATGCAATGACTTGGTTACCTTCTGGTATGGTTTTTCCTGTACTTCTTTAGGGCTTTTTTCTTGTGATTTTCTCTGCAATGATTGATGAGCCTTAATACATTTAACGTATTCCTTATACATGTCAACTGCTGCTGTATCTCCCAGACCATCTCTATACATTGGCCCACCACCTTCCAGCTGCTTTAAAGCTAATTCCGCATTGGCACCGCTTTTAAGGAATTTAGCCTGCAGTTTACCTGCGTTTGAATTTTCATATTTACCACTACATATCGCGATAGCATCTCTAGTATCTTGACTAATTGGTCTTAAACCTTTTAATTCATTGGAGTTAGGTGTAATCGAACATCCCGTAATAAATAAAATAAAAATAAATTTCCCAAATATTTTTAAACTATGCATATACAACCTCAATTTCTCTAAAAAAACTATTCTCTCAAACAAATTTCCACGTTCGTAACCAGCATAAATTTAACAAAACCATTAAAAAGCAGTATAAACATCAATATGATATGCAAGATTTTATTATCGATGTCAAGTCAATCTTAGCAACAACAACCTTTTTAGCAAGAAAAAGAATTTCATTTCTACCTGTTCAAGAAGTATTAATACAATAAAAACTGGCAAAGCAAATTATTATCTTTATAACTCTATGTTTTTATTCAGAGGGCAGTTATGCCATATATTTGCTACGCACACTATGGGGTCGTCTTGCAATCATGCACGCACAAAGGGGTTCGGTCTTGCACGCACAAATGGGTTCGGTCTTGCATTAATACATTCATAGATAATCGTCAGGCCTATATTAGTAGGCTATTATTCTAGACCTGAACACCCCACAGTACAACTGGATTGGTTGCCTGTTGCGAGCCAGGCAGAGAGGAGAATTTGAATGTTGTATTGCAAGACCCATTTTCCCTGCAAGCGCAGATAGGGGTCACAAGCGCAGATACGGATAGGGGTCACGTACGGATAGGGGTCACGTACGGATAGGGGTCAGGTCGCGAATCAAGAAAAATAAGGTATACTACAGCTCGTATCAAGACCACTCTGGAATTCTTTATTATGGACCCCTTCTTTCCTTCAGAAAAAAGACAATGGTTTGATTGTGACCGTTCTGGCATGGAGCATCAATACTGTTTTCTTCTGTATTGGTTTTATTGCTGCCTTTTCTTGGGGATTATTAAGAATCTTGCTCAAAGATAGATAACCGATCCAGCTATATAACTTCCAACTTTCTCGAGGTTTAAATTATCTATGTACTATAAACATCCCAGCACAACATTAAACAGGTTGTTTTCCAATCGTCCCTATCAAGGCACTGATCCCATGAAAGCCAAGTATCTGTTTATTGGCCTTGATGCAAATTATGCTGAAGATATTGATCAATCCGGAATATCACAAGAAATGTATGAATATCTTGATGACGATGTTTTATTTTGGGAAAAATACGGCGTGCACCATCCTTTCTTACTGGACAATTACAAAGGCGATGGCAAGTTCTATCACCGCAGTTTCGCAAAAATCGGCTTTACCAAAACGCATGCACCTGAAATTGCTTTTATAGAATTACTGCATTTACCAACGTATGGCAGGAGTAAACTCGTACCGTCCGATCTTGACGATCAACATCTGGCATGGCTGAATCGGGTTATCCTGGAAGGTGATTCAAAATATATCTTCATGCCTGCCAGTGTTGGCAATCTGATGCGCCGAACCGGACATTTCCCGTGGATAGCGGCCAAGCCTGATGCTACCGATAGCGAACTGAAGGTTTGGTTCACCGATGAAAACAAAACTGTCTTTTGGCATTATCACTTTTCAACTTACGGAAAATTTGCCGCCACCAAGGAAAAGCAGGCCGTCGCGATTCGAGGATTGATCAACGACGATTGATTAACTGGGATAATCGCAAGAATGAAGGAAATCGTGATTTTCCTAATGATAGTTGGACGCGCCTGGATTCAATCAAAGCAAGTAAATAGAAACAGCAGGACCACTTAGTAGTAAATTGCCTTAAAATATGAATAAGAGGTTTTAACAGCAATTATTGAGCAGCTACATGAGTAGCAAGCAATTTTTAGAAACAATTAAACCACTAATTCAATAGCTCCCAGACATTATTAAAACTGACGTTCTGTAACTTGTAATTACGATTTGGGAGTATTAGAAATTCTGTGTCATTCCTTTAGTATTAAATTTTATAGGAGTGACGAATGAACAAGACTACAGTGCAATTTGATTTTGAAGAAGCCTTGGAATCCTTGAAAGCGGGGCGGAATTTGAATGGAAAAGATGGCATATTAACGCCATTGATCAAACAACTCACTGAAGCTGCATTGGCGGCGGAACTTGAACAGCATATCAAATCCGGGGATGAACAGAACCGGAAGAATGGCACGACGCCAAAGACTGTAAAATCAGCATCAGGTAGTTTTCAACTGGAAACACCCAGAGACCGCAACGGTACATTTGAACCTCAGTTGGTTAAAAAGCATCAGACTCATCTTACCGATGAAATCGAACGCAAAATTCTATCGTTATTTGCGTTGGGCTCCAGCTATCAGGATATCTCTGGGCATATTGCCGAGATATACGGCATTGACGTTTCATCGGCGACGATCAGTGCAGTCACTGACAAGCTTATTCCGGAGCTTAGGGAATGGCAGCAACGGCCATTGGATAGTCACTATCCGTTCGTGTGGCTGGATGCCATACATCACAAAGTGAAAGACGATGGCCGGTATGTCAGCAAGGCAGTTTATACCGTACTTGGCTTAAACATTGAAGGAAGGAAGGAAGTGCTGGGGTTGTATGTTTCGGAAAGCGAAGGCGCCCGATTCTGGCTTTCCGTACTGACAGACCTGAATAATCGTGGCGTACAGGATATCCTCATTGCCGCCGTTGACGGACTCGTGGGTTTTCCTGAGGCAATCAACAGTATTTTTCCAGAAACCGAGGTTCAGTTATGCATTATTCATCAAATCCGCAATTCGATGAAATATGTGGCGTCAAAAAATCAAAAAGCATTCATGGCTGACCTGAAACCGGTATACAAAGCGCCGACCATTGATGCAGCTGAAGATGCGCTTGATGCATTGGAAGCCAAATGGGGAAAACAGTATCCCATCGTGATTCAATCCTGGCGCAACAAATGGGAAAATTTATCGGTATACTTCAAATATCCTGAACCGATACGCCGTGTGATTTATACAACCAACACCATTGAGGCCGTACATCGCCAATTTCGCAAACTGACAAAAACCAAAGGTGGATTTCCGAATGAAAACAGTCTGTTGAAATTATTGTATGTTGGTATCAAAAACGCCAGCAAAAAATGGACAATGCCAATACTAAACTGGAATTTGACATTATCCCAGCTTGCGATATATTTTGAGGGGCGTTTGGATGCGGCGCTGGATTTATGAATTTAATACAGATTTTTATGTCACCGCTGAAACTGGTTAGCGTATCGACACGAATTGTGTCGATCGGTCACCGGTTTCAGTGGTCAACAAGCGAAGCGCGTTAGGTGATTGGCAAACTGACACAGAATTTTGAACACCCTCTACGATTTACGGAACGAATAACCTGAGTACAGTCTTTTTCCGGTTCAACTTATAAGAAATGATCTTCGGCAACTTAACCGTGACCGGTTTTATCGCTATAATCTGTTGTCAATTTCTGATCTTTATGTCATCAAGGGGGCGTTATGATTAAGAAAATTCAGTTTGTCACGGTTTTGCTTGTGCTTTTTGCTTTATCAAATAGCCTGCTGGCCAGTGCCCCTGCGAGCGGCACATTGACCGCAACGCAATCATGTGAAGCGTTTGTTTCAAAAAACAAAAGAACAAATCCCGGAGATGTCCAACTGAGTATTGGACAGACATACGCAATCATTGAAGTCAATAAAGCCAATGCTCCATCCTGGTACCGGTTGACGATTCCCGATGCGCAGCCGCATGAACGCTGGGTGGCGGAAAATTGCGGCCAGATTGATGTCAAGATTGGCGACGGGCCAGGTGGCGGCGGTTCGTCTGGAAACAGGCAATGCAATACCGCCGGACTGGAAGACAGCTATGTACTGGCTTTAAGTTGGCAACCGGCGTTTTGTGAAACCAGCAGCGGTCGAAACAAGCCGGAATGCCAGATCGATGACAAGACGACGTATCAGGCCGGCAACTTTACTTTGCATGGACTGTGGCCGAACAGACAGGAATGCGGTACAGAATATGGCTATTGCGGGGAAGTAAAAAACAATCCAGGCCATTTCTGTGATTATCCGCAATTACAGCTTTTTACCGATGTCCGGAAAAATCTGGAACAGGTCATGCCAAGTGCTGCCGCGGGCTCCTGCCTGCAGCGTCATGAATGGTTTAAACATGGTACGTGTCAGACCAATTTGACCATAGATGAATACTTTGAAGTGGCGGTTAACATGACCCGGCAATTCAATGCATCGGGTATTGGTTACTTTATGTCCCGTCATATCGGTGAGACGGTAACAGAAGCTGCATTCATTGCGCGTATCGACTGTGCGTTAGGACAGGATACGCATAAAAGCATTGAACTGAAGTGTCAAGGCGATAATCTGGTTGATGTGTATATTCATCTGACGGATGTGCCGGATAACAAAGCGGATCTGGAGACGTTAATGAATAGGGAAAATCGCGCATTTAAATCTAACTGCGGTGGAGAATTTACTGTTGATCCCATTGGATTCGCACATTAGCAATTATTCATTACCGCAGGCTGTTTTCCATTCGATTTCATCAATGCTTCCGGGTTGAATTTCTTCCCATTGCTGCGGTTGGCTATAGGCGCGGACAAGTTCGCCTTGTCCCATGTTCCAACTGTATTGCTTAAACGCCAACAATTTGACATGTTTGGTCCGGCAGTCAAATTTGCGCCGAACTTTCTCTGAAAGAAAATAAATGCCTGTATCTTCCTGTTCAATTTTATAATCCAGCAGAGCCCATATCTTTACCTCGTCATTTGTCCCACTCTTAGTCGCTAAGTCTGCGTAAACCGCATAACCGCCGTTCTTGTCGCTTTCACTGACCAGGATCCATCCAGCCATTGTCATCGTGGCGTCAGCACTTAAGAACAGCAACGATAAAGTCAATATTAGTTTTTTCATCATGTTTCTTTGCCATTTTGTCAGATATGGCGTATCTATGTGTTGTAAGAAAAGAAATGCCATTGCGGTGTATCAGTATATCCGTCCCGGACGGCAAAACACAATTTGTTGGTTTTCTGGCTATTCAGTCAGGCAACATCCAATCGAATGTTTCCAGAACGGATTGAGTGCGATAAACTGGCTTTTAAATTGGCCTTTAACAATAGCATTTCGAAATTAGATACCCTGCAGTTTTTTAAAATGTACGCTTTTTACTGACTGACAAGGAGGTAAAGTATGAGAAATCTATACGTTATCCTGATCGCAGGCATTCTGTTTTTGTCGGGTTGTTCAAGTATTCCTTCAGGTAATGACGGGGATGTGCAGCTTGCGCAGTGTGATGATGTTGTAGATCGGGGACATCTGAATATTTTATCCATCAATCTGTTATTTTCTGAAACTCAGACACGTGATCAGCGATTGGATGCGATCGCCGGGTTTGTATCGGATGTTCCGGTAGATGTTATCCTGCTTCAGGAAGTTGCCAGCGGTGTTTTGGTAGGTACTGCCAACACTGCGTTTGATCTGCAGGGAAAATTACGTGACCGTGGGTACGGATACGATCTGCAAACCGCATTTGAAACCGGTTTGCCCGGACTTCTGGGGGTAGCGAATGCAGTTTTAACCCGCTGTGAAGTTGATTTCAAGATGGTAAAACGGTTGCCCAAGGCTTCCGAACTTGAATTTAAAAATCATGATATCAAGTTGCCAAGAAACGTGATGATGACCCGTTTAAACATTCCCGGTTTCGGCAAGATCAATGTTTACAATACGCATTTGTGCGCCAAGTGCAGTGCTGAGGAACTTGACGCGCAGCTAGAGACATTATTGACGTTTGTCGTTGAAGCGGAATCATTTTATCCTCAAAACAATCCGGTTATTCTGGGGGGTGATTTTAATATCGACCGGTTCCGGGTTGATCCTTTTGCGGAAGGAGTTTTCTATGACAAAATCACAGATGCCGGTTTTACCGATGCCTATGCTGTCGGACGTTCTCTGGAGAATTTGTGCTCAAATCCGGCGGCAGCTGACCAGCATTGTACAGTCGGCGTTTCCACACTGGATGCGGGTGACTCGGCAAGACGGATTGATTATATCTTTGTTAAAGATATCAGTGGTTTGACTGAGAGTCGTGTGGTCTTCAATAATCTTGTTGACGAGAATCAGGTTGGTGTTTCCGATCATGCGGGTGTTTTCGTTTCGATAAGATTGCCATAAAAATCCTGTTGGTTTCAGTAGGCAAAATCGGCAAAGGCTGGTTTGCTGTGGTGCATACCGCCGTCATGTACGTCGGTACGATTCTTTTTCCCCCAACCCTGGTATAAAGTGTCAACCACATTCTCCTAAATGTTAGTTGGTTTTGGTGTGATCTGACAGACCTTATGGATAGCGGAAAGCTTTATTAATTTAGGGTGCATTTAAGTCATGACAAGTTCGCTATTTCATGAAGTCCGTCAGGTCACTCAAATCTGACACAGCTCATTTGGATTTATACCCGTACATAAAACACGCCCTTCCGTGCGCATCATTGCAGAACAGGTGTTTGCGTGATATCTGTAAATTAATTTTTTGCGTTATTCGATATGGCTGAATTATGAGTCAATTTACTTTTATCCTTTAGGCGACGCTACTGTCTTCGAAAGATCGTTCCTGAAAAATAGCAGCATGACGGATAGATAAGCGAGCATGCCGATAACAATCAGTTGAAATCAGTACACAACTTCTCCTGATACGCCGAATACGAATTGACTCGGATAGATTACACAAACACATGAAAATACCCGAAATAAAAGGTCTGAGGATCGCTTTAGGCAATCGGCATAACAGTGCCGACAATCTTTAAATTGATGACGCATACTCTCGGCTGGCCGATGCGCCATACGCGAATTGCGTTGTCATAGGCGAAGTGTCGACTCCCCGGTATTCGATAGTGCTTCGGCGCTTAGAAGAATAACTTCGATTTCTTCAATTATTTCTTCCTGACGCACTCTGTTAAAGTGCTGATGTAATTGCGCATCGTTTTTTTCCAGGCGGCGAATGGCGTTTTCCATATGTTCCAGCCGCATATGATTTTCCATCATTAATGATGTATAAAAAACCTGGTGCAATGCAGCATAAAGATAGTGGTCAGTTAATTGCGCCAGAAACTGTACCGGTTCTACATTCAGCATAGGCGGATAGGCAAAATCGGATTTCTTCTGCGGCGGCGCAAGCGGCAGCAATTGCCTCAGATTTACAGTTTCTTTTTCATAATCATGATAAACAGCGCTGATTTGACCGATCTTTTCAAGCGTCAAATGTTGATGTAACTGATTGAGAATCTCTGCCAAATGCAATAACGTGACCTGAATTTCATCGGCAACGCCATGTCCGTTGATACAGGCCACAACACGCTGATCACCCTGAAACTTGTCATGTAACCGGCTGCCGACAATCAGAAGCAGTGTGTTTTCCTGTTGTTCGCGGGTTTGCACAAATTCAAATAATGCTTTGTTAAAGTCGCCGCAAAAACCACGCTCAGATCCGATAACAATCCACAGTTGCTGCAACGCTGCCGGCGATGTTTGCGGATGCGGATGAAAGCTTAAAAAATCCTGCGACACCGATTCAATACTGGAAACAACACGCTGTTGCGTGGACAGAAAAACATCGAGCTTGCGTATTTCCAGTAGCGCCAGGTTTTTCATGGCGTTCAGGATGCCTTTTATTTCATCCAGCGTAGTGATTCGCTTTTTTATTTCATGCCGCTTGCTCATCGCTTTGCTGTTTTAACCAGGCATTGACCAGTCTTTTCCATTGATCGCGTCCTTCATCAATATTCAAATCGGCATTGGCTACCTGTTCTTGCAAGTGCGCCAAAAGTGTTTTGATCTGTTCCAGTTCCACCGTATCGAATAACCCTTCGTTATAGGCCACCAACCAGGCCATCTGAAATTCGATCGTAACGGGGGATAACGATTCCTGTTTGAGTATTTCCCGTAAAATTTTTCCGCGGCGTATCCGTGCTTCCATGCTTTTATCCAGTTTTGATCCAAAACGTGTAAACACTTCGAGCTCAAGAAACTGCAGGTAATCGAGTTTCATACGTCCGGCTTCTTTTTTGATGGCTGGGTGTTGCGCTTTGCCGCCGATACGGGAAACTGAGCGGGTTACATCAATCGCGGGCAAAAAACCGCGCACAAAAAGCTGGTGATCCACATAGATTTGACCATCGGTAATCGAAATCAGATTGGTTGGAATATAAGCGGCGATTTCCCCCTGCTCTGTTTCTATAATGGGCAGTGCCGTCATACTACCGCCGCCTTGACGGGTGGAAAGATGTGTGGAGCGTTCCAACAGACGCGAGTGCAGATAAAAAATATCGCCGGGATAAGCTTCACGACCCGGGGGCCTGCGCAGCAGGAGTGATAACTCGCGGTAGCTGCGCGCGTGCGTGCTTAAGTCGTCGTATACAATCAGGGTATCACGGCCTTGGGCCATCCAGGCTTCGGCGACGGCACATCCTGCAAATGGCGCCAGATATTTAAGGCCTGGCATCGCGCTTGCTTCCGCCACAACCAGAACTGTATAGTCCAGCGCCCCCGCGCGGCGTAACGTTTCTACTGTGTAAACAACAGCAGAACGTTTCTGGCCTATCAAGACATAAATACAGTTAACTGCTTTTCCCCGCTGGTTAATCACCGTATCGATTGCAAGCGTGCTTTTTCCACACCCATTATCGCCGATTATCAACTGCCGCTGACCTTTGCCAATCGGGATCAGTGCATCGATAATTTTGTTGCCGGTATAAACCGGTTGCGAAACAAAATCGCGTGCGATGATAGGTGGCGAATGCATATCCAGCAAACGGAATGTGTCGTAAGACAATGAGCCTGCACCATCCAGCGGCCTTCCCAGAGGATCGATGACGCGTCCGAGCAGCACATCGCCGGTACCGATATGCAGGCGGTTGCCAGTCAGGAAAACGGATGTGCCCGCAGTGAGTTGTGCGGTCTGTTCCAACAGTATTGCACCCACACGGTCACGTCCCAAGTGGAAAACTTGCGCCCTGCTGCCATCTTCCAGATGAACCATTTCGTCCATACAGGCCGACGGCAAGCCACTAATCCAGGCGATGCCGTCACCGACTGAAATGACCGTGCCCTGCTCAGACATGCGCAGCCGATATTGATAACGGGATAACCGGGCTGCCTGTTTGCGCAATGGCGAATCGGGTGGTAAAACGGTTGTCATGACATTATTCTTCTTGTTCTGCCTGTGCCAGAGGTTTGCTGAAGAATTTTAGTTCGTCGCGTAAATTGGCATGCAAGACCCACGGACCGATGGTCATATGAATTCCGGCCAATAATGTCTCATCACATTGAAATTCAATCGCTGTTTTCTTATTGACCAGCCCGGACAACGCATCGGACAACGCTTCCCGGTGCCTATCGGCTAAAGGAAACGCACTTTGCACGATAATCTGTGCGGCTGGTGCGGCGGCAGCCTCGGCGATTGCGCGTTTGTCTGCTTCGTTCAGACTGGACAAGTCCTCAATTAGAAGCTCAAACAAATGTGTTTCCAGTTCGGGGGTCGCCACCCGGGTCAACAGTTTGCTGGCAAATGCGACACCCTGCGCGATGGCTTTTTCCTCAATCATTTTTTCATAATCACATCGACAGCGTTCATCCAGAATTCGGCGCCGCTCGGTTTCCTCGTCAATTTTTTGCGTGATTTCCGCCAGTTTGCGTTCGCGTAACTCGGCCAGTTCAGCCGCCAACTGCGCATGGGCAGTTTCTTTTTCATTTTCCCACTCGACCAGAAACTGTTCGTTTTTTTGTTTAAGCGCTTTGGCTTCTTCCTCGATGCGTTTGGCATCCGCTAAGGCCTGATCGATACCAGTACGGCGCTCGTCGATAATGTCCAATACTGGTTGATACAAAAACCGCTTTAAGATCCAGATAAGGATCAGAAAATTGATAATCTCAAGTAGAAAGGTGGTCCAGTCGAAATCCACGCGCCGTTTCCGTTTAGTGATCGATGTTAATCATTCTTATTGAACGAGATATTCCATCAAGGGATTGCGGAACAAGATAATCAATACAATGACAAGCACATAAATAGCCAGCGATTCAATCATGGCCAGACCGATAAATAACGTGCGCATGACTGATTTTTCCGCCTCGGGCTGACGCGCCAGTGCGTCAAGCGCCTGACTGATTGCGCGTCCCATGGCCAGCGCCGGAAACATCATGCCGATTGCGACAGCCAGCGCAGCGCATACAGTCGATAAAATTGTAAACCAGGTCATGTCGCTCATAGCTGTTTTCCTTTTTCACTTTGCTGAGATTGCATCGCGCCAGCAACATAAATCAATGCTAGCATTCCGAAAATATATGCCTGAACCAATGCTTCAACGATATGCAGCATCAATAAAGGTATTGGCACCAGTAAGCCTGCCACCAGTAAAACCAACAACGCCACCAGTTCCAGACTCATGATATTACCAAACAGACGCACAGCCAGAGCAATTGTTCTTGTTACTTCGCTGATCAAATGAAATGGCAGTAACAGTGGTGTTGGGCTCAGGTAATGCTTAAAGTAACGCATGCCACTCTGGCGTATACCAAACCAGTGTACGGATAAAAAAACCAGAATGGCCAGACCCGCAGTCACTGACAGATTTCCCGTCGGCGAATGCAATTGTGGGATCAGACCGGTCAGATTGGCAATTACAATATAAATCCAGAGTGTGGCGATAAAAGGCAAGAGTTGTCGCGCCTGTCCGGGCAACACCGCCGCTATGCCGGCTTCCATGGTTGAGATAATGCCTTCCAGTGCTGTTTGCAGCGGACCAGGTTTCAGGGACAGGCTACGCGTTACAAACCAGCTCAATACGCCCAACACCAGCATAATTCCCCACGTGGTAATTACAAGGGTGGTGATTCCTATTGAGCCGATATAAAATACAATGGTATTTTCTTCCATTAGTCATGCTCCCGCACGAACAGATAGACATTGATAAAGCCTATAACGAGGCCCACAATCAGCAAACCGATAGTCCAGTGTATCGAATAGTCGTCAGTCTGGTCGTCCAGCCAGTTACCCAGATATAAGCCCGCGATAACCGGTAAAACAAACAGCAGCGAAAGCGTTCCCATAAATATCGATTGCGCAAGCAGTGTAGAACGCTCCGCTTCAGCTTTCCGCATGCGTTTAATTTGTTTTTCAACAGACTTGCGTAACTGCTTATCATCCATTACAGTCTCCATCGCAGATAACTGTTATAAGTGAATCCCGCTTCTCTGCATCTGCCACAATCGACGAAACATTTCCTGCTCCAAATGACTCAGGCTTTCTTTGATTTCTCGCAATGACTCCTCTTCCGTCAGCAATTGCTGCATTAATCCAGTGCTGATTCGCTGATAATCGCTGTCACAAAGAAAACGGCGTGAACTGATATACAGATTGTTATTCAGAAAATAAAGGATACCGCCGGGAAATGCAAGATAATACCAATCGCCGCTTTGTATTTGATAACGCGCCAGACCATAATTGAGCGCAGTCATCATACGTGCATGTCCGGCAAGAATTCCAAAACTGCCTGAAGAATCCGCACCGATGAAGCTGGTTACATGCTCAACCGGAATATATTGTGTCGCACTTTGCATGTGTAATGTAAATGTTTTCATACCACTGCATCCATGGTGCCGCGCATATAACAGCGTTCTTCCGGCACGGAATCGTAATCCCCCCGCAAGAATGCTTCGCAATCCGCCAATGTCTGCTCAAGTTTAACCGAAACGCCTTGAATACCGCTATGGGAACTCATGACATGAAATGGTTGCGTCAGATAACGTTGCAGTTTCCGCGCCCGCATGACAATGCGCTGATCTTTTTCCGATAAAGCTTCCATTCCCAACATGGCAATCATATCCTCAAGCTCCTGATAACGCGCCAAGTGCTCGCGCACGCGTTCCGCCACGCCATAGTGCCGATCGCCGAGAAACACGCGATCCATCATTTTGCTGGAAGATTGCAGCGGATCGACGGTTGGGTAAATGCCCTTGGCGGCCTGCGTACGCGAGAGAATTACGGTGGTGTCGAGATGGGACAAAATTGTGCTGACAGCCGGATCAGTCATGTCATCCGCAGGGACATAAACGGCCTCCACGGCAGTGATATTGCCACTGCGGGTGGAGATAATACGTTCCTGTAATTCAGCAACTTCGCTCATCAGCGTGGGTTGATAACCGACTGTTGCCGGCATGCGCCCAAGCAATCCCGAGATCTCACTTCCAGCCTGCACAAAACGAAAAACATTGTCCATGAGCAGCAAAACTTCTTTATGCATGGAATCCCGCAGATACTCGGCATACGTCAATGCGGACAACCCAACTCGAAACCGCACGCCCGGCGATTCATCCATTTGTCCATACAGCATTAATGTTTGCGGCATCACGCCCGCTTCACGCATTTCGTGCCAGAGTTCATGGCCTTCACGGATGCGTTCGCCGACACCGGCAAAAACAGAAACCCCCTGATGAAGATGGACGATTGCATGCATGAATTCCATAATCAATACGGTTTTGCCGACGCCTGCGCCGCCAAACAAACCTGTCTTGCCGCCTTTGATAAACGGACATAACAAATCAATGACCTTGATTCCGGATTCAAGAATACCCGTTGCAGGCACGGTTTCAGAAAGCTGGGCTGGCGGCGCTATAATGTTGCGCATTTCTGTTGTTTCAAGTGGGAGCTGGCCATCAAGCGGCGCGCCAAACATGTCCAGCATCCGGTTGAGGCAATCCGGTGTGACCGGAATTCGTAGCGGCCCGCCGCTATCAAACATGGTTATCCCGCGTTTTAGCCCACCCGTCGAATGCAACGCGATTGCGCGTACCCGTTTTGCGTCTAAGTGACGGTATACTTCAAACAAATAGTTCTGATGATCTACGGTGCAGAACAATGCCTGGTGCAACGGCGGCAAACGGTCGCATATCACATCGACTACGGGTCCGTGAATTTCTTCAATCAGGCCAATCGGGTCATTCGCGGACGCAATTGCGTGCACCATTTGTTCCATGAAGTGAGTTTCCTCAATAGTGGGCTGTAAAACCGGGTTATACCTTAAACGAATTGCCGCATGTAAACAAGATGCCAGGATTGCGCTGCCTGATATTTTTCTTCAAGCGGGATATCGTATAATTAATGGTTATAACTAATTCTTGCTTAATATGATGCTTGAAAGCTGGCGTACTTTTTTACAAGATTCTAATGCTGTGATTGAAAACGATCAGGTTGTTCATTTTGATAACCGCTTGGCGGAATTAAAACAGGTACAAAATGGAACGATACTGGTTGATTTGTCTCATTATGGGCTGCTGCGTTTCTCAGGGGTAGATGTGCAAACGTTTCTGCAGAACCAGTTAAGTTGCGATGTCAGAGAAGTGACCGAAAACCAGGGGCAATATGGCAGCTATTGCACACCCAAAGGACGGGTGCTGGCCAGTTTCATTCTGTGGCAAAAAGATGATGCGTGGATAATGCAGTTACCGGCCAGTCTGTGTGCGGGCATGCAAAAAAAGCTGTCCATGTTTATTTTGCGCGCTAAAGTTAACATTACTGACAGCAGCAATCAATGGGTACGCATGGGTATAGCCGGTAAAGAAGCCTGCCAACGCCTGCAGGAAGTCCTGGAAATTTCACCCGAAGAATGCGCCCAATTGCGCATGATACATACTTCGGACGCCAGTATTCTTTGCCATGCGCCTGACCGGCTGGAGCTTATCGCCATAGAGGCATCTGCGCATAAAATATGGCAATTGTTAAGCAAAAATGCTTGTCCTGCCGGAGCCGGCTGCTGGAACTGGCTGGAAATAAACGCGGGCATACCGGCTATTACGGTTGAGACCCAGGAACAGTTTTTGCCACAGATGATTAATCTGGATCTGATCGGTGGCGTCAGTTTTAAAAAAGGATGTTATCCGGGGCAGGAAATCGTTGCGCGCACCCAGCATCTCGGTCAACTCAAGCGCAGAATGTATCTGGCGAATATTGGGACAAATGATCCGGTATCGGCTGGCGATGACATATTTGGCACAGATGCCGAAAATCAGTCTTGCGGTAAAATCGTCAATGCTGCAGCATCGCCGGATGGCGGATTTGATGTGCTTGCTGTCATTCAAATCAGCAGTGTTGACGCTGGAAAATTGTACCTGAAATATCCCGATGGGCCCGAATTGCATATCCGCAGATTGCCTTATTCGCCGAAATAGCGGATCAACCCTTCCGTTCTTTTATCGGTACTAAAAAGTGTACAGTATTCTGCCATAAATGCTTCGCGGTATTTGTGACGGGATGCCGTCAGTGGAATCAAATTCCTGATGTGTTTTATTGGTAACATTTTGTCCGACAACAGCGAGTTCCATCTTGCGGGACGGACGCCATGCCAATCTCAGGTCAAGACGTGCTTGTGTTTGTATATTACGCCCGGCCAAACTGTCGGTGTAATAAAAGTTGCTGTTCAACTCCAGATTATAAGGCAGCTGAATATCTGAACGTACCGAGAATTGATGACGCGGATCTGAATTCTCAAGAATGAATAACCGCTCCAGATCCGCTGTGCTGTTTTTGACATAGCGTCCGTCCAATTTGAACCAGGTATAACTCGATGCGAGTTGCCAAAAAGGAGTAACCTGCCATTTTGTCATGACCTCGGCGCCATAAGTATTTGCTTTTGCCAGATTGTCTACCGTGCTGAGAAACAGCAAATGCGGCAGGGGCATGGCTTCAAAAATCGGCCCGCTTCTCTCGCTTGTTCCCAGGTCGTCATAGAGGTTAAAAAATAATGCGGTGTCCACCGAAAAATGACGTGTCAGCAGACTGCGATAACCCATTTCGAATGCATTGATATTTTCAGAACGGAATTTTCGGTCGCCAAAGATGCCGAATAACAATGGCAATGAATTCGGGGTATCACCCGGCAAAGCCAGGAAATTGATGCGTATATCATGGCTTGAACGCGACGGAACACGGACCGCCCGGGAATAAGCAGCCCAAACAGAATGTTGATCATTGATTTCAAACAATAAACGCACATTCGGCTGATATTCGAATCCAGTAAAATCATTGTGTTCGATTTTGGTGCCAGCGGTAAAACGCAGTTTCTGCGTCAACTGTATTTCATCCTGTATAAATGCGTTAAACGTTTTGTAATGACGGCTTGACGGGGTGAAGGAAACCACGAAATCATTGCCCAGTTCATCGAGTACGCTGCGGTAACCTATACCCCAGACGACATCATGACTATTGAACAAACGGCGTTGATTCTGAATCTCGAGATCTACAGTATGCACCAGGTTGGTGCTGCCCAGGGCCTCGCGCTTGAAGTAGTCATAATAGGCTTGAACACGCCATTTATTATCATCCGAAACATATTTGTTCCAAAGAAAGACCAGATTTCCGGCCTGATAATTGATGGTATCCCTGAGAACGAGCGGTGCTGGCGGTGTTAATGAAGTCGAAGTGCCCAGTTGGCCGGCCGTGCCGACAGTATACCCGCCTTGCAGCATCCAGTCGCTGTTACGCGTCGAACTACCGTCGATACGGAAGCCTGTATTCAGGTTGCGCCATTGGTCATTGGCCGGCCCTAAATTTGATTGATCATGCAGTTGATCGTAGTTTTCGTGGTGGCGACCCTTGGCGTAGAGCCGGAAACTGGTGTCGTCATTGATTTTGCCGCCGACGCGTGCGGTCAGGTTCCGTTCCAGAGAGCCACCGATTAATGCGACAGTTGTACCCTGCGTATCGCGCGCATTTTTGGTAATAATATTGATGACGCCATTGACCGCATTTGCACCCCATAAAGCGCCGCCGGGTCCGCGGACAATTTCGATACGGTCGATATCCTCCAGCACCATATCGTGCATGTTCCAATAAACACCAGAAAATAACGGCGTATAGATTGTTCTGCCATCGACCATGACCAGTGTTTTTTGGGCAAAACGGTCGTTAAAGCCACGAATCGTCACAGCCCACTTGTTTGCGTCAATCTGGGCGACCTGCACACCTGGTACGCCGCGAAAAACATCGGGTAACGTCGTTGCGCCTGAACGGCGTATATCGTCCTGGGAAATGACGTGAATGGCTGAAGCCGACTTTAAAACAGATTGCGGTTTTTTACTCGTCGAAATAACTTTGACATTCAGCAGTTCTTCAAGATCGATTGCATAGATATCGTCACGTTTGTTTTGAGCGATGGCTGACTCTGGCAGCACTATCCACAGGAGAAGACAGAAAAATGCAAGCGTGAAGCGCCGATGGTACGCCATTACTATTAAACTATAGTCGGGTAAGCTACTGCTTCTGATTAAAATGGGAATTAATCGATAACATCTTGTGTTCTGATCGAGCTATAACGAGTTGTCCATGATTGTAAATGATATTTTTATATTAACCAATATAAAAATAGTGCTTGTTGTTCCGACCGTAAAGGTTCGACTGCGTGTCAGCTGGTTTTCTAAAACTGCTTCCGTCAATAGTTGATCCAAACGTCTAATGTGTTTGCAATTACAAAATGTGTTCGTCTGCACTACAGCTATTTGCTTTTATAAAATCGCAGAAGATCAAGTGTTATTGGCTATCATTAATATGATAGTATTTGCCGTGTGAAATTAATATCCAAGTGGATTTGGTGTAACGTAAGGACTACTGACACTTAATTTATAAGCGCAGTAAAAAATATTGTGATTCGTTCAGAATAGTGATGCATTTCTCTTTCATCATCCATCATTAAGCATGATAAAAGTGGCAAATATTTTGCGGATACTGATGATTCTGGGCGTCGTCTTTCTCAGTCAGAACATCAATGGCGAATCGCTGCCGGAATACCGTTTAAAAGCCGCTTTTGTATACAATTTTATTGCCTATACCGAATGGCCGAATGATCTTGGTTCCGATGTCAATCTTTGTCTGATAGGCAATCATCCTTTTGGTGATGAAATTGATTCACTGGATGGGCGTCATGTGAATCAATTTCAAGTTGCCGTAAAATTCAAAGCACTATCCGATGATTTTCTGGATTGTGAAGCGGTCTTCGTATCCAGTGACGCGATCAAATATTTACCGGAAATTCTTCAGAAACTCAACGACAACCCGGTACTGACTATTGCCGATACGGAAAGCGCAATTGATCGTGGAATTATGCTGAATATGAGAATTGCGCATGAAAAGTTATTTTTTGAAGCTAACCAAAAGAGTGCGCGAAATGCTGGCCTGATGCTGAGCGCCAGACTGCTCCGTTTGGCAGCCCGGGTATACCAATGAACAACGAAAATAATTCAAAAAAAATTGCTCAGTCAACGTTGAATGCGCGTTTATTGCGTATTGCCCGAATGACGTTAGGCATTACGCTGATTATCGTTGCGTTCGTGCTTGTTATTGGCAATTTTACGCTCAGTCTATTATCTTTGATCAATTCGAACGAATCCAGGGCAACCGCTTTTGCTGAAAATTTGGCCGCCTCACTGGTGTTCGATGATTCAGGATCAGCTCAGGAATTACTCAATTCATTGGCAAGCTCAGATGATGTATCTGTCGCGATTGTATTTACACAGGAACATCGGAGATTTGCCAGCTTTCAAACCAGACGGACTCTGTCTCCCGATACGTTTAACTTGCCTGCTCGGAATCTGGAAATCACCCTGCATCATATTAAGTTGGTGCAACCCATTCTTTTCCAGCAGGAAAAATATGGTTACTTTTATTTGGTTACGAGCTTGTCCGCGATTTACTGGCAAACTGCGTGGCTTGCGTTTATTATTTTTATTACCGCAGTAGTTGCCATGACGATCAGCCATATACTGTTGTACCGGTTAAATACGGCTGTCTTGATTCCATTAACCAAATTAAGTAACTTGATTACACAGGTTTCCGATAAAACCGATTTTAATATCCGCGCCGATCAAAGTTGCATCGTGGAACTGAATACGCTGGCCAATGGATTTAACCATATGCTGGAACAAATTGGTCACCGCGAAAAACGCCTGGCTGGACAAAGGGAACTGCTCGAAATTGAGGTTGCGGCAAGGACGGCGGAGCTGCTCACAGCCAAGGAAGCCGCCGAGGCGGCCAGTTCTGCAAAAAGTGAGTTTCTTGCAACCATGAGCCATGAAATCCGCACGCCGTTGAATGGCGTACTTGGAATGAATGAACTGTTGTTAAACAGCAATTTAAATCCGCAACAAAGGGTATGGGCTGAGTCCGTACAGTTATCCGGCCATCATTTGCTTGGCGTGATTAATGACATTCTTGATTTTTCAAAATTCGAGTCGGGTTATATGCTGTTGGAATCAACCGATTTTGATCTTGTGGGCCTTGTTGAAGAAGCTGTGGCAATGTTCGCGCAGCAAGCTAAAGACAAGAATCTGGAGCTGGCAGTACAATTTTTGCCGCCAAACACACCAATGAATTTGCGCGGCGATCCGTTCAGATTGAGACAGATCATCATTAATCTTATCAATAATGCAATCAAATTTACCCAAAAGGGGGAAGTCGTTGTACGAACGGCGATTGCGGGAGAAACAGAAAAACAATTAAAGATTCGATTATGTATAGAAGATACCGGTATTGGTATTGAGCCTCATGCGATAAAAAAAATCTTTGAGCATTTTTCACAAGCAGATGCCAGAACAACGCGCCAATATGGCGGAACAGGTCTTGGCCTGGCGATATGCAAACTGCTCGTTGAATTAATGCATGGTCAAATCTGGGTAGACAGCGTGCCAGGAAAAGGCTCGCGTTTCTATGTTGAACTGGAATTAGACAAAGCCCATAAACCTGTGGTCAATATTGCTGATAGTCAACTCTTCAAAGATGTATACGTACTCGTAGTTGACGATAACCGAACCAATCGGGAAATTCTGGTCAATCAACTGGCGAGCTGGAACATGCAAGTCTACTGCGCCCCCGGCGGAGCGGAAGCACTGCATATTATGAAACAGGCTGCCAAGGATCACATATTTTTCCGTCTGGCCATTCTGGACATGCATATGCCGGGCATGGATGGACTGGAATTGGCGCGTGCCATTCAATCGGATGCCCAATTTAGCCGGCCCAGCTTGATGATGTTGACATCAACGATGGAAGACAAGCTGGAGAGTAGTCCGGAAATAGATATTGAGCGTTTTATCCAAAAACCCATTCGGCAGAGTGATCTTTATAATGTAATTGCAAATATTTTAGCCGTTACACCTGCTCAATTGTCTGTTCAAGCAAAGTGTAAAATGTCGGAAGAGAAAAATCTGCAAGGCGTAGTGTTGCTAGCGGAAGATAACCCGGTTAACCAGCAGGTTGCATGTGCCATGCTGGAAAGTATGGGTTTGCAGATAGCGCTTGCTGTCAATGGACAGGAAGCGTATCAAATGGTGCAAAATAAGCGTTATGATCTGGTGTTTATGGATTGTCAAATGCCGGTTATGGATGGCTATGAAGCGACCAGGTTGATTCGGCAATTGCCGGATGAACGAGGCAATCTCTCGATCGTGGCATTGACAGCCAATGCATTGTCAGACGATCGGCAAAGGTGCCTTGATGTCGGAATGAATGATTTTTTGTCGAAACCTTTTTCATTGGCACAGTTGCGCGCCATACTGGAACGATGGCTGCCACAACATGGCAAAGGCGGCCAGGTGGAAACAGAAGGTGCTGCTGTCGCAGAACATGAATCATCTTTGACGGCTGATCGTATGGTGATTAACAGAGAAAAGCTGGCTGTATTGAGCGCGCTTGACACGAATGACGATAAGTATTTTTTAAAAAATGTTTTGTCGGTTTTTCAAACATCTGCGCCACGAACCTTGTCCCAATTGAATCAGGCTGTTGTTACCAGGGATGCCGAGACCATTAAACAGACTGCACATACGTTAAAATCCAGTGCAGCAAATATCGGCGCGGAGCAGTTGGCTTATTTATGTCAATGTATGGAAACAAGCGCCACCGAAAAACAATTGGATACTGCACAAAAATTAATGGGTACGCTTCAACATGAAGCTGACAAGGTGTTTAAAGAACTTCTACCGTTAATTGACGAAATGAAGTAGTCAGGAAATATGATACACGGTCTATTTTTTGGCAAGAAGTGGACAGTTATGATAAATACTCGTCAGAAACATAGACTGAATATCCAGTAGACGGAACGAATAGAGGAATTGCATGCGTGAAGTAGTTGTTCTCAGTGGTGTACGGACTGCAATCGGCGATTATGGCGGCGCACTGAAGGATTACGCGCCGGCAGATCTCGCCGCGAAGGTTGTCAATGAAGCCGTCAGGCGGTCTGCAGCCGATCCTGACGAAATCGGCCATGGAGTCTTTGGCAATGTCATTCACGGCGAAACGCGGGACATGTATTTGGCGCGTGTTGCCTGCATGAATGGCGGACTGCCCCAGCATACCGCGGCACTTACTGTAAATCGCTTGTGTGGCAGCGGCTTGCAGGCCATTATTTCAGCGAGCCAGTATATCCTGCTCAACGATACCGATGTTGCCGTCGCCGGCGGCGCTGAATCCATGAGCCGGGGCGGCTATCTGTTACCTTCACTGCGCTGGGGGCAGCGCATGCAAGACGGCGGCACAGTCGACATGATGGTGGGCGCATTGACAGACCCTTTTGAATATGTGCATATGGGAGTAACCGCAGAAAATATTGCACAGAAATGGCAGATTAACCGTGAAGAACAGGATGCGTATGCTGTTGAAAGCCACCGTCGCGCCATTCACGCGATTCATCAGGGTTATTTTAAAGATCAAATATTGCCTGTTGAAATTAAGACCCGTAAAGGAGAATTCATTTTCGATACCGACGAACATCCGCGCGAGAATGTCACTATGGAAGCATTGTCCAGACTGAATGCTGTATTCCAGAAGGGCGGTACAGTTACCGCAGGTAATGCGTCAGGTATTAACGACTGTGCTGCTGCGATTGTTTTAATGGATGGAAAAATGGCTGAGAAGCGTAATATGAACCCAGTAGCGCGTCTGGTTTCTTACGGTCACGCCGGTGTGGATCCACAATTTATGGGTATGGGGCCAGTTCCGGCAGTGCAGAAAGCACTTGAACGTGCATGCATTAATATAAACGATATTGATGTGGTTGAATCGAACGAGGCGTTTGCCGTACAGGCTTGTGCGGTAGCAAAAGAATTGCACTTCGATTCGGCCAGAACAAACCCTAACGGCGGAGCAGTTGCACTTGGGCATCCGATCGGTGCTACCGGTACAATATTGACGATCAAAGCAATTTATGAACTGCATCGCACAGGTGGGCGGTATGCGCTGGTAACGATGTGCATAGGCGGCGGTCAGGGTATTGCCGCAGTATTCGAACGCTTATAACAAATAATGGAGGTCAAGACGGTGAAATTACTTGTGTTATTGTTGTTACTGATATCGTCTCACAATGGATGGGCTGAAAGCGAGCAGCAAATTATTCAACTGGAAAAAGCGCTAATGCGTGTTCAACAGGACGCTCAGGCAACGCACCAGCAGTTCCTCATGATCCAGGAATTACGCCGCAATGAAGTACTGGGCTCTCCACTCGCCGATCTTCCCGGTGCAACTGCTGAGAGTACACCCATTCCAAAATATGAAGATATGATTCAACGTCAACAGGAAAGAAAAAATCGTATTGAGCAATATACTGCCGATTTGGACCAGCTTTATTCGCGTTTTCGGGCGCTGGAGGAAGAACGGCAACTGCTTATGGATCAAATTAACCAGCTTGAACAACAACCAACTGAATAGTGTTGCTGGAAAAACCTGCTAATCCTTTTTCTCGTTTTGTGCCTCCCATTTCGCAAAGCATTCAAGGCTGCAATAGTGCAGCACATAATCGCTGCCCTCCCCACTCTTGGCTTCTGAAGCCGGAATTTCTTTCAAGCAAACTTCGCAGGCAACAGTTTCCGGATCGACCGGCTTTAGCTTATCATTCATGATCATTTCCTCGTTGAGATACTATCTGTCGATTGAATGCTTTATACAGTATATTCCAAAAAATAAACAACCGCTCCCAGCATGATCAGGGCCAGCTCAAAGAAAGCCACCCAGAACAGGATTGCAGTTATACGGCGCCCCATCGGTTTCATGGGTTGCCACAGATAACGCATATACCAGCGCCATAACCCGAAGCGTGACCATTTCTGCCAGTTGATCAAATAGCGTTGTATATCATTTGCCCAGACGGTGATACTCTTGTCCACACGATGCAATTGTTGTTTGCGTTCGATCTCGGGTATGCCATTATAAAAATCAGTAATAGTTAATTTTGACTGATTTTTAAAAGATTCATCGTATGGGTTGGACATCGATTCAATCATAAAAGTTGTACGGTTTTTCAGGCCTTGCGCGTAATCAATCTGAATACCTTCCGCTAATTGTTGGGTGGTAAAAGTCAGTTCAAATTCAAACGGTGGTTGCTGGCTGATATTTTGCCCCCTGAAGTAATACCGGTTGGCGCCTATTTGTTGCCACTCCCTGAAATTGAGCATGGGATTGATGCGAAACATCCGTTCAATATCCTGACAAAACAGTTTGAGTTCTGTTGCGTTCAGTGGGGTTTGGACAATAGCCCAGGCGGCGTCCTGGTTGTCCGCTTTATTTGATGTGCCTATGGTGTTGAGTCTAACCGGTTTTTTCGGTACTGGCATGTGTTACACCGCCTTCTTTTGGGTACGGCACGATCAACACAGCGGTGCGTGTGACGTGCATTATTTTTTTTGTCAGCATAGTGGAACGCAATCCGGACAAGCCGGGTATTTTGCCAGGACGTGGCGAACCGATGACAAGCAGATCGTATGTTTGTTGTGTTAAATAATGCAGCAGGGCATCATCCGGTTTTCCAAACAGAATAACCCGATTATAGTTTAACGCTTGCGCAGCGACCTTTTGGTTCAAGCGGTCGCACTGTTGATCGACTTCCTGTTCCAGCTCTGTTTGCAGATATGCGCGAAACTGATCACGGGTTGCGCCGTTATTAAGCCAGTCATCGCCTGTCATATGCTGCCAGAATTCGGGGACAACGATAAGATGGTCGATTGTTCCCGCTTTCGCACAAACGTGCAAGGCCATGTTTTCAGCAGCCATGGCGCCTGTTGTGCCATGGCTGGCAAGCAAAATATGTTTGAAAGGATTGCAGTCCGCGGATTCTGATGCCAAGGCGCGTGAGCCTCAATAGAAGAAGTAGATCGCCATAGCCAGAATAAATGCCAGAATGAGCGCGACGGCATCTTCCTTGCGATCGCTGCCAAAAATGGATAATGCCGACCCACGTTCAAAGGTTTTAATTTCCTTGTTTTGCATGGTACGCCTTAAATGTATATTGTTATACAGTTTCACTAATGAGCAGCATGACCACGATCAGTGATAACGCGGCTTTGATAAACCCCACTATGCCGCCTATAATGGCGGGTTCGCCACCGGCCTGTTTCATTGCACTTACCGTAATCTGCATACCAAGACCGACCAGGCCAAATGCAAATAACCAGGTAATCCATTGCCGGAAAGCTTCTATTTTTTTTGCGGTGTGCCGTACAGCTTTATGTGCGGCAGTCAGGATTTCATTGGCTTCATCAGACAGGATTCTCGCGTTAATGATGCGCCGAACGGCATTATCATCGTCTATGGACATGATTTTTCCATTTTCGATTAATCGTTCCAGCGCCTTGCGCTCATCGGTTTGTTCGATATTACTGATCTGTACACTGAGCAGCCGGACTTGTCCGGGTTTCAGGAGATTTTCCATCTCAAATCCCTGCTCTGGCGTATTGCCAAAATACTTGCCCTGATAATGACTTGCCGGAGCAAAGATTCCTGTCGTTGACAGTGCAAACATCAGGATGAAGCCCAGCACAAAAACGGGAAATTTAGTGATGACGACGTGCCCGACATTTACCTGTGCTGTTGAAGCAGTGCCTTCTTTTTTGACATACCAGATAGCCAGCCACAATACGACAACCGGAAGAATCAGTACCCGGGTGATATTGAAGATTTCGGCAACCATTAAAGTTTCAATACCGTCGGGCTGAAATGCCAATGCTGCGCCTGCAACCTGTGCTGAATTCAGGATACCGGTACCCGCCCATGCGCCGAATTGCACATAACTCATATCCAGCAAATGGCCAATAATCGGGAATACGAACATGCATCCAACGCCCCATAGTAAAATGGTGCCTATCGTATACGCGATTTCTACCGGTTTGGCTTGTACGACAGGGGCTACAGCGACTGTTGCAGATACCCCGCATACGCCCATGCCTGCCGATAAAACCCCGCCCATTGAATTGGAAATATTGCGCCGTGATCCTATCCATAAAACAATGCCAACTGATCCCAGTACAAAAAAACCGATCATGACAATGGAAAGACCGCCAAGGTTTTTCAACTCAGCCGCGCTGTAGAGTGCACCGAGAAGAATGACGCCTGTTTTGAGTCCAAGACGGGATAAACGTATGCCGTTCTTTGCCCATTCCGGAATTTTGAAAACATTGACAATGATGATGCCGGTAACAATGCCTAGAACGACATAGTTGAGTCCGAACAATTCGTGTATATATTTTCCGGTGCCGCCAATTTCGCCGTAGTTAACACTAATTACCGCGATCTGTGGCGCAATAAACCAGCGTATCAGCATGGTAATGAAAAGAATCAGCATTCCTCCGGCAATTGTGGACGAGTAATAGTCCAAATGACCTTCTTTATGCGAACCGAGCCAATGCCAACATCCTGTAAGGACAGCAACTGTTCCGAAGTATAAAGGCAACGTGTTGAGTTCATCAAGGTATTGATACGCCTTGCCGGAGGCAAGATATTCCAGTAGCGGGTTCAATAAACCGGTGTCCGCAGAATACCAGATTGCGAGCATTGAAAGACCAATGATTAAAAGAGCGGGGCTTTTCTGGGTGTAAATCATGTTAATTTACAGATAAGCTATTTTTTCGGAATCATGTAAATCAGTATGTTGTGGATTCAAGTAAAAAATCTAAAAAATAAAACGATCAAATCACTCGGAACAACGTCGCTTTCTATCGAAATGGACGCGCTAATCTCCTAAACTGTGGCGCAACGCCAATTTACAAACGGCAAATGCTAATGCCATTTGTTAATTCTTTTTAATTGATTCCTGAGTCCTTGCAATGGAAAGCCCCGTTCATAGGCTTTTTTTGCATAAAGCAGTGCTTTATCGTAGTCTTTCTTCTTGAAATAAAGTAAGCCCAAGTTATAGCTTGTCGTTGGATTGCCTGGTTCAATTTCTGCAGCAAACTGCAGTTGTTCCAATGCCAAATCCAGCTTGTTGATTTTTAATAAGTGACTGCTGAATATGCTGCGCACCATAGCATCATCCGGCCTAAAGCGAACAGCCCTGTCAAAATAACATAATGCTGAATAACTCGCGCCGGGGGGCTGCGGCTTTTTATCTCTTAATGATAATCTGCTCATGGCATCAAGCGCGCGATGGTGGTTTGGGAAAACCTTTAAAACAAAATCAATATCTTGACCAACGAGCCCTGTTGAACCAGAAATTAATTGTTCGACTTCTTTAGTAAAATGATGCGACTCCACCATTTTTAAAGTTCCACTGATGTTGGAATCCCTGTAATCATGGGGCCCATTCGTGTGCCACAAGTCTCCGCATACTGGAGATGCCAAAAGCATATTTGTTTTTAGCAAAAATACCAGACTGAAGATCGTCGCCAAGAGAAATTGAATACTTTTTACATTCATATGAATTTAAAACGATAGAAATACGGTTACGCAGCCAACAACTCACACCGGAATACTATAATAATGGAAACGCGAATTACATAATATTGCCATTAAATTGATTGCACTTACAATAAATAATCTATATCGATAAAAGAAATCCGACATGAACGACTTAAACCGCCAATATGCGCTTTCCGAGAAAAATTTATTAAAACAGAAAGAAAAACTGACCGCTTTGCAATTTCAGGTTACCCAGAATGCCGGCACCGAACCGCCGTTCCAGAATGCGTTCTGGAACAACAAGGACACGGGGATTTATGTTGACATCGTCTCAGGTGAACCGCTGTTCGCATCCATTCATAAATTTGACTCGGGTACCGGTTGGCCAAGTTTTTACCGTCCAATCAATTCGCATTTTATCCAGCAAAAACCTGATCATACCTTATTGATGCAACGCACGGAAGTGCGTAGCCGTTATGCGAACAGTCATCTGGGGCATGTGTTTGATGATGGGCCACCACCTACGGGACTGCGCTACTGCATCAATTCTGCATCTCTGAAATTCATCCCGAAAGATGACTTGCAAGCGGCGGGTTACGGCGAATATGCCGCCTTGTTTGACGAGCAGAAAAATAAATGACGCAAACGCCACAAAAAATATCAAATAGCGAAAAACAGCTTGAAGCACTATTAGCGGATAAGCGTTTACCGTCATTCATCCACGCCATGATCTGTTTTCTGGGTGTGTTTGCAATGATTTCACTGGGCCTGTTCGTACTTCAAGCAAGTTTGCACGCGATCATTTTTCTCACGCTGATCTGGGGCGCCATTCAGGCATCCTGGCTGGGACATTCGTTCATTGCCATCCGGCAGATGATGAGTCAAGGTATTTATAAGGCCCTGCCCGCGATATATATTTTTTTGCTGATTGGCATGGTTATCGCCAGTTATATGCAAAGTGGTACGGTCGCAAGCCTACTCTACTACGGTATAGATTTGCTCAATCCCGTGATTTTCCTGCCTGTTGGACTGATTTTATGCAGTTTTATGTCAGTTGCAACCGGCACGTCATGGGGAACCGTCGGTACTGTCGGTGTCGTGTTGATGGGGATTGGCGAAACAATGGGCATTCCGTTGCCAATTGTGGCCGGCATGGTGATTTCCGGAGCCACGTTTGGCGACAAATTGTCGCCAATATCAGATACCACGAATCTTGCGGCCATGAGCGCGGATACCAATCTTTACCGTCATATCCAGTCCATGCTCTATACCACAACCCCCACATTCCTGATTGTACTGGGTCTGTTTGTTTTGCTGGGCATGCAATACACCGAAAATATGCTGCCCAGAGCGCATATCGAAGAAATCAGGGTTGCATTGGCCGGCGGCTATCTACTGAATCCATGGATTACTTTATTACCATTAATTGTGATGTTTGGTCTGAGCGTTAAACGCTATTCTCCGGAAGTCAGCATGTCCATGAGTATTTTGCTCGCAATGCTGATCGCTATTGTTTACCAGGAAAAAAATGGCGTTGATGTGTTGAACACGCTCTGGCTGAATACCGATGGCACAACCGGTATTGAAAATATTGATGCACTACTTGGACGCGGCGGTATGTACAGTATGGCATGGACATTATTGCTGTCGATCATGGCGCTGGCATTGGGCGGTATTTTGCATCATGCCGGATTTCTGCGCGTTTTGCTGGTCAATATTATCGTGCATATCAAACGCGTCAGTACACTGATCGCGGCAACCATTGCTGCAGGTTTTGCCAGTAATATCGCCATGGGTGAGGCATATATCTCCATCATTCTGAATTGCCAGTTATTTAAGGGCTTTTATGATGAAAAAGGTTTGGATAAGGCCGTGCTGTCGCGTTCCGTGGAAGAAGGCGCGACACTGACCACAGCACTGATACCCTGGACAACCACAGGCACTTTTTATGCCGCAACTCTGGGAATAGCAACATTGGAATACGCACCGTACGCGTTGCTGAATATATTGAATCCGTTCGTTTCGATAGTCATGGCTTTTGTGGGCATCGGTCTAATGCAAAACAAACTGCACACAAAACCATGAAATCAGACTGTTACGTCCATGATCGCAATAATTAATTGTCCGCTCGGAAGGGATAATAATCATCGTTCTTGTATGTTTAGTTTATTTCAGTATATACTTCTGAGCTGGCTGTTTTTTTATAAATCAAGATATAGATATTAATAATAACAATAGATTGTATAAATTATTTACATAACTTATAAATATTCGATAATTACTAGGAGATGCAATGAAATTTTCAGTTATATACGCAGCACTACTTGCACTTATTTTATCAGGTTGCGGCAGCTTGTTTGACGCTGCAGATATGGGCGATCCAAATCTGGTTGATCAAGAATGCGAATTCGGAATTGATGGTAATGGTAACTGTCTGGCAGAAGGCGTAGATCCACGTCCTTATGGCGGAACCAGCAAACCAGGTCACTAATTGTAGCCTTTAATAGCCAAAACTGGCCTCTTTAATTGAGGTAAACAAAACCGCCCGTCGAGGCGGTTTTTTTATTTCAGTAAACAGGCGAAATATACACCGTCAATTAATCCATACCAGATTGGTGCCTAAAACAATTCAATACATCCATCCGTGATTGAAACAAAATCCGCCATTTCAATTGCAAGCGATTTAGCGATTTAGCGGTTTAGCTGCTTTCTACCCGGTTGCGTCCCATTTTCTTCGCACTATAGAGCGCTTCGTCCGCTGCCTTGAGCAGAAATCCGGACACGTCATCTTTTTGGGGAGTTATTGCGCATACGCCCAGGCTAATTGTGACCACATCCGAAATTTCGGATAATTCAAATTTCAATTTGAGTGCCTGGATTCTTTCGCGGCATTCTTCAGCCAATTGAATCGCGTCCTTTAATTCTGTTTCTGGTAATAACAGCACAAATTCTTCTCCACCACATCGGGCAACCATGTCTTTGGGGCGTTTGGCTACGAGCGCCAACGTTTTGGCGACTGTTTTCAGACAGTTGTCACCTTGTTGGTGACCGTAAAAATCGTTATAAATTTTAAAAAAATCGACATCGATCATAATTAACGAAAGCGGTTTCTGGTTTCGTCTTGCCTGTTTCCATTCCCGACTTAGGGCGTCGTCGAAAGAACGTCTGTTAGCAATATCAGTCAGTGCGTCTTTAAACGATAAATTTTCCAATTCCTGGTTTAATTGGAGCAATTTGTTCTGTGTAAGCTTGAGTTGCTGAGTGTGAAGCCTGGTTTTGCTAAAAAAGTAAGTTAACGAAAAAATACCGATAATCCAAAGAAATCCGTAGCTCATATAGATATAGCTTAAAGATTCTTTCTTGGCATTTAAGTAGGGTGTCATGGGAACCGCAACTCCCAGCGCACCGCTAAGATCGCCTTCCTTATAGTTTTGACTGGCGTGACAATGCAGGCATTCAGCTGTTATGAACAGTGGAATCATCAAGCGAAGATGCGGGGTGTCGCCTATGTTTACGACTTCTTTTTTGCTCAGCGCACCGTTCTTAAATGCGTTCAGTGCGCTCAATTCCCATTGATCGGGCATATTCTGCTCTGGATTAAGCAGAATCTCAGGAAAAGCGGTTACTTTACTTTTGGGCACAGGTAATTCGTTATATTCATTCATCACCTGAGTAAGTATATGCACAGGATTGATCAATGTGAGTTTTCTTCCTGATGGGGTAATGATATCCCGGTCGGAAATGTGAGAAAGCAGTGGGTTTGGTTTAACATGTTTACTTCTCGGTACATAAACTCCGCCATGAGAAGTACCCCAGCGCCGCAGTGCAATGTCTCTGTAAATGTATGCCTGAGCCACATTGGATGCCAACTCGACTGATTGCCTTTGTGCACTTTGATAATTCCATAACATGGACATGAAAATAATGGTTGTCCATACTGTGATCGTAATGATCAGCCACAATGCGTAGTTATGCTGTTTTGTTTCTGTTGCGGTCATCGGGTTGCTTGTGTATGAAATAGCGTAAAAAAAATTTTTAAGTTCTCTATTTAAGGAGATTTGTTGTCAACAAATAGAATTGTCCGGTTTTATAGCAAATAAACTGTCCGCTTTGCAATTAAACGCAGTGAACTCCTCTCGATGTTCATTGCGAAGCTGTGGCGGCGGATTTACGCAACAGCTTTTCATCATGTTTTATTTCCTGGCCTGCTTTATCGTACTGGGCAATTTTCCGCGGCCCATGCAAGATCGCTAACTTGCCGTCGGGATAGCGCAGTACTGTCACCTTGGCCTTCACGTAATGACACCGATGTTGATTGGCAGGAATTTGCAGCTTCAAGTTGTTGAAGCTGACGCAATTGTCATGACCCACGACACGCTCATGACGCTCGCACAGGAAATCCTCAATTTCTCCACCGATCCAGGGTACAAATGCTGATCCATCTACCGCAGCAGGCTGCTTGAATTCATCGTTAAAAGCAGGCATATAGACTTCCTGCAGATAACGGTTTGCCGTTTCCATGTCGGCGATGCCTGCCAGCGCCAGTTCCTTGGGTAAACGTTCTTGATGGGTGCGGAACATGCGCTCACTGCGTCCACGCGCCTGTGGCGAGTAGGCCGCGATCATTTCAATTCCGAGCCGCTTCATGGCTTGTCCAAACTGCGTAAGATTATGTTTGTCTACTTTGCCACCAGCCTCTGGTGTATGCCAGTAGTGACTGCCTCGGTCTGAATAAAAGGAACAGAACAATCCTTGCTTCTCTATCACCGCCTGAACGCCTCTGAAGCTGCTGGCAGTGCCTTCTTCCTGAACAAAAAACATCGAGTAATGTTCACTGGTTGCATCGTCCATAGTGACGATTAAATCCCATTTCTGATTGGCTACCCATTCATGGGTGCTGCCATCCTGATGAATCATCATTCCGGTCAGTGGTGAGCGTTCACGACGTTTTCGATGCGCGCCACGCTTTGATGTACGTTTGATCAACCCAGCTTCTTGTAACCGGCTCTTAACCCACGTATAACTGCGTGTGCCACCGTCCTTGCAATACCATGCATGAAAATGCCTGGCATTCCAGCCAGAATAACGGTTGCGATACTGTTCCGTTAAACGCATCACTTCATCCACTGGCGCACAGCGGTGCGATGCCTGGGTCAGCCGCTTGTCCAATAACGCATCCAGACCACCTTCGTCGTATTTGTTCATGTAGCGCCGAAATGTGCGATCACATACACCAAGCAGCTTTGCTGCTTCGTCTTGCGTGATACTCCCACTTTTATAATTCCCATAGGCTTCCTCAAATCTCATCTTCCGTGTCTCCTGTAGCCATTCTGTCCGTTTCATCCTTGTCCCTCCTGGGACTAAGATAATCCGGACAAATCATTTGCTACATACCCGGACAGTTTATTTGTTCTCTACACCGTAGGGCAGTGTATTGTTTGTCCGCGTGAGCAAGAAATGCCGGCCTGCCAGTCAAACGGCATTAGCCATGCTGGATGCGGGCTTTGTGGCGAGCTTGGATGTTTTTTCCATGAATAAATGGTGATAGCGTTTTCAAAGAAGTATCCTTTCTCATTCGTAAATCCATGTATTCAGCAGCAATCGTGCAGCAGAAATGATTTCTGATGCCGTCATTCCGACAGGCCCGTGATGTTGTTTAAGCAATTCATCCGCCGCTGCGCCGTGGAGATAGACTGCCAGCAGCAGTGCATCTTGCGGCTTTTGTCCCTGCGCAATCAATGCGCCGATCATGCCAGCAAGAACATCACCTGTCCCGGCGCTGCTCAGACCCGGATTACCGCTGGTGTTAAAAAAACATGTGCCGTCCGGCGTCGCACAGATACTGCCTGCGCCTTTAAGTACGATCAGGCAATTGAATTTTTCCGATAGTTTTGATGCGGCATCGATGCGATTACTTTGTACAGTCGACACATTCGTGTCCAATAAGCGCGCTGCTTCAGCGGGGTGCGGAGTCAGCACGGTGGGGACATCGCGTTGTTTGAGTTTTCTGGCCAATTCGCTGTGAAAGGCAATATGGTTAAGCGCGTCGGCATCCAGAACCAGGGAGAAATCGCTGTCAAGCGCACGTTCCACCCAGCCATAGGTTGATTCGTTCATGGCCATTCCCGGACCGGCAATCAGGCAATGAACTGTGCTTAATTCGAATAATTCCGATGGCGAGCGCAGCATTAATTCCGGATGCAGCAGATCGATTTCGGGTGCAGATACAACCAGCATGCCCAGATAAACCCGTCCGGCGCCAAGATATAACGCTGCCCGTCCAGCCAGCAAGGCCGCGCCAATCATGCCGGAATTGCCGCCCAGAATGGCGACGTTGCCAAAGCTGCCTTTGTGGCTGTTGGCCGGGCGCGGCGGCAACAGTACAGAATCAACCAGTTTCCGGTTGATAACCCACGCCCGGGGTGGTTGTATGGATGCCGCGTCAAGATCGAGACCGCAAACAATGATTTCACCGCAACACTGTGGCCCGTACTGGGTCAGAATGCCGGGTTTAAATCCAATAAAAGTAACGGTAACCGTAGCGTTGATAGCCGCGCCATAAATATCGCCATTATCGCTGCTGAGTCCGGAAGGGATATCAAGCGACAGCACGGGACACTGCAGTGTGTTGACGGTGTTAATCCAATCCAGATACTGACCAGCAAGCGGCCGGTCCCGTTTCAATCCGATACCGAATATGCCGTCGATAACCAGATCCCAGTTTTCGTTATCCGGCATGTCCGGCTGGATTTCTCCCAGATTATCCAGCCAGGCGAGTCTGGCCTTTTTGGCATCCGTTGGCAGGCGATCTGAATCTGCACAAAAAACGACTGTGACAGCATGGTGCCATTGCTTCAGATAGCGTGCCGCGACAAAAGCATCGCCGCCATTGTTGCCGGGACCGGCCAAAACCAGAACGCGCATGGCACTTTCCATGGTGCTGGCGAATCTTTCTCTGGCAACTTCAGCTGCTGCGCGGCCTGCTTTCTCCATTAAATCAGGCGGATTAGGCTGGGCAAATGCCGTCTGTTCAATTTTTCGTATTTCTTCGGTTAGAAAAACCGGATCGCGTGTATTCATCATCTGGACTGTGCGGTGTGAACGGAATAACTTGTTTCTCGTGTAAAATGGCATTTTTGATCATGATATTTTTACCGATGCTTAGATTCTGCGGCGGCAACGCGTTTTCCTCTTTCAGGCTGGACAAGCTGGCGAACGCGCTTAGCGCAATAAAGATACAAGTGTCTCATATTTACACAGAATATTGGTATTTCTGTGCAGTCAGCCAGCCATTGACCGATCAAGAAACGACAGTACTCGAAAAACTGTTGAATAGTTGTCCGCCGCAAAATTCAGTGGATACGGGCGCGATGTTTTTTCTCGTTATTCCACGTCCCGGAACAATTTCACCCTGGTCCAGCAAGGCGACGGATATTGCCCGCCACTGTGGACTGAATGTCATTGAGCGTATTGAACGCGGGATTGCCTACACGTTTAAAACGGATCTGCCGCTTTCTGCCGAGCAGCAGCAAGCGTTACAGTCAGTATTGCATGATCGCATGACTGAGACGGTTGTGCAGTCATTTGACGCGGCGGAGCGGCTGTTCCATCATTTTGCGCCGCAGCCATTGAGAATTATCGATCTTCAATCGGATGGTCCGCAGGCGCTGGAAAAAGCCAATACCGAAATGGGGCTGGCATTATCGGCAGATGAAATCGATTATCTTGCCTATCATTTCAAACAGGCCGGACGCAATCCGACGGATGTGGAACTCATGATGTTTGCACAGGCAAATTCCGAACACTGCCGCCACAAAATTTTCAATGCCAGCTGGATTATCGACGGTCAGGCGCAAAACCAGTCGCTTTTTGCCATGATTCGCAATACGCACAGACACAATCCGCAAGGCACGCTCGTCGCCTATGCGGATAATGCGAGTATTGTTGAAGGTGCCAAAATTGCGCGTTTTTATCCTGGAAGAAATAATGTTTATTCGTATCAACAGGAGCAGACGCATTGGCTCATGAAGGTGGAAACACATAATCATCCGACCGCGATTTCACCGTTTCCGGGCGCTGCTACCGGTGTCGGCGGCGAAATACGCGATGAAGGTGCTACCGGCCGCGGCGCCAAGCCGAAGGCCGGACTGACCGGATTTTCGGTATCCAATCTGAATATTCCGGATTTCAGGCAACCCTGGGAATACAGCGATGCCGATCAACAAGCCACCTATGGCAAGCCCGCTCGTATTGCATCCGCCCTGCAGATTATGCTCGAAGGTCCTATCGGAGGGGCTGCGTTTAATAATGAATTTGGCCGTCCGAATCTGGCGGGTTATTTCCGAACCTATGAGGAAAATGTCGCCGGAGAAATGCGCGGTTACCACAAACCGATCATGCTCGCCGGTGGGATCGGACAAATCGCTGCAAACCATATCCGTAAAGAGAAATTTCCGGCCGGTTCACTGTTGATTCAACTGGGTGGGCCCGGTATGTTGATTGGACTTGGTGGCGGTGCGGCTTCAAGTATGGATACCGGAGTGAATGTGGAAGCACTCGATTTTGATTCGGTTCAGCGCGGCAATCCGGAAATGCAACGCCGTGCGCAGGAAGTCATCGACCGGTGCTGGCAAATGGAACGCAGCGGAGCGGAAAACCCCATTTTGTTTATTCACGATGTTGGCGCGGGCGGCTTGTCGAATGCCTTTCCCGAACTGGTTCATGATTCGGGCCGCGGCGGGCGAGTCAATCTGCGTGCTGTACCTTCTGAAGAGCCGGGCATGTCGCCGATGCAGATCTGGAGCAATGAGGCGCAGGAACGCTATGTGCTGGCCATCCGTCCCGAGTCGCTTGCATTATTCCGGGAAATCTGCGCGCGCGAACGCTGTCCCTTTGCCGTTGTCGGGGAAGCAACAGCGGAAGACCGACTTGTTGTTGCCGATGAAGACTACGCATCCGCAGCGCCCCCGGTCGATATGGCGCTGTCGGTATTGCTCGGCAAGCCGCCCAAAATGACGCGGCAAGTTGAGCATCGCAGTCAATTATTGCCGGCTCTGGATATCCATACAATTGATTTAAAAGATGCAGTCTACAGGCTATTGCGATTACCAGCGGTAGCAGATAAAACCTTTCTGATCAGTATTGGCGATCGCAGCGTGGGCGGCATGACAGCGCGCGACCAGATGGTTGGTCCGTGGCAAATACCGGTTGCCGATGTGGCGGTTACCATGATGGGGTACCAGACCTATTTCGGCGAAGCTTTCTCCATCGGCGAGCGCACACCGCTGGCGCTGATCGATTCCGCCGCAGCGGCGCGCATGGCGGTTGGCGAAGCAATTACCAATATTGCCGCGGCCGCTATTCAGCAACTCGGTGATGTCAAGTTGTCCGCCAACTGGATGGCCGCAGCCGGACATCCTGGAGAAGATGCCGGTTTGTTTGACGCGGTGCATGCCGTTGGCATGGAACTGTGTCCGCAATTGGGTATCAGCATTCCGGTGGGCAAAGATTCCATGTCGATGAAAACAACCTGGCAGGAAAATGACGAACAAACCGGCGAAAGAATCGGCAAGGCAGTCACGGCGCCAGTGTCGTTAATCATATCGGCTTTTTCCAGAGTCAGCGATGTCCAGCGCACGTTAACGCCGCAGTTGCGCACCGATTGCGGCGAGACTGAACTTGTCCTGATCGACCTGGGACGTGGAAAAAACCGCATGGGTGGATCGGCGCTGGCACAGGTCTATAAACAGATCGGCAATGAAGCACCGGATATCGACGGGCAATCGGGCGCTGAAAAACTCAAGGCATTTTTTACCGTTATCCAGCAGCTCAACAAAGCGGATGCAATACTGGCTTATCATGACCGTTCGGATGGCGGATTGTTCGCAGCCGTATGCGAAATGATGTTTGCCGGTCATGTGGGAGTTACCGTCAATCTGGATCAGCTCTGCTTCGATGCAATGTCCAGCGATATCGACGGGGCAGAACTGCACGCTGCGCAGTTAAGCGGCCGTTCAATGGAACGGTTATTCGCGGTATTGTTTAATGAAGAATTGGGCGCAGTCCTACAGATCGAGGTCCGGAAGCGTACGTTCGTTATGAACACACTGGCTGAAGCCGGTTTGCGCGACACGAGTTTTATCATCGGACAGCTCAATGCGGCGGACGAACTGCGCCTGATGCGCAACAACAAGCCTGTTCTGGCTGAAACACGCGTTGACCTGCAACGCGCCTGGTCGGAAACGTCCTATCAGTTGCAAGCGCTGCGAGACAATCCGGCCTGCGCCCGGCAGGAATATGAGCGCATTCTGGATGACAATGATCCGGGGTTGCATGTTACGCTTGGTTTCGATACAGAAGATAATCCTGCCACGCCATTTCTGCGTGCTCGTTCCCGTCCGGGCATCGCGATTCTGCGCGAACAGGGTGTCAATGGTCATGTGGAAATGGCGGCTGCATTCGACCGCGCGGGGTTTTCGGCGATCGATGTGCATATGAGCGATATCATTAGCGGAAAGGTAACGCTCAACGACTTTAAAGGCATCGCTGCGTGCGGTGGTTTTTCTTACGGCGATGTGCTTGGCGCCGGTGAAGGATGGGCGAAGTCGATTTTGTTCAATTCGCGCGCACGCGATGCGTTTGAGGCGTTCTTTCAGCGTACAGACACGTTTGCACTGGGCGTCTGTAACGGTTGCCAGATGATGAGCAATCTGCGCGAAATCATTCCTGGTGCTGAACACTGGCCGCGCTTTGTGCGTAATCTTTCGGAACAATTTGAAGCGCGCTTTGTCATGGTAGAAGTACAGGGAAGTCCATCGATACTGTTTGAAGGCATGACCGGCAGCCGTATGCCGATTACTGTGGCGCATGGCGAAGGGCGCACGGATTTCGGCAGCCAGAAGCTGGCGGAGAGCAGTGCGCTGGTTACTTTGCGTTATGTCGACAACCGGGGACAGGTTACTGAAACCTATCCGGGTAATCCGAACGGTTCGCCGCACGGGATTACCGGCATGACAACGCCGGATGGACGGTTCAATATATTGATGCCGCATCCGGAACGCGTTTTCCGCATTGCGCAGCATTCGTGGTACCCCCCCGAATCAAGCGATTCGGGCCGGCGCGTTCGGACAAAGACACGTGAAGACGCGCCCTGGATACGTCTTTTCAGAAATGCCCGCAAATGGATAGGATAATGATAAAAATATTAACTATGAAAATAAAACGATTTGTAAACAGCCTGACCACACAAGCTACACGGAGTTTGGCGGCAATCTGTTTTGCCTCGAATTTGGCTGTTGTTCAGGCGAGTCCGGCGATTGAATCCACCGTCAAGCCAGGTCATAAACCCGCGCAGACAAATTGCGTGCCGCTGGGCAGCTGGATTATACCGGGTGCCGGTCAGGCTGCTTACGCAGATGTGATTGACCGCGCGGTCGGGCATTCAGTGGTGCTGCTCGGTGAAACCCATGTCAATGCGGATCATCACCGCTGGCAGTTGCAGGTGCTTGCGGCAATGCATGCCGTACGTCCGGATATGGTCATCGGGTTCGAAATGTTTCCGCGCCGCGTGCAGCCGGTGCTGGATCAATGGGTCGCGGGCGAGCTGGATGAAAAAGCATTTCTGGCGGCATCCGAATGGGACAGGGTCTGGAATACCGACCCTGAACTCTATCTGCCGCTGTTTCACTTTGCACGCATGAATCGTATTCCGATGGTGGCCTTGAATATCGAGCCGCGATTGCGTCATCTTGTTTCCGAGAAAGGATTTCATGGTGTACCTGTTGAACAACGGGAAGGCCTGACGCGTCCTGCGGAACCCAGTCAGGCATATCTTGATTTCCTCATGCCAATCTACAAGCAGCATGACCGCAAGGATAAAAAAGCCGGTGAAATCGGCTTTGACGACCCCGATTTCAGGCGCTTTTATGCTGGCCAGCAGCTTTGGGACCGCGCAATGGCGCAGGTCCTGCATCAGGTATTGGTCACTGCGGAAAACGGGAAAAAACCGCTGGTTGTCGGTGTAATGGGTTCAGGCCATGTGGTGCATGGTTATGGCGTTCCGCACCAGCTCCACGATCTCGGTATCAAGGATATCGCCACATTGTTGCCGTGGGATACCAATAAATCCTGCAAACAGCTCGTGACTGGTGTCGCCGATGCCGTGTTTGGCGTTTTGCCGCATATTTCCGATCCGTTCACCGAGCCGAAATATCAACGTCTCGGCATCCGTTTCGAAATGGCGCGTGGCGGCGCGCTGGTGCTGCAGGTGGAAAAGGGCAGCATCGCCGAGGCTTCGGGCCTGCAGGATGCCGATGTGATACTGGAAATGGCGGGCGTAACGCTGCAGACGACCGATGACGTTATCAATATCGTCAAACGCCATGCGCCGGGCACTTGGCTGCCGCTGAGCGTGAAGCGCAATGACCGGGAAATGGAGATCATTGCCAGGTTTCCGGCGATAAAACCCTGAACAGGCAACTGCCGTGACTCAATCATGGCGGTTTTTGTTTTCTCCGGATTATACTCAAACCACTGATACAACCCATGCAACAGATGATTAAACACAACCGGTTTTTCTTTTGCTTTTTGTTTCTCTGCATGCTCAATTCAACTCCGGTTTCGGCCCAGGCCCAGCCGATACCCGGTAGTGCCAGGGATCATGCCAGTTCAATCGATTATGATATTGAAGTAAGTATCGATCCAGAAACCCGCATGCTGGAAGGGAAAGGCATTATCACATTCAATAAGACGCGCGATCATATTTTGATCCTTGACGCGCGCTTTGAAGTTACCCAGGCGTTAATCAACGAAATGCCGTTTGCACCGGAAACAGATGCAGCAAGCCGGACGCATGTCTGGCAAATTCCTTACGCAATACTGCGACCGTATCAACTCGAAATTCACTGGCGCGGCCAGTTGCATCCGCTCGACGACACGCTCGATCATGAACAGACGCTCGGCAGGCCGGTTGCTGTCAGCGGGGAAGCGGGGACATTTTTGCCCGATGCGTCGAACTGGTATCCGCGCGTGACAAATGGCCAGATCCATTACACGTTGCAGGTTGAATTGCCGCCAGGCCAGCGCGGTCTGGTGGCGGGGCGTCTGGTCGAAGAACACGACACCGAATCCGGATATCGGGCGCGTTTTGAATTTACCCATCCCGCCGCGGGCATTGATTTAATGGCCGGCCCTTACAAAATCGCCACGGATCATTACACGGGCGTCAGGGGTGAGTCGATACAACTGCGCACCTACTTCCATCCACAGATCGGCGCGCTGGCCAATGATTATCTGGAGTCCGTCAAGCGCTATTTCAAGCTGTACGAATCGTGGATCGGTGCTTATCCGTTTACCGAATTCAGCATTGTTTCCAGCCCGACGCCAACCGGTTTCGGCATGCCGACGCTGACCTATCTCGGCATCAATGTGCTGCAACTGCCGTTTATCAAAGACACGTCGCTCGGCCATGAAGTGCTGCACAACTGGTGGGGCAATGCGGTGTACCCGGACTACAAAAGCGGCAACTGGTCGGAAGGGCTGACGACATTCATGGCCGATTACGCTTACAAGGAGCAGGAAGGCGAAGATGAAGCCCGCGAAATGCGTCTTGGCTGGCTGCGCGACTTTGCCGCGCTGGAAACCGGTCAGGATGAACCGCTTATCGCATTTACCTCACGCACGCACGGAGCCTCGAAAATTGTCGGTTACCATAAATCCGCCATGCTTTTTTTCATGCTGCGCGATCTGATTGGCGAAGATATGTTTAACCGCTCGATACAAGGCATCTGGGGCATGCAGCGCTTTAAAGTGACGGCATGGCCGCATCTGCAAAGGGCGTTTGAAATCATTTCTGCGCGCGACCTGCAGCCGTTTTTCGACCAATGGCTGCACCGCGCGGGTGCGCCGGACTTGTCCGTCCGTGAAGCCAGACAGGAGCCTTCTGAAGCCGGTTACCGTTTGCACATCACGTTGACGCAATCCGAACCGCCGTACCAGTTACGCGTGCCGGTCGCCGTGCAAACCGAGTCGGGCGAGGAAACACATCTGCTCGACCTGCAACACACTGAACAAACCTTCACGCTCGATCTTGAGGATAAAGCACAGTCCGTCATCCTCGATCCGGATATCCGCCTGTTCCGTCAACTCGCCCCGGGCGAAGCCCCGCCGATCCTGCGCGAAATCATGGTCAACCCCACCACGGCAACTGTTTTATTATCGGATAACGAAGAAACAAAAAACATTGCCGCAACGCTGGCCAAAAAACTGCAACGCAGAGAACCGCAAATACTGCCAGCCGATCAACCCATTCCAACCGTCCCGACTTTGGTGATCGGCCTGCACCAAGAAGTCAACGCCTGGCTGGAAGCCAAAGACCTGTCGGCAAAACCAAGCGAAGTCAGCGAAAAAGGAACCGCGCAAGCCTGGACGTTAACCGGCCCGGAAGGCGCATCTCTGGCAATCGTTTCCGCGCAGGATAATGCTGCACTCGAAGCGCTCATACGCCCCCTGCCACATTACGGACGACAGAGCTATATCGTATTTGAAGGGCGGCAGGCAGTGGATCGAGGAATTTGGTCGGTAAGGGTGCAGCGGGTTGCTGTTGATTAGTTTACTGAGCTCAGTTATTCAGAACTTTTTTGGCCGGCGATTTTAACCATGAAGATTTGTTATTTTGAAGATACCGACACGCTCTACATTGAATTCAAAACGGCTGATATCGAAGAGACCAAGGAACAGGATGAGAACACCCCACTTAATGTTGATTCACAGGGTAATATCGTTGCCATTACGGTAGAGCATGCGAGTATGCGAACTGATATTCAGCAGCTGACTTTAGCCGGAATTGCGGCTTGATGACAACGGCATTTCATGACAATTTTTAGTATCCTGGAGACGAAATAGGAGCTTAGGCAATAATTCTAGACCTGTCCCCGAGCTCGTACGAACTCCCGTAAATTTAATAACCATGTTTCAAGACTTAAACGCGTTGAACGCAATAAACGTAAGAATGCCCAGTTATTATAAAACAGAGTTACATCGGATAATCAAACAAGCAGTGATTGAGTGATTTGATAACACATTAAGTCCTTGGACCTGATGCAGTTAGTCTAGCCATAAAAAAACTAGTGATAAACAATTACACAGTTAATGAAACAGCTCCTAATATCCCAACAAATCAATTGCTCTTTCACGGGAAATTTGAATTTCCTCTCGGGTCAAATCATAACCTGCTTTTTTACCACCCATTAATAAACCATATGTAGTCTGTGTGTTCTTATCGGGATGTTTTAAGCCCAGCACATGGCCTATCTCATGTGCAATCGTTCGGCTTAAAGAGCCTTTTCTGAAAGGCGATGCTTCTGTTAATTGAAATTTTTCGGGTGGGCTTTCTGCTCTGGATGCTTTATCTGTCCACTGACCGATTAGAATGCGTCGGCGTTTCGGTTTTGCATTACCTTGGGATTTTTCACCCAGATAAGGCACCAGATAAATATTAATTGCATCCGGGTTATGATTATCCTGGTTAATTAACTTGTTTAATTTTTTAATTCGACGAGGATCTGATTTGCCACGGCTGTCACGACGGGATTGTACGACATCACCAAGAAGCCTCGCCTTTTCAGTTGGATTGAGTGATCGGCTATGCAGAATGCGCTCCAATTCGAACGATATCCCTGCCTTGCGCCATATCCGGTTAACTTCGGGTATGACAACGTGCTCGATATCGTAACTGCTAACCCAGTTGCGCATTTGCAATCCGTTTTTCTGCATATTCAGGTCAGTGACGATATGAAACCGCACCGGGACGGAAACGACAGATTCTCCCCGCACATCGTCAAGCACTGTCAAAGCAAATAATGCAAACCAGAAAAAAGATAGTCGCGGTGGTTTCTTCTGTACTTGAAATTCGTTAGAACCAGAAATACGGTATTGTTGCATGGCAGTCTGTTGAAAATTTTCACTGCTTCTGATAATAATTGATCAAGAACCTTGATTAATCGTGTATGAACTATATTTTTCACATGCATTTCCTTTCAAACAATATCTTGGCAACATTTTCACAGCCCATCAGGACTTGCAATTGAGTCATAAAGAATAAAGTGCACATCTAAACAATCGAGAGTTAGCAAAAAACGTTTGTTTCTAACAGCTTATTCTATTGGCTTCCATTGGGAATTTATCTCATGGGAAATATGGATTTAACCATATGAAGATTAACTTGAAAACAGATTATCCATTTCCAAATCAACATAATTCTTTACAATAGATTTGCGCTGTTACGATTATCGTGACAGACTGCAAAATAAAAATAATATGAAATGGTTTTTTGATTACGAAAATAAATTTATGAAAGAGAAGAAGAATGATTACTGCAGAAACTATCAGAAACTATATCGAAGCGTCCTTGCCATGCGAATTGGTACAGGTTGAAGGTGACGATGGGCATCATTTTCAGGCAGTTATAGTCAGCGCCGAATTCAGGGGTAAACGTATGATTCAACAACACCAGCTTGTTTATCAGGCGCTTGGCGACAAGATGAAACAGGAAATACATGCATTATCAATGAAAACCTTTACGCCGGAAGAATGGTCGAAAAAAAACTGAACATACTGAAAAAACCACTCGCAAGTCGTTGCAAAGCGATTTTTAAAACACTACCCATCTGATATTGCCGGGTAGAAGACTATAAGAGCTACCGCGGCGTTATGCAACAAGGCGCAGCACACAAAAAAGAATATCCCCTTTTTTAAATACTGCAACGCAATTGCAGGATGCCACGGTAACGCTCGTACCTGACAATAGAACCGAATAAAGACACGACACATCTCCAATGCGAAGCGCAGCTTATTCGGCTCCTGTTTTAGTTAACAGTTCACTAATTGAGAACAGCCCCTAGTATTATTGCACTTGTTTCAACAGCTCCCTGGCTGCATTGATTTCAGGGAAATCCGAATCTGGTGCAGTAATTACGCTCAGAATTTGTTTTGCTTGCGTCGGATTGCCGGATTTTATCAAGGCATAGGCGTAGTGATACTGTATCGTGGCATTATTAGACTCCTTCGATGCAGCACTTCCAAGCAATGGCAATGCACGTTCAATCTCGCCTTTTTCCACAAGAATCCAACCGAGTGTATCCATGATCGCAGGCAATTCTGGCGCTATTTTATAGGCCTTTTCTGCGTATTCTAACGCGCGTGGATCTTTATTATTTTGATAAAGCCATGCCAAATTGTTCAGAGACATGATATGTCTCGGGTTTTCTTGCACTATGGCTTCGTACTCTTTAGTGGCTTTTTCATAGTGTTTTTTGGAAAGATAATTATTCGCAAGATATAAACGCGTTGCACTGTCATTAGGATTGTTTGATAACCACTGTGTAATATGCGCATTTGCTTTCGCATCGTTTCCAGCCTGGCTCAGGGCTGAATGCATTTTAATAGCAAGCGGACTTGTTTGCTTGATTGAAAATGCTTTCTCATACACCTTGACGGCCATTTCAGGTTTCTGTTGCCTCATCAGCACGTCACCTTCCACTTCGTAACCAACCGACTGGTCAGCGTGCTCTTGCTGAATTCTATGTGCAATTGACATTGCCTCATGTTCTTTCTGTTCGATTATAGCTAATCTTGCCTGCGCCACTTTGGCTTCAACAAAATTAGGATTAATATGCAACGCCCTTCTTAACGCTGAGGATGCACCCTCATAATCCTTCATTTCAGCATGAATCTCGGCGATCTTTAATTGCACCAACGCCGATTCAGGCATTCTGGCAGCTAACCGTTCAAAGCTATCCAAAGCTGCAGCGTGATTGTTATGTGCAAGCTGTACTTGGCCGAGAAGCTCAAGCACACGCGGCTCATTCGGGTGTGTTCCATTAAGTTTGCGTGCAAGTAAAAGCGCTTTTTCTTTATCGTTGAAGCGCAGATAATGCGCAGACAATATTAACGCGGGCTCAAGCGCATTCGGATTTTTATTACTGGCCTGTTCAAACCATTTTGTCGCATCGTCTACATTACCTTGCACGAGCGCCAGTTCAGCAAGCGCATGCATGGCCTGAATATGTTTGTCGTCCTTATTGAGTATGGCTTCGAAACGTTTTCTCGCCACATCCGGTTTTTGTTCTTGTATATCCAGACGAGCCAGATTCGAGATTGCAGGAAAAAAGTCTGGTTGCAGCGAAAGCGCCTGGTTAAGACTAACACGGGCCTGGGCAAAATCATTCAGACCCATATAGGCAAGACCTTTCAGATTCCTGAAAAGTGGATTCTGCAAATCTTTTGCTTCTAACTCTTTGATTATAGGCAAAGCCTTATTGAATTCATTTGAACGGAAGTGCGCGAGTACAAGTAGAATACTTGCCCTGGAAGAATTTTTATCCAAATCTACAGCGAGCTCAAGTTCTGCAATGCCGTGTTCGCGATCTCCCCTTGCCAGCATACTCATGCCCAGAGCAGTATGCAATGCCGCATTATCGGGCAAGAGCTCATTGGCTCTCTCGAAATACTCAGAAGCCTTGGCAAAATCCCCGGACCGCATATACGTTTCACCTGCAAGTGTCAACAACCGAACATCGTTTTGCGCATACGGCAAAACGGGTTCCAGGACTCTTATGGCTTGTTGCGTTTTGTTTCGCCCTAATAATGTACCAATCAGTAACTTGCGTGCATGGATATTTCCTGGAATTTTTTCTAAATATTGCTCCAGATTTTGTTCTGCCTGTATCAAAGAACCGAGTGCAAGCTGAATGGTGCCAGCCAGCAGTATACTGGGCAGATGGTCTGGCGCGCTTCTGAGTACTGTCTGGATGGTAGCCAGCGCCTCAGCATGTTTCCCATCATTAAAATCCAGGGCTGCCTGTGAATAGCTAAGCGATAAGCTGTTAGGTGCGATTTCGCGTGCGCGCATTATGCTGTTTCTTGCATCGTCAAATTTACGCAAAGCAATTTCCAGCGTGATCTTGCCATTGTGCGCTCCGATATTGTCAGGCGCCAACCGGATAACCTGCTCAAACGTATCTAGCGCCTGCTCTGGCTTGTTTTGGGCCTGCAGCAGATTCGCTTTAAACAACAAGGCCATAACATTCTCCGGATTCATTTCAACTGCTTTGTTCGCGAGTTGATTCGCTGAATCCAAGTCATTTTCAGACCATGCATGTTGCGCCAATCCGATTAAAACTTCCGGGGAATTCGGGTTTTCTTCGAGTATTTTATCGAGTAGAGCCTTGGATTCTTCATTCCTGCCCACAGCAAGCAACGCCCTGCCGCGTAAGATCTGGATTTCCACCGGACTATTGTCGGCATATTTTTCTGACAAATCGATCAAATACTGAAACTTACCTAAATCAAATAATACCTGACCCAGGACAGGTAATACTTTATTCCCGTCCACCCCTAAATCCAGAGCCCTGTCCAGTTCTTTTTCCGCAGACAATAAATCATTGCTGTCTTTGTAAAGAGTCCCGAGCAAAAAACGCGCCCTGCCATTATTAGGTTCTTGCTGAACAGCATTTTTTAACTGAATAATCGCTGCGTTATCATTCCCTTTTTTCTGGTACTCTATAGCTTCTGTGATCAAGGTTTCAGTATCTTTGGTTTCCCCGCATGCTGTTAAACCAATCGCAAGCAGTACGAAAATTGCAACTGGTTTTGAGCAGGTCAACCAGTATTTTTTTAAGACACGAGAATAGAAGTTATGCATATGGGCCCTCCGATTTGTCATTGCTGCAAAACCGTTTGATCTTTCTGAGAAAAAGACATTGTTTATTGATGTCGTTATTTATAGCATATTACGGATTGACATGTTTGGACATTTGGACACCAAATAGGGCTTAGTTTGAGTGATTGATTTTTTGTTTCCACTGGTAAGACGCTATGAAGCGCTATGCATTACGCTAAAGTACAATATCAATTTATTATAAAACCGTTATATTACCTACTTCATCTTAAGTTAAAAAAGTGCGTTAAATTGGAGAAGAAATCATGGATATAGTTGCTGTGGTAGGACTGGGATATGTTGGATTGCCACTCGCCGTTGAATTTGGAAAGAATCGACAAACGATTGGGTATGATTTATCCACCAGCAAAATTCAGCTTTATCGACAACACATTGATCCAACAGGCGAAGTATCAACCGAAGATTTAAAACAAGCAAACCAGCTTTTTTTTACGACAGATGCCGCTGATTTGTCCCAGGCCGATTATATTGTGGTCGCCGTACCGACACCTGTCGACCAGGCGCATCAACCGGATTTCAGTCCTTTGGTCGGTGCAAGCGAAACGGTAGGCAAAAACATGAAGCGCGGCGCCATTGTTATCTATGAATCAACAGTCTACCCAGGCGCGACAGAAGAAGTCTGTATTCCGGTTCTGGAAAAATTTTCCGGCCTCAAGTGGAAACAGGATTTTAATGTCGGTTACTCTCCGGAACGTATCAACCCGGGCGATAAACAACATACACTCACAACTATTATCAAGGTTGTATCGGGCGATAATGAAAACGCGCTGGAAAAAGTCGCACAATTGTATGAAAGCGTTGTGACTGCAGGCGTATATCGTGCCGCCAGTATAAAAGTTGCTGAAGCGGCAAAGGTTATCGAGAATACACAACGGGATTTAAACATTGCACTGATGAATGAACTGGCGATGATTTTTGACAAACTCGGCATCGATACCTTGGACATTCTGGAAGCTGCGGGAACCAAATGGAATTTTCTCCCGTTTCGCCCGGGGCTTGTCGGCGGTCATTGTATCGGCGTTGACCCCTACTATCTGACGCACAAGGCTGAGATGATCGGATATATGCCACAGGTAATTCTGGCCGGCCGACGCATCAATGACAATATGGCCAAATATGTCGCAGAGCAGACAATCAAACAGATCATTAAAGCGGGATTTAATGTACGGGACGCCAAAGTGAATATTCTTGGCCTGACTTTTAAGGAAAATTGTCCCGACTTGAGAAATTCAAAAGTGATCGATGTCATTCGTGAATTGGAAGATTACGGCGTAGAGGTTCATGTGTGCGATCCGGTAACCGACACGGATGAAGCATTACATGAATATGGTATAACGCTTGAAACATGGGAAAACCTGCCCCGTGCCGAGGCCATGATTATTGCCGTATCACATGTAGATTTTTTAATGAAAACAATACCTGACATACAAGCTAAAATCGTCGAGAATGGATGTTTTATCGATGTTAAATCAAAATTCAGCCAATCAGCATTTCAAGAAGCGGGGTTTCATGTCTGGCGGCTTTAGACCGATTATGCAAGGGATCATTTGAAATGAAGCGCTATCAGGAAATTCAACACCATTTATCCAGTAACAGATACCGCTGGCTGATAACCGGTGTAGCCGGATTTATTGGCTCCAACTTACTGGAAGCCCTAATAAAACTAAATCAGAACGTGGTAGGGCTGGATAATTTTTCGACAGGGCATCAGCATAACCTGGATCAGGTACAATCCCTGGTCAGCCCTGATATCTGGAATAATTTCCAGTTTATTCAAGGTGATATTCGTGATCTCAATGCGTGCAAAGCAGTTTGCAAGGACGTTGATTTCGTATTGCATCAGGCTGCCCTGGGATCTGTACCCCGTTCGATTAATGACCCTATTTTAACCAATGAAAACAATGTATCGGGCTTTCTGAACATGCTGGTGGCAACGCGGGATGCCGGGGTCAAGCGATTCGTTTATGCTGCATCGAGTTCTACCTATGGCGATCACCCAGGTTTACCCAAAGTAGAATCGGTAATTGGGCAGCCACTTTCACCCTACGCGGTAACCAAGTATGTGAATGAACTTTATGCTGATGTTTTTGCGCGCTGTTATGAAACAAAATCCATCGGATTGCGGTATTTCAATGTTTTTGGCCCCAGACAGGATCCCAACGGCGCCTACGCAGCGGTGATCCCCCTGTGGGTATCCGCGCTCATTAAAAACAAAACGCTTTATATTAATGGCGATGGTGAAACCAGCAGGGATTTTTGTTATGTCGATAATGTCGTACAGGCTAATCTACTGTCCGCGCTGACCACGAACGAAGCCGCTGTCAATGAAGTTTATAATGTAGCGCTAAACGAACGCACGAGTCTGAACCAACTCTACCAGATGATGCACGCATTGCTGCTGGACAGATTTCCGCATCTGGAAACGTACCGGCCAGAGTATGTCGATTTTCGCAAGGGCGATGTCCGTCATTCACAGGCAGACATCACAAAGGCAAGAAATTTACTTGGCTTTGAACCCTCACACACCATCGGAGAAGGATTAAAATCTGCGATGAATTGGTATGTCGACAATCTTGTTGAAAAATCGTATACAGAATAAGTGATGATCGTAACAAAAACATTACCCTGTATGCACAAAATAGTTTGCGCCAAGCCCTACAGCAGTTTCGTCCTCTCGGGTGATTCACAGTAAAACCGATTTAATGTGTACCGGGGGTCGTTTTGTTTAGGATTTTAGGTGTTCTGGCAGGTTTTTTTATCCTGGGTGTTCTGGGCAGCATTCTGGGCTATTTGCTGGGCAGCATTATCGACCGGTTCAGAACGTCAGATTCCGCAGAAATCAATACCTATACGGCTGCACGCCGCCAATCGGTATTTCTGGAAACCGTTTTTACCTTAATGGGCAAACTGGCCAAGGCAGACGGCCGCGTTTCAGAAACTGAAATTGCTCATGTAGAACAGTTCATGCACATGCTCGGCATGTCGGCAGAACACAGGCTCAAAGCCATTGCCTTGTTTAAACGGGGTGCATCGTCCATGTTCGATATCAAACCCAAATTGACTGAATTCATGCAGGTATGCGGTAATTCGAGAAACCTCAAACAGATGCTGCTGATTTATCTGATTAATTTTGGATTGTCTGACGGCCAGCTGAGCGGTTCAGAAGTGCGCCTATTAAAGGAAATTTCCGGTCGTCTGGGTTATAGCAGAACTGCATTCGATCGGCTGCTCGAAATGATTCAGAGTCAGTTACATTTTTCCAACGGACGACCGATGTCTGTTAATGCACTTGAAGATGCGTATAAAGCGCTGGGGGTTAACAGAAACAGTTCCGACGCAGAAATCAAGCGCGCTTACCGCAAACTGATCAGTCAGTATCATCCGGATAAATTGATGGGACAGGGTCTTCCCGAAGAAATGATATCGGTTGCCACTGAACAGGCCAAGGAAGTCCAGTCAGCCTACGATCTGATCAAGAAAAATCGCGAACAAACCCGCGCCACGGCATGATTGACGATTCCAGTAACATAAAGCCACTGCTTTACACATTTCGCCGTTGTCCCTTTGCCATCCGGGCGCGAATGGCCATTAAAACAAGCGGTATTGATGTGAATATGCATGAAGTCAAACTGCGCGACAAACCCACAGCGTTGCTGGAATGCTCTCCAAAAGGCACTGTGCCGGTTTTGCAGTTGGCAGACGGACGGGTCATTGATGAAAGTCTCGATATCATGTTGTGGGCGTTATCCATCAATGATCCCGAACACTGGCGGGATGAATCCAATGGACTTTCTGAAGCGGCGCAGACGTTGATTAAACGAAACGACGGACCATTTAAGCAGGCGCTCGATTATTATAAGTACTCGGTCAGGCACCCGGAACATTCAGAGCAGCATTATCGCGAGCAGGCGGAATTTTTCCTGAAAGAACTCGACGCACGTTTAAGCCGGACGGAATATCTGATGGGAAGCCGTCTGACTGTTCCGGATTTTGCCATTTTTCCGTTTATCCGCCAGTTCTCCAATGTCGATAAGGACTGGTTTTATGCTTCGCCGTACACGCATCTGATTCAATGGCTTGATGCACGGATATCATCGGATTTGTTTGCGGCCGTCATGCAAAAGTAAGTTATCATCCGATTCATGAAACAGGGAACAGCCGACGTGCAGGCACACCGTCTTGCACAGTTACCCAAACCGGTTTACAACGATGAACTTCCCGTCGTAGTCAAACGGGAAGACATTAAACGCGCGATTGCGCAAAATCAGGTTGTCATTCTTTGCGGTGAAACCGGTTCGGGAAAGACGACACAACTGCCCAAAATATGCCTGGAACTTGAGCGCGGCGTAAACGGCATGATCGGCCATACCCAGCCGCGCCGGATTGCAGCACGCTCGGTGGCCAAACGCATTGCCGCAGAACTGAACACTGAACTTGGCCAGGCTGTGGGGTACAAAGTGCGATTCTCGGATAAGATCAGCCCAGGCAGCTACATCAAACTTATGACCGACGGTATCCTGCTGGCGGAAACGCAGAATGATCCCAAACTGCTGGCTTACGACACCATTATCATAGACGAAGCGCACGAGCGCAGCCTGAACATCGATTTTCTGCTCGGTTATCTCACCCGCCTGTTACCGTCAAGACCCGATTTCAAGCTAATCGTCACCTCCGCCACCATCGATGCAGCGCGTTTTTCCAGGCATTTTAGCAATGCACCGGTGATTGAAGTTTCCGGCCGCACCTATCCGGTAGAAATCCGTTATCAACCGGTCGTACCGGATGATGAAGATCTCGACATGCAGCAGAAAATTCTCAATGCGGTCGATGAGATCATGCAAATGGGTCAATCGGGGGATATGCTGATTTTTCTGCCGGGTGAACGCGAAATCCGCGAAACCGCCGAAACGCTGCGCAAACATCATTTCGACCGCAACACATCCGGCGTTCCCGGCGTGGAAATATTGCCGCTGTTTGCGCGCCTGTCGTTCAGCGAACAGGAGCGCATTTTCAAGACCGGCCAGGCGCGCCGCATTGTTCTGGCAACCAACGTCGCGGAAACTTCGCTGACCGTGCCCGGCATTCGCTACGTCATAGACAGCGGCTGGGCGCGCATCAACCGTTACAGCTACCGCAACAAAGTCGAGCAATTGCACACCGAAAAGATTTCACGCGCTTCGGCCAATCAGCGCGCGGGACGCTGCGGGCGTGTTGCCAGCGGCATCTGCTTCCGGCTGTATTCGGAAGACGATTTTCAGGCAAGGCCGGAATTTACCGAACCCGAAATCCTGCGCTCATCACTGGCGTCCGTGATTTTGCGCATGAAGTCCCTCAAAATTGGCGACGTTGAAAGCTTCCCGTTTCTGGAACCGCCCTCTTCACGCATGATATCCGATGGTTATCAGTTGCTCGCGGAGCTCGGCGGCGTTGACGAAGACAAACAACTGACGCGGCTCGGCTGGCAACTGGCGAAATTTCCAATCGATCCGCGAATCGCACGCATGGTGCTCGCGGCGAAACAGGAAAACTGCCTGCAAGAGGTGCTCATCATCGCATCGGCATTGAGTCTGCAAGACCCACGCGACAGGCCGTTCGAGCATCAAAACGCAGCCGATCAGGCGCACCGACGGTTTATCGATGAACGTTCCGATTTCATGGGCTATCTGAAATTGTGGGAGTTTTTTGACAAACTCCTGAAACACAAAAAATCCAACCGCAAACTGATCGCACAGTGCCGCGATCATTTTTTGTCTTACCGCCGTCTGCGCGAATGGCGCGAAATCCATAATCAACTTCATGTGCTGATCAAGGAGTTCGGTTTCAGGCCGAACGAAGTTCCGGCGACCTACGATGAAATACACCGCGCCCTGCTCGCGGGACTGCTCGGCAATATTGGTCTAAAAACGGAAAAAGAAGGCGAATACCTGGGCGCGCGCGGCATCAAGTTCTCGATATTTCCCGGTTCGGCGTTAAAAAAAGGGAAGGCCAAGGCCAAATGGGCGGTCTGTGCCGAACTGGTAGAAACCAGCAAGCTCTATGGACGCGGCGTTGCGCGCATCGATCCGGTATGGCTGGAGAAAATCGCGGGAAGTTTGTGCAAACGCCATTACTTCGAACCCCACTGGGAAAAAAAGCGCGCCGAAGTGATCGCCTATGAACGCATTACCTTGTATGGATTGCCGATAGTAACCAAAAGACCGATACACTATGGCCGGATCAATCCAGTCGAATCACGCGAAATCTTTATCCGCAGCGCGCTGGTTGCCGGTGAATATGTCACCAAAGCACCGTTTTTCCGGCATAATCAGCAACTTGTCAAAGACATTGAAGAACTCGAGCACAAAACCCGGCGGCAGGATGTGCTGGTCGACGACACGGAAATTTTTGCGTTTTACGATGTGCTGATTCCGCAGAAAATCTATAACGGTTTCGGTTTTGAAAAATGGCGCAAATTGGCCGAGCGAGAAAACCCGAAACTGCTGCACCTCGACCGCGATTTATTGATACGTCGTCAGGGAGACGCCGTTGAAACCCAGTTTCCCGAACAGTTTGTCTTATCTGACGGCAGCGTCTTTCCGTTGAACTACCGTTTCGATCCGGGGCATCTCCTTGACGGCGTTACCGTCACCATTTCCTTGTCCGTACTCAACCGGCTGGATGCGCAGCAGTTTGAAACGCTGGTGCCCGGACTGATTCGTGAAAAAGTGACCTGGTATCTCAAAGCATTACCCAAACAGATACGCCGCCTGCTCGTGCCGATTCCCGAATCGGTGACCGAATTTTTGCAATGGCAGTCTGTTTCCGCAAAAGATTCTGCACTTCACGATGCGCTGGCAAAGTTCATATTGCGAAAAACGACGCTCGCCATTCCCGTTGATACCTGGGCAGACAAAGCCCTGCCGCCGCATTTGTTGATGAATTTCAGCATCGTCGATGAAGCCGGCGAGGAACTCGCCATGAGCCGCAACCTTGAAGAACTGCAAGAGAAATTCGGCGGCGCGGCACAGACCACTTTCCGGCAATTAAGTCTAGACGATGAAAAAATCGACATCGAACGCGACGATATCAAACGCTGGGATTTCGGCGATCTGCCTGAAGAGATGACGTTTACCCGTAACGGATGCAAACTCATCGGTTATCCAGCGCTGGTCGATGAAACAGATCATGTGGCGATCCGTCTGTTCGACACCCGCGCTGCCGCCGACCTTGCCATGCGCGGCGGCATTTGCCGCCTGATGCAATTTGAATTCAGGGAACGCATGAAACAGCTCGATAAAAGCATCCCCGGTTTCCGGCAGGCCGCGCTGCAACTGTCCACCTGCATCAATCCGGGCGATCTGAAACAGAATCTTCTCGCCACCATTACCGACCGGGCGTTTATCGGCAATGGCCCGCTCCCCAGAACGCAACAAGCGTTTATCGAACAATTTCCAACAGCCAGGGAACGATTGCCGCAGGTTATCGAGAACTACACGCAAACACTCAGCGAAATCGGCGCGGCGTACCATGATCTGGCGCAATGCCGCTCAACGATGAAACAGATCAATCCGAGAATAAAAACAGAACTCGACGATCAGCTCAGCCACCTGATTTACCCCGGCTTTATTAGTGACACGCCGTGGGAACGGCTGAAACATTTTCCGCGCTACCTCAAAGGCATGCGCGTACGTCTCGAGAAGTCAACCCACAACCTGCTGCGCGACGAACAGCATGCTGCAGAAATCAAAACACTCTGGATGCGTTATGAACAGTGCCGCGAGAAACATCAGAAACTGGGGATCGATGACTTAAATTTAGCTGAATTTCGTTGGCAGATTGAGGAGCTCAGAATTTCACTGTTTTCCCAGGAACTCAAAACCCCGCTGCCGGTTTCGGTGAAGCGGCTGGAGAAGTTGTGGGAGAAGGTTAGGAAGTAAGTGGGTTTTATAGCTGGGAAAGAGTGTGTTACTACCACATAAACACGCTGGAATTCAGCTTGATTCTGTTGTTAACAGCATAGGCTTCTTTGAACTAATGGGTATAATCCTTCTCGCTTATTTTTTGATCAGAGACTTGCCCCCTCTGTGATCTCTAACAATTTTATCTGATGTCTCGGCAAGTGATTCGACTAGAAGAAATAATAAAATCTAATTGTTTCCCTTAGTGAAGAATAATAGTATCTCTCATATGAATCACGTAATAGTTTAGTTAAACTGCTTTGCTTCTCTAATAAAAATTGAAGGAGCAGTTCATATGAAATCTTTTGTAATTTTATCAGTTTTTACGCTTGCGGTAATTTTTTGTCTGGGTGTTGTTGCATCAGCAGTGACCCCTCCTGCGGCCGAACAACCTAAGATACAGAAAAAAATCTGAACTAAGCGCCGTTTGTTATCATAACAACTGATCGCAGGACAAGTGCATCGTGAAACAAACGCTAGCTGTCTAGTTGAAGTTACGCTTTGCACTCTCTGGCTTACACAAGAAAGCAAGAAAGAAAACAAGCCCGTACTCGCCTTTGGCAAGACCGAACCCCTTTGGTAGTTTCAAAAAACGCTACGCAGCCTGTAACAATCGTACAAGTCAGTGATTGTTCCCGTTGCGCGCTGCTGGGTTATCGGCTGGGCACCCGTGAGCGGGCTTCATCAACCATGCCATCGGTGCTTTTCAATCCGATCCGCCCGCCCATGCCAGCTATCGGATTAATCAAAAAACCGACGCGTTTCGTCAACATGCTCAATCGTATTCAATGCCGCCACCTCTCCTTACCAAAAGGAGCTTCCCTTATCCCGGAAAGCTCACACCAGGATGGGATTACAGGGTGCTTTCACGGGCATTACAGTATGTCGTGTCTTCCAGATGGCGGTTATAAATCGACAGAATCCGGGTGCCATCCGTCGGCCTGATGCGCCCGGCATTGACCTGACGGCGGACAAACTCGGACATGCGCCGGTCCAGATCATTGGGAAAATACTGCACCTGGCTTAGCATGTCCTTGACGCTGACACCTTTCAACAATTCCTCTATCCAGAATCCGCCTTCTTCTTCCGCATTCGCGTAAACATGCACTTCATCCACGCGCCCGAACAGGTTATGCGCGTCGCCAAGTATTTCCTGATAGGCACCGACAAGAAAAATGCCCAGATAATACGATTCATTGGAACGAAAATCATGCAAGGGAAGATAATTAACCGTGCCCAATGATGTGATATATTGACTGACCTTGCCATCGGAATCGCAGGTCAGATCCACAAGCTGTCCTCTGCGTTCCGGTTTTTCAAGCAACCTGTGCAACGGCATGACCGGAAAAACCTGTCCGATTGCCCAGTGATCGATAATCGAATGGAACACCGAAAACCCGCCCAGATAGAGATCGGTAAGCTGCTTTTCGAGTTCCAGCTGTTCAGCGGGAACAGGGTTTAATTCTGCTGCACTCAGCTTGCGCAGCACGACCCGGCAAACACTCCAGTAGAGGGCATCCAGCTGCGCCAAATGTTCGACGGGCAGGTAACCCAATCGCGCCATTTGTTCCCCCTCCTCTCTGATCACCTGCGCTTCGTGATAACACTCAAGCAGCGACTCGGCTTCCTCATTCAGTTCCGCTTCCCGATACACCCTGTGCAAACGTTCAACGATAGTTGGCGCATCGTCAGAAGTATCCGCCAACGGCGGACTGTCAGGCTTATGCACGCCCAGAATAGGAACGACAAGCAGGGAATGATGCGCGGTCAGCGCACGTCCGCTTTCCGACAAAAGATCCGGAACGGGCACCTGACGTGCATCGCAGATTTCCTTGACGGTATAAACAACGACGTTGGCATATTCGCTTAAACCGTAATTGATAAAACTGTCCGGATTGTTGTAACCGGCGCCATAATTAACGCCCAGTCCGCCACCGACATCCAGATACTTGATCTTCAATCCGCGCAACACCAGATCTGCATAAATCTGCGTGATTTCCTTGACCGCGCTGCGCAACACCTGAATATCGGAAATCTGGCTACCCAGATGAAAATGCAGCAGTTCGAGTTGCTCAGTCAGTTCCAGGCTTTCAAGCAACCGTACCGCCTTGACCAATTCAGGCACAGTGAGCCCAAATTTGGAGCGTGCGCCACCCGACTCAGACCAGTGCCCCGATCCCCGCGTGCTCAGCTTCAGACGAACACCCAGACGCGGTTTCACGGCACGTGTTTTAGCCAGCGCCATCAACTGATCAAATTCTGAATATTTTTCGATAATCGGCACAACCTGTTGCCCAAGCTGCTGGGCGTTCAACATCAAATTCAGCATGACAGTGTCTTTAACGCCGTTACACAACAGCAGTGTCGTGTCACCCACGAGCGGCAATGTTGCCAGCAGTTCTGCTTTGGAACCGCATTCAAGGCCGATATTGAATTCCCGGCCAGCATCCAGAATCTCATCGACCACTTCATGCAACTGATTGACCTTGACCGGATAAACGCTACGGTAAGTGCCTTCATAGCCGCATTCCCGTATGGTTTCCTGAAACTGAATATTGAGACGCCGTACGCGATGATTGATGATGTCCTGAAAACGAATCAGCATGGGCAAGGCAACCCCTTCCGCGCGTGCGGCGCGGATGACGTCCATCACATCAATTGCAAGTGTCTGATCCGGATTGGAACAAACCGAAACGTTGCCCCGCTCGTTTACCGAATAAAATCCATCCGACCAGCTGTCCATGGCGTACAGTACCTGGGAATCGGCACAACTCCATTGAGAGTTCACAGTATCGTCACGCATGAAAAGAGTGTTTCATTCTTTGGGTTGTCCACGGTTTTCAGCGAAAAGACATAGCAGTTCAATCGCTATCTGCGCCGCTGCAAGTGCTGTAATTTCGGCATGATCATACGCTGGCGCGACTTCGACCACATCCATACCGACCAGATTGATACCGCGCAATTCACGGATAATGTTCAATGCCTGAAAGGTGGAAAGGCCACCCGGTACCGGTGTACCTGTACCCGGCGCAAATGCAGGGTCCAGGCAATCGATATCAAACGTAATATAAACCGGTGTACCCTCTACACGTTCACGTATCTGTCGGGCAATTTCAGCACCTGGCGTATGGTATACATCGGCCGCTGACACGATATTGAATCCCATGGTATCGTCATTAATCGTCCTGATGCCGATCTGTGTGGATGTCGAAGGATTGACGATATTTTCACGCGCTGCATGGTAAAACATGGTGCCATGATTGACATCTTTGTCAATCGAAGGCCAGGTATCCGTATGCGCATCAAAATGAATCAGGCTGATCGTGCCATATGCAGCGGCATGCGCCCGCAGACTGGGGTAAGTCATGAAATGATCCCCACCCAGCATCAGCGATGCCGCACCCGCATGAATAATCTGCTCGAAATGCTTCTCAATGTGAGATACATCCAGCAGATTATCGCCCACCGGCTCGCAATCACCATAGTCAACCACCCGTAACACGGCGAGCGGATCCACCTGCCACGGCCAGGGACGCTCCCACGCCAGCGACAGCGATGCATTGCGTATCGCGCGCGGTCCCAGACGTGCGCCTGATCGATTGGTTGTGGCGATATCCATCGGAACCCCTGAGACAACCACATCCACATCCGTCAGATCGGCCTGGTAAGGTACTCGAAAAAAACTGGAAGCCCCGCCAAAACTCGGCGTATGCGACATTCCCTGTCCCGGTCTGCCCCGGAATCCACTATCCCAACTATTCATCAATACCCTTTCACACGATGGTGATTAAATTACAATCAATCAATTTAACTGCGCGTATTATCATAATAATCCGTTTTTCGAGACTATTCTTGCAAACCTCCCGCCTGTTCTTTCAGCAAAGCAACATAACGCGGCAGCACATCTGCATCCGGGCCGTCAATCACTTCCTGGATAAATCGCTGCCGATGGGCTTCAACATAAAAAGCATCGCAACCTTTCTGCAGAAAGGTGTCAATCTTATGATACACATCATCGCGGCATTTCAGTTCGGTCTCCGGCATATAGTCTGCTATAGTCGATCTTCCAGCATGCAAGTAATCCGCCGCCAGCACCGGTTTTCCCGCCTTGACCGCTTCAAATACCACAGACGTTGCCAAATCGATCATGACATCGGCCCAATCCATTAAATGTGTCGAATGCGCGTTGTCTTCAGCGATGCGCACATTCTGAAGCTTTAACAATGTCTTGTCACGGGTTAAAGACTGCCGCCAGCCGCCGCGTGTATGCGGTTTGATGATTAATTCTGTGCCTGGGAAGGCAGCGATCAGATGAATTACTTCACCGACTTCTTCCCAAAAAATCGTAAAATCGTCTTTTCTGAGGAAAAAGACGAGTTTCAGCCGGCTATCGGAATTTTTCAACGGGGAAGGCGGAATGATCATTTTGAGTCTGAGCAGCCACTCGTCACAGTAGCGCGGCGAGCCAAGTACTGCCAGCGATGCTTCAGCCATGAAAGGCTGGAAGCGCGTCGCACACAGCGCATTGGGTACCACAAGCTTGTTGAATATCCGCCCGGCAGAATACATATCGTCAGGCGCCAGGCGCCATTCGCCATGCCGAATCAGTTGACTGGCATGCGGGCTGTCACCATGCGGCAGCGACACTGCACCCAGTCCCCTCGCATGCGCCATCGACACGATAGTCTCAACCCATTCCAGGCATACCGGCGAATTTCGGGTGATCCAGTCGAATACCACTACACCTCCAGCTTGATCCGCGAAACTTCGCTTTAACAGCCTCTCGGAAACAGCATCCCATATACGCATGCGTTTTTGAGTATCGTAAATCGAGGTCAACGCATTCATCCATGCGCCAAAAAATGAGCGGCGCAGACGCTGATTTAACAGAATGGTTTGCAGTTGCCATCCGACAAATTGATGCAGAGGCAAAATCTCGAACAGGCGGGCTATTCTTACGCCATTGAGTGAATTCAAGAATTGAATACGGAAATCATCAGCAAGCTTGGCTTTCTTCAATAATACGATATCGCAACTATTCCCCGATTCAACCCATTTGGTTATGACCGGTGTAATGTGATCAATGTCGTTGTAGTGGCGAAGAAAAAAAAGCGCTTTTCTCATAAAAAAACGAATTTGATTTTAATCTCTCAAAAACTGGCTGTGGTTAAATATCACATTAATTCCGTCCTGTTTGCAAGCTATTCTTTTATTCGCGGCGCCTATTTCACAAAAATGTAACAAACGGTTTGCTAAAATCCAGCGTGTTTCTTTTTAATTTTGATCAAAAGTTCTGCACTTTTTCAATGGCTAAGTATTAACACGTATGTTTTTAGGAGTTGCAACCGTATACCATAAACTTGTAGGGTAGGTTGATTAACCATTTGTCATAGTGGGCTTTATATTTATGAAACAGATTCGTGCTTTATCATAATCAGTCATATGATCATATGAACAACGGAAGATAGGTATAGCATGCTAATGAACACGTCGGAATCATTTGAAATACATTTCGGCAACCCGTCCAAACCGGCAGGTTATTTGCGAGATGTGCTGGCCAGTCACGTTTCTGCTGTACCACCAGGTGGTGAAATAGACTGGGTGACCTATTATTTTCGCGATATCAGATTGGCCGAATCGCTGATCCAGGCACATAAGAAAGGCGTTAAAGTAACGGTAATTCTGCCGGCCGCACCCCGTGTTTCAGATGCAAATCAGGTCGTGATTAAAATGCTTTCCGGGAAAAATGGGCTGGGCAACGGACTTAAAGTGGTCAATTTTCCGGGTATCCCTGCGCCGCCCGGAAGAGCCTGGAAACCGCAATTACACGAAAAACTTTACTGTTTCTCGCATCCCAGGCCCATAGCTTTTGTCGGTTCTTACAATCCTTCCGGTAACAGCCCCGAATCGCAGCCGGAAATCATTCGTGAAATCGGTGACCAGGATCGGGGTTACAATGTTCTGGCAGGAATCGTTGAACCAAAGCTTGTGCAACATCTCATTGAACACGTTCGCCGCATGCATCAGACGTCACCCGGTTTATTTTACCGATTCACTGATGATGCAAACCACGTGTTCAAAAGCTCAGATACCACGATTCATTTCCTGCCGAGTATACGGTCGCATCCGGTTGTGCAGTTTTTGAACCAGCTTGGGACTGGAGCACGTGTGCGAATTGCCGCTTCCCATATCAGAGCAACCCATGCCGCCGACATCATGATTGAATTGGCCCGGCGCGGTGCTGAAGTCGAAATTATCGCAGAATCAACACACCGGCGCGTGACGCCAGATATCGAACAGCGATTAATTAATGCCGGTATCCGGTTCAGACGCGCAGACATCCCCGGCGGCGCTCCGATGCACCTCAAGTTTGTTTTGGTTGAAAACAGCGGCCAGGTTTGGTCCATATTTGGCAGTTTTAACTGGACCAAACCTTCGTTCTGGCTAAATCATGAAATTATCGTTATTACCAGCAATCCATCGATTTTCAATCAGTTCACAAATTGCTGGAATATGCTTAAAAATGAAGCAACTTTAACGGCCGAACAAAAAGACCTTGCTATTCATCAATCATAAAGGAAACGCAATCACCATATGCAAAATTCCGCCTCAACGCTCATTATTCCTGTAGAAAGCCAGGTGCGCGAACTGGATGCGAAGCTATTACTGGCCTGTTTCGCGGCCGAGCGCGGATTTCCCGTCATCATTGGATCGCGGGCGTACATACACTTTCAGGCTGCCTCGATTCCGCGCGGTGTTTATCTGGCAAAAAGCATGCGTCATTTAAGTAATTTAATGTTTCTCATCTTGCGTAAACTCGGTCATGACATTGTCGCCTGGGAGGAAGAAGCACTTGTCCATCCGCCTGCGGAAACTTATTTCACACTCCGGTTATCCCCGGTAACGGTCAGAAATGTCTCTCACGTGTTTGCCTGGGGTCAGGAAAATGTTGATTTATTAAAGAACTATCCCGAGTTACCAACAAATCTCCCCATTCATGTCACAGGCAATCCGCGCGGCGACATGCTGCGAACGGAGCTTCGCCCTTACTTTGATGCAGTCGCTAAAGCACTAAAACAGCGATATGGAAATTTTATTCTTATCAACACGAATTTCAGCGATGTCAATCCATACATTCCCAATATCGGCTTGTTTTTACCCGCCCAGGATTCGCAGCAACCCAAACGCCTGGGTCAATCCGGTGCAGGCATGAGCATGGCATTCGCTGAAGGTCTGCACGAACATAAACTGGCGGTATTGGAGGACTTCAAACAACTGATACCTGCGCTCGAAAACGCATTTCCGGATCTCAATATCATAGTCCGTCCGCATCCCAGTGAAAATCAGAAGCTCTATCACGATATCGCGGCGCAATGCAATCGGGTCAAGGTGATCACCGAAGGCAATGTCATACCCTGGCTTCTGGCGAGTGAGGCACTGGTCCACAATGGCTGCACAACAGGGCTTGAAGCCTATGTTTTGGGTGTTCCCGCAGTTTCCTATCTGGCGACATTGAATGAATTCTACGACTATGACTTCCAGGGCCTACCAACAAAATTAAGTCATCAATGTTTCAATTTTTCACAATTACAAGAAACATTGTCCAGGATACACAATGGTGAAATTGGCGCGGCAGATGGAAAGGAGCGTCTTGATCTCATCAATTATTATTTGGCGGCACGCAATGGTCCGTTCGCATGCGAAAGAATTCTTGACATTCTGGAGGCCAATGGATACAAGGAAAAACAACCCCCTGCGCAATCTACGTTTAATTACCTGCAGGGGTGGCTATTCACCAAGGTAAAAACTGCGCTGACATACATCAATATGCACAAGCCCGGTCCTAATCGTTCAGCTTATCATGATCATCGATTTCCGGAATTATCCGTAGCCGATATCGAGCATAGAATTGCGCAACTGGGTAGTTTATTGGGGCGTTTTGAAAATATTCATGTTGAAGAATTCTCAAAACATATTTTTAGAATCAGTACGTAACGCTATTGCATGAACTGTATCAATAGTGTTGGCGTAAATTGAGTGACGGGAATTGATATGAAAGCACCTAAAGTAGTGGCGGAAATCGGCTGTAATCATAAGGGAAATATCGAAATTGCAAAGGAAATGATAGGCGTTGCAGCAACTTTTGCAAAATGCGATTTCGTCAAATTTCAGAAACGTTCGAATAAGGAGCTGCTTTCACCCGAAGAATACAATGCACCCCACCCTAATCCACAAAACAGTTACGGTGAGACCTATGGTGCACATCGGGAATTTCTGGAATTCGATGTTGATCAACACCGACAACTCAAGCAGTATTGTGAAAGCTTAAAAATAGGCTATTCAACATCCGTCTGGGATCTAACTTCTACAAAACAAATTGCGGGCCTGGAACCTGATTTTATTAAAATACCATCGGCATGCAATCTCAATTTTGCCATGCTGGAATATCTTGCCCGCGATTATAAAGGCGATATTCATATTTCGCTTGGCATGACGACGCCTTCCGAAACAGACCAGATTGTTACATTTATGGAAAAATTTAATAGCGCCAGGCGTGTCGTGTTATATGCCTGTACATCCGGTTATCCGGTACCTTTTGATCAGGTCTGCTTGCTTGAATTGCAAAAACTGCACACACAATACGACAAGCGCGTAAAAGAAATAGGTTTTTCCGGGCACCACCTTGGCATTGCCGTTGACAGCGCAGCCGTGGCGCTGGGAGCACGCTGGATTGAACGACATTTTACGCTGGACAGAACGTGGAAAGGAACCGATCATGCCGCTTCGCTGGAACCGGATGGCTTGCGCCGTTTAACCCGGGATACACAAGCCGTTTCAGCAGCCTTGACATACAAAACAACCGACATTATGGAAATCGAAGCCCCTCAGCGCAAGAAACTCAAACGTATCTCAGGGATTCACTTCGACTGATGCGCTGGGTTGCTTTTATGCCGTTGAGGGCACATTCCAAATCGATTATCGACAAAAATATTCGTGTCATAGCTGGCCGGCCACTATTTGCCTGGAGCCTTGAGCAGGCAATCATCTCAAAATGTTTTGACGAAGTTTTTGTGGCTACGGATTCACCTAAAATCGGCAGCAAAGTGCGCGATGAGTTTTCTTCAATGGTTACCGTCCTCGATCGATCTGCAGAAACCTGCACTGATACCGCGAGTACTGAAAGCGCCATGCTCGAATTTCAACAAAAAAATTCTTTCGATGTTGTCTGCCTGATTCAGGCAACTTCCCCTTTAACCCTCGCTGCCGATTTTATTGCCGCCAAACAGATGTTTCTGGAAAACAATATGGATTCCTTATTGACTGCGGTACGTTCAAAACGGTTTTTCTGGAACGGAGAGGGTGCTCCGGTCAATTATGATCCGTTAAAACGCCCCAGACGCCAGGACTTTGAAGGCTATCTCATGGAAAATGGCGCTTTTTACATGACGGGGTCGAAAATTCTGGAAGATTATGGTAATCGCCTGGGGGGTCGTATTGGTATCTATGAAATGACACCTGAGACCGCAGTAGAAATTGATGATGAAATCGACTGGGTAATTGTGGAACAATTATTGTTGCGGCAGAAAAAATTAAAAAACCGGTTCGATGTTACAACACTCAAAGCTTTGGTGCTCGACGTAGATGGAACATTGACAGACGGTGGCATGTACTATAGCCCGGAGGGAGAGGCGCTGAAAAAATTCCAGACCCGGGATGCGCATGGCATGCAGCGGCTGCAAGAACACGGTATTAAACTTTGCGTGATCAGTGCTGAAGACAGCCCGGCAGTCGCGGCAAGAATGAAAAAACTTCGTATTGAGGCGTATTATCCAGGGATAAAAGATAAACTCAAATTTTTAACTGAACAAGCAAAATACTGGCAAATTCCTTTAACAGACATTGGCTATATGGGTGATGATCTCTGTGATCTGGAGTGTTTGAAGAACGTGGGATTTCCATTTTGTCCAGCTGACGCAGTTCCTGAAATTTTGCAACAGGCACATTATGTCAGTACGCATTCTGGTGGAAATGGCGCCGTACGAGAAGTCTGTGACTTAATACTGGGTCAAATTCAAAAAGATGTTTCAATGGATTAAGACATTCATAATTCAAACGCAGTTTTAATAGCAATCCAAAGCTACAGAAAGCATACAGCGTATCATCCAAATCGATATGCAGGCTATGACAGCATGCTCTCCAGATACGAGCCGGAAGAGAATGTGGATGATAGGATTAGTCTGCCGCCGTCAGAAAATGACCGGCAATACAGCGCTTTATCCTATTGACCATTTGCGTTTCTTCCAAGCTGCGTAATTCATGATAAATTTCGGGTGCAATGTTGACAAAAACATCAATTAATCCTGGATCAAAGTGCCGGTTGCTTTTTTGTATGATAAGATTTATCGCCTCATCTATCGGCCATGATGTTTTATATGGCCGCTCGGAAGTCAGGGCGTCGAATACATCTGCGATAGCGAATATACGTGCATTTAAAGGAATCGCATTACCGCTGACTCCTTTCGGATAACCGCTGCCGTCGTATTTTTCATGATGAAACTCGACGACATCCCGTGCGCCACTGATCCAGCTGGACTGTTTCAAAATATCCACGCCAAGCAGCACATGTGTTTTCATAATTTCGAATTCCTGTGGCGTCAATTTTCCAGGTTTTAGTAAAATCGGGTCACGTATGCCGATTTTTCCGACATCGTGTAAAAAGGCGCCCATAATCAGGTTGCGTATTTCATTGCGTGGCAAACCAATCGTTTCACCAAGCCGCAATGCGTAGTAGGTTACTCTGTAATTATGGGTGTTGGTATCCGAATCCCGTTCGGCAATGGCGCATCCTAATACATTCATGAGTTCAAGATTTCCCATGAGAAGATCGTCGGATAACCGGAACAATCCCCGATTGAGTGTCATAATAATGGGGTACATCAACAGTGTGCTGAATGTGATGCTGATGGACACAAACAGCACAGTGCGGATCAATTCGGATATGATCGAATCCAGCGTTTGTTCATCGACCTGGTAGATGCCTTCGAAATACCCTGCAGGACTCAACGACTTGCTCTCGTTGCCTTTTATGGGCACGAGTACAAGTATTAATAATTTCTCATTAACCAAGTGAAATTCGTGCGTAAACGCGCCACGTTGTGGAAACTGATGACGATGCTGGTCAATCCAGTTCTCTGTCGTTTCTTCTCCCGGTCGAATTGCTTCCACTCTGAGTTGTTTATTGCGGTCATACAGTTCGACAATAAGGAAATTCTGCCTCACGAGTTGCTGCGCAAGATTAGTCAGGCGCTGTTGCGCGGTTGTATCAAGATGCGTCAGATCATAATATATTTCATCGCTGAGCAGGGTTGATTCATGCAATGCCAGTTGATGAACAAACTGTTGAAACCGGCGCACTTCCGACCATAAAATCGCTCCGCCAATCACAATGCAAAGCAACAGCCAGCCAAAAAACAGCCGGATCAGGATTTTCCGATGAATAACCCGGGCCGTAGTAAGCGCGGCCTGCGAATCAATATTGTTATTTAAGCGTTGTGGCTTCATGTACTCAGGAAAAAAGGAGATTGATCGCGCGTCGAGGAAGTCTATCACGTAAACTGCGTAATCTGATTTTACGACTTCAATCCGCATTACTCCTTGTTTATTCAATGCGTATAATCATACCGCATCAATAATTGTTTTTTTTCTTGCAAGACAACATTCAAATTTTCCTCTCCGCTTAGCTCGCAACACACTCCAATGTAGCTGGCAAACGATCCAGTTGTACTGTGGGGTGTTCAGGTCTGGAATAATAGCGTACGAATATAGGCCTGACGATTATCTGAGCATGTATTAATGCAAGACCGAACCCCTTTGTGCGCTGCGGTTTCCGCCGGCGGGGTCCTCCTGTGGATTTATGCGCTTGCTGAGTCAGGTTATCAAGCAAGTGCCGCCTCGCCTGCGCCCTGTCCTGTCGTCCAGGTGCTCGCAAGGCGGCTGATAGGAATTAACTTATTGTCTTAAAGGCAGGATACCTTTATATTTCCGGCGAATGATTAACAATATGTATTTGCGAGCATCGAAGGGCGAGCATCGAAGGGGACAGGTCGCACGCATCGAAGGGGACAGGTCGCGAATCACGAATTTTTAAAAATATTTCTAAGTTCTTCATCCGCAACTTGATCGTAAGCGTTTAGCCCCACCATCTGGAAAGCAAAAATGGGGTCACCCATTAGCCGACCTGAGTCACGTCTTGCAATACAATACAAAGCGGCATATAGGGTAGGCGCACATGGTCGTGTCTTGCAAAACAGCCTTCAAATTTTCCTCTCTGCCTAGCTCGCAACACGCTCCAACACAGCAGGCAACCGATCCAATTGTCCTGTGGAATGTTCAGGTCTAGAATTATAGACTACTAATATAGGCCTGACGAATATCTGAGCATGTATTAATGCAAGACCGAACACAAATAGAACGCTCACCTTTTAATGAAGAATTCTTAACAAAGCATAGCAGGGATTACAGGCCGGTAATTGCAAGGTCCTGCGATAAAAATTCCACAATACCGACGGCTTCTGTATTTTCTGCGACCGGGAACCTTTCCGTACCGGAATACACGATAAACTTTTTGGTGGCGCCAATGTCTGCGCAAGCGGTATGAAAAGCTGCCTTAACTTTCAAAACAGCCGTACGTTTAATTTCTATTGCCCAGACTTCTGCGCGCGGCCCTTCTATAATCAGATCGATTTCTGTCTGTGCCGTGGTTCTATAATAACTATAGCGCCATTTGTCCGATAACATACCGACAATGTTTTCTATGACAAATCCTTCCCATGAATAGCCAAGCACGGGATTTCCTAACAGCACCTCATAATCGGATATGTTCAGAAGGCGGTGTAGAAGGCCTGTATCACGCACATAGATCTTGGGTGATTTGACAAGCCGCTTCTTTGTATTGCCGGCCCACGGCTGGACTTGCCGTATCATGTAGAGATCAGTCAGGATATCAAGATAGTTGCGTATGGTTGTGTGACTGACTTCGAGGCTTTTCCCCACACTGGACAAATTAACCTGCTGTCCGTGAAAATGGGATAGCATCATCCAGAAACGGCGCATTCTGGCAGCCGGGATTTGCAGGCCCATTTGCGGGATATCGCGCTCGACGTAAGAAGCGATGAAAGCGGAGCGCCAGTCCCAGCTTTCATTATCACTTGCTGCAAGATAACTGTCCGGAAAGCCGCCACGAAACCATAGTTTTTCCGGGTTAAAGCCCAGAGAATCCGCTGCCCGAACTTCAACAATGGATAAAGGCTTTAATTCCAGAAACTGAATACGCCCGGCCAGTGTTTCTGAAGTTTGCTGCAAAAGATCACGGGAAGCCGATCCCAACAACAGAAACTGGGCATTCCTCTCCCCTGCCCGTTTTCGAATGTCGACCAGCCCTCTCAAAATACGAAACAAGTCGGGCTTGAGCTGCACTTCGTCAATAATCAGCAATTGATTTTCAAAACGGCGCAAATAATTTTCTGGATCGGCCAGTTTGGAAAAATCAGAATCCAGTTCAAGATCCAGATATGAAACAGGTTTACCGATGTTGTCCTGGGTGATTTCAAGTGCCAGTGTCGTCTTGCCAACCTGCCGCGGACCCAGCAACGCAACCACAGGCATGACACCCAGGATTCTGATCAGATCATTCTTAAGTTGACGCGCTATCATTAATGCATTATGCAAGCATTACTTTCATATTTCAATAAAAACATACCAAAATTATTGCAATTTGAAATAAATATCCAAATTTGTGGTGCTGCCACCAACAATCTCGTCATTTGGAACAATGAGATAAATTTTTTAATAACAAACAGGCATCTGACGGTCAGATACAAAAACCGGATTAAACGCGAGCATGAAAAAAAACACAGAATCACTGCGGCTTCTACGATACGCATCGCACCTGCGGCGGATAAGCCGATTGCAGCCGATTGCGGCTTGCGCAAAAGTTTTAACTACAGTATCGTAATCCAATCGTAATCTTATCCGCCACACCATCGCCGCCATCGTCACCATTGTCGCCTTCACACACCATAGACCTACCCATGCGCGCTAAAACATCACGTCTGCCTTTACTGCTTTTACCGTTTTTGCTGCTAATCGCACTCAGTGCAAACCTGCCCGCAACAACCGCCGAAGCGCGCAATAACAGCCAGGGCGTCGGTGCATTGGGCCGCATCGAACCGCGTTCACGGGTAATCAGAATATCCCATAACGCAGGGCCCGAGGGCGCCCGGGTGGAACGACTGCATTTTGCAGAAGGTGATCGGGTCGAAGCGGACGACGAGCTCGCAACGTTGTCGGATCATGACAAGAAAAAGGCGGAACTCGAAACGGCACAAGCCCGCATCAAGGTGCTGAAAGCGCAACGCGACAGCGAACAGGTCGCATTCGATTTCAATCGAAAGGAACACTTGCGCTTCCAGTCGCTCAAGCAGGATTCGATGGCGAGTATTTCGCTCGCGGATGCCAAATATATGGCGTTTGCGCAGTCGGAAGCAAATCTGAAGCGTTTGACCGCTGAAATCGCACATGCCGAATCGGAAAGCCGCGTTGCTGCAGAAGCATTGAAAAACACCCGCATCCGCGCGCCGATTGCAGGCACTGTATTAAAAATACTGACACGCCCCGGCGAACGCATCGACGACAATGGTCTGCTGGAAATGGCGGATTTGACACAACTCGATGTCGTAGCCGAAATCTACGAAGCCGATCTGCCGCGCGTCAAGATCGGTCAGCAGGCGACCATTAGCGCTGCCGGGATGAGCCAGTCCTATACCGCGCTGGTGCGTGAAATCGGCTATCTGGTGCGCAAAAACGATCTCAACGACACTGACCCACTCGCGGACAGAGATAATCGCATCGTCGAAGTGCGGCTTACACTCGACCCGGCAGCAGTCGTCCAGCTGCAGCACCAGATTTTCCGTCAGGTGCATGTACGGATTAGTCCATGAACGCGCTTTCCTGGTGCTATTTCCCGGCACGCCTGGCCTGGCGGCAGCTCATCCATGACCGCGCCAAACTGATCGCCGCAATCGCCGGCGTTTTGTTCGCCTGCGTGCTGGTGTTCATGCAACTGGGTTTTAAGGATTCGCTGTACGCCAGCGCGGCTTCCGCGCCGACCAAACTGAGTGGCGATTTATTTCTGATGCACAAACAAAGCGAGGCGATGTGGCGGCCGGTTGCATTCAACCGCAGCGAACTCATGCGCGCACTCGGTCATCCTGCGGTTGCCGAAGTCGCTCCTCTGTACCTGGGACTCGCGCCGTTTAAAAATATCGAAACGCAAGTCAAGCGCACGTTAATGGTCTACGGTTTCGACCCGGACGCCGAGCTGTTCGCTGTCGACACCATCAGAAACAACCGGGATTCATTGCAGGTCAAGGACACCGTCATGTTTGACGAATTTTCCCGCCCTGAATTCGGGCCGGTGCGCCGGTTGCTTGAAGCCGGACGCACACAAACAGAAATCAACGACTATAAAATTCGCATTATCGGCCTGTTCCGGCTGGGTGTCTCATTTGCTGCGGACGGTAACGTGGTCACCAGCGATCTGAACTTTTTGCGTATTTTTCCAGGCCGGCGCGCCGACGGCATCGACATGGGCGTAATCAAGCTCCACCCCGATGCATCGGCTGCACAAGCCCAACAGGTTAAGGCTGAGCTTAAACAGCAGCTCAACCCGTTCGTCAACATTTTCACCTTTGACGAATTGCTGCAATACGAAAAAAATTACTGGTCTGAAACCGCGCCGATCGGTTTCATTTTCGGTTTCGGCACCGTGATGGGACTGGTTGTTGGCCTGGTCATCGTCTACCAGATCCTGTTTACCGATATCGTCAATCACCGCTACGAGTTTGCCACGCTGAAAGCCATGGGTTACAAGCAAAGCTATTTCGTACGCCTGGTATTCGCCACTGCGTTTTTTCTCGCGGTACTGGGTTTCATTCCGGGCTTTATCCTGTCGATCAGCCTGTACCATCTGGCCGAGTCGCAAATGTTTATGCCCATGCCCATGACGGTTACCAAAGTCGCAACGGTTTTCGGTTTCATTCTGTCGATGTGCTTTATTGCCGGATTCCTCGCGATCCGAAAACTCAAAGACGCCAACCCCGCGGACATGTTCTGATGACCCACGCAATCGACGTCCGCCAGCTGAACTTCAGTTTCAGCCATGACAAGCTCTCGCAACCCGTACTGAAAAACATCACCATCGCAATCGGCAAAGGTGAAATTGTTTTAATGACCGGCCCCTCCGGCTCCGGAAAAACGACCTTTCTGACCATCGTCGGCGGCCTGCGCCAGGCGTTCGACGGCAGCGTTGAAGTCCTTGGCGAACAATTGATCAACAGCAGCGAGCAAACCAAGGTCAATATCCGCCAGCAAACTGGTTACATCTTTCAGCAACACAATCTGCTCAAATCGCTCACCGCACAACAGAATGTCAGCATGACACTGGAAATGTTCGATCACATGACGGAAACGGAACGCCTCAAACGCGCCAGCGACATGCTCTCGGCCGTCGGTCTCGGCGACCGGCTGCATTACAAGCCGGATCAGCTCTCCGGCGGTCAGCGCCAGCGCGTCTCCATTGCCAGAGCATTGGCAGGCCAACCCAAAATCGTGCTCGCCGACGAACCCACCGCATCGCTGGACAAGCAAAGCGGACAGGAAGCCGTCACCATCCTCAAACAACTCGCCCGGGAATCCGGCGCCAGCATCTTGTTGGTCACCCACGATTACCGCATTCTGGACATCGCCGACCGTGTGGTGGAATTAGAGGATGGGGAGATTCGGCAGGGTTAAACCCCGTATTGTGCGGGTGTGGATAGGACACCAGCGGCCACTCGGCGTCAAACGTCCAATCAGTTTCTGGTATGATTGACTGACCCTACAGAAAAAGAGGAAAACCCTCGAATGACTGCCAAACCGTCAGCAAACGCGTTCGATGTCATTGTCATCGGTTCCGGCATGGGCGGAATGACAGCAGCCGCTGCGCTTTCCCGACTGGATCACAAAGTTTTGCTGCTTGAGCAAGCGCAGACGATTGGCGGGCTGACTCACGCTTTCACACGCGATGGTTTCAGCTGGGATGTCGGCCTCCACTATTGCGGCACGTTCGGCCACGACCAGCTCGCGGGCCGGATCCTGGACTGGCTCAGCGGCGGAACAATCGAGTTTCGTTCGGTCGGTACCGTTTACGATACACTGCATTTTCCGGATGAATTCGAAATCCCCGTAGGACGCCCGGTTGCAGCCTACAAGATGGAGCTCAAAGACCGTTTTCCCGGCAATGTTGCCGAAATCGACGCCTATTTCGAGGCGTTGCTGTCGGCAGAAGAAGCCGGGCACATGGTTGGCGCCGAGCGCGCGATGCCCGAGCCATTCCGTTCCGCGCATCACTGGTGGAACAAGCATAAAATCCAGCACTGGTGCGGCCGCACGACCGGCGAGGTCATCACGGAGTTCATCAGCGACCCGAAGCTCGCCGCCGTATTGTCGGCACAGTGGGGGACATATGGCGGCAAACCGAAAGAAGCGAGTTTCGCCGTTCACGCCACCGTCATGGGCCACTATCTCGAAGGCGCCACCTACCCCGTTGGCGGTTCCGCTGCCATCGCACGGGAGGCTTGTTCCCGTGATTGAAGCAGCGGGCGGCAGCGTCCGGGCCGCAACATTGGTCAGCGAAATATTGCTTGACGATAACAACGCCGTGGGTGTATGCACCCGGTCTGGCGAAGAAATCATTGCGCCGTTCATTGTCTCGGCGATCGGCGCCGGTGAAACGGTAAAGCACCTGTTGCCGGCGGCAATTCGCGAACAGCCCTGGGCTCGCGAGATAGCCAGTTTCAAACCATCGATATGCCACTTCGAGGTTTTCCTCGGCTTCGAGGGAGATATTGCCCGACACGGCGCAACGCGCTCGAACCACTGGTTTTACGAAAGCTGGAATACCAATGACGCCATATGGTCAGCGGCGGACAACGAGTCAATCCCGATGATGTTTGTCTCGTTCCCGTCCCTCAAGAACCCGTCTCATAACCCAGGCTTGTCGAACAAACATACCGGTCAAATGATGGTTTGGGCCGACTGGTCATCGGTGGCCGAATTTGCGGCTGGCGGCAATGAGGTGCACGCTGGTGCGTGGACGGCGTTCAAGCAGCGCATCGAGGCGCGAATGATGACGTATTTCGAGGAAAAGTTTCCGGCATTGGCACCGCTCGTCGTTTATCGGAAACTGGGCACCCCGCTCGCAACCGCTTCATTCACCGGCCACGAAAAGGGCGGGTTCTATGGCGTCGAAACGACCCCACGCCGCATGTTGTCAGACGCACTGAACGCCCGCACGCCTGTTCCCGGTTTATTCCTCGCGGGTCAGGACATTATGAGCCCTGGAATCGCGGGAGCGCTGTCGGGTGGCATGCTCGGCGCCGCAGCAATTGATTCGCGTGTTTTCCTGAAACTCAGACAAGGCTCATGAATCGATTTTACCGGATGGAAACAAGAATTCTCTGAATCATTCTCGATACTCGACATTGTTGAAAGAAAAAATCAAGCTTACACAGCTAGCGCGAAATCAAGAACCAAAGTACCAACCAGGTTTATTTGTATATCGGAACCGAAAAATACATCGGCTGTCAACACTCCGTTGCTATAGGACAACCGGGAAGAAGCGAATGCTTGATTACCAACCACCAAAATGTTTGCGTCAATTGTGGATTGATCTATTTTATCGTTTTGCAACTGACTGGAGTCAAATATGTAATCGGTTGATTAGGCCGCCCGGGGACTATCACCTATCGAGCTGAAATCTAAATTTTCGGCACCAGTCCAACCGGTCTGTGAAATTGGGCCAGGCGGTAAGCCTGGGGTATTAGTTCTGGTTGATAGCGGTTCTAGCAATCAAGCCTTTCTGAATGATCTGGGTTTGCGCGCGATGCATTATCTGATTGCATTGAAGCTCAAGCAGCAGCAAAACTAAAACCGCAAAAATTTTAGGGTTAATTTTAAAACTAATCTTTCATTGTCAGAAAATGTAGGTTAGAATTCATACGCATAATAGTTAGGTTGCAAATAATAATAAATGCTATTATGATGAAAAATAATAATAACCCAGTAGGTTACGCTAGAATTAGGTTGCCGCATCGTGGTAGTAAACGCCGCTAAAAAATACTGGGGAGCAGAGAAATCTGTTGTGTTTTCTAACATAACCCCGCTTTTTTGTGAGGTTAAAGTGGTAAAGTCGAGTTTTTAAAATCGACTTTTGTTTTTAGTAGGTAAAATTAAGACAAAATAGTTAATAAATTAATAAGGAGATTGAGTTATGAGCGATGATTCAAACAGAGCAACAGATGCACAAACACTGAAACTGATCGGTATTACAACAGTTGCATTTATAGTGATTGGCCTAATCGTTTACCAAATGTAAATTGATTAGTTCAAGAAGTGCACAAATATCGGTTTAACACTTAAACAGATATTTGTGCATTCTAAGCTTTTAACACTTAGAATTGAAATTGACCTAACCTCAAACATTCACAATTCGAGTAATCAGTTATTGCTCGCACCCAATCAATCCACAAAGCATCAAACAGTTTTTGCATGAGAGAAATTCTAATTTCTCACCGCGGTTGTCAACAATTGTTGAACAATAATCCGTCGAATAGCAAATCAACAGTGTACCAGTCAGATTTATAAACGAGACCACCCTATTAACTGTGCAATTGTCTATTATGAGTTTCTTTAAAGGATAGACGATGAACACAGAAAAACCAGAAAATTTTGCCCGAGAAACTGCGAAACCAGACGCGTTTTACTTCATTGGATAAAATGATTCTAAGTCTGTATGCCAAAGGCATGACAACACGTAAAATTGTGGCGACATTCAAGGAGATGTACAGTGCAAAAGGACCGCCACGTTGATATCCAGGGTAACGTAGGCAGTTACACAATTTAATTTACAGTCCCTATTTTTCCGCCAACCTTTACATGAAAACGATATCGTTTTGTTTTTTAGAAATTTAGAATGATGGTATGGGTATGCAACACGATGTGATTATTGTTGGAGCGGGTATCATCGGCTTGGCAACTGCAGAACGTCTGCTTAAACAGGGGATTAAGGTATTAATCTTGGAACGTGGACAAGTAGGGCAAGAATCTTCATGGGCCGGTGGCGGAATTTTATCCCCCTTATTCCCTTGGAATTATACAGAGACTGTGACACGTCTAACGCTTTACAGCGCCAGTTTGTTTTCTGACTGGGCATCGGCATTACACTCTGCGACAGGTATTGATCCGGAGTATAGTCAATGCGGTATGTTTGTTTTACCACCCTATGATTTAGAAACCGCTTTACACTGGTGTTCAAAAAATAATACAAACATTCAGCAAATAAAACTGTCTGTACCTCGCCCAACTGATAACACTAATATGAATTGTAACGATCCAGAACAAACAATCTACTTACCTGGTATTGCACAAATCCGGAATCCCAGGTTACTCAGTGCACTACATCAGCATGTGATTCAATTGGGTGGAAAAATCATTGAAAACTGTACTGTCCAAGGGTTAACCGTTAAGCATAATAAGGTTCAATCCCTTCAATCATCACGCCAACAGTTTGCAGCAGACAACTTTATTATTGCAGCGGGTGCCTGGACTAAAGAGGTTTTAGGGAAATACGCATTTGATTTAGATATCAGACCTATCTGTGGCCAGATGCTATTGTTTAAATTCGACAACCCACCATTAAAGGCAATTCTGGTTAAAGGCAGTTCTTATATCATTCCCCGCAAAGACGGGCACCTTCTGGTCGGCAGTACACTGGAAGACAGGGGATTTAATAAACGGGTAACAGTCTCAGCCAGAAAGAAGTTATTGCATGATGCAATAAGCATGCTCCCTCAACTATATAACATGCCTATAAAAAACCATTGGTCAGGTCTGCGTCCTGCATCGCCAGAGAATATCCCTACGATCAGCCGGCATCCTAATCTAACGAATCTATATATTAACAGCGGACATTTTCGTTATGGCGTAACAATGGCCCCTGCCAGTGCAGAGATTTTGGTAAACAACATCATCGGCACCACTCAGCCTTTTGATATCACGCCCTATCAAGCAAAGTGGCAATAAAAAAGCAACATTCACTATTTGCATCCTTCTTACTGCAAATTTCATGCTTTGGGCAGTGGAAAAACAACCGACTCCACCACACCGCTTAATTCTTCAACGTTAACCGCTTCACCCGTTTGGTGTGCACCAATCTGTTTGATCTGCGATATGACTTGCTGAACCAATATTTCTGGCGCAGATGCACCCGCTGTAATGCCAATCTGGCGCTTATTAATAAACCAGTCATCATTTAATTGCTCAGCATTATCCACCATATAGGCCTCAACATCAGCATTCCTTGCAACTTCACATAAACGGTTTGAATTTGAGCTATTGGGTGAACCCACCACAATCACCAGATCGCATTGAGTAACCATTTTTTTTACTGCATCCTGACGATTCTGAGTGGCATAACAAATGTCATCTTTTTTAGGGCCGGTAATCATTGGAAAACGATTTTTCAAGGCATCAACAATACGCGCCGCATCATCAACAGATAAAGTCGTCTGCGTTACATAAGCCAAATTAGCTGCATCTTTCACCTGAATATTTTTTACGTCCTCTTCAGTTTCAACCAGGTACATACCTTTATCATCACCTTCAGCCTGACCCATTGTGCCTTCAACTTCAGGGTGGCCTTGATGACCAATCATTATGATCTCCTTGCCTTCCTTACGCATTTTGGCCACTTCAACATGCACCTTGGTAACCAGTGGGCATGTTGCATCAAATACTTTTAACTCTCGTTCAGCCGCTTCTCTCCTGACTGCATGAGAAACGCCATGCGCACTAAAAATCAGAATGCTATTTTTCGGCACTTCATCCAGGTTTTCAACAAAAACAGCGCCTTTTTTTTCTAAATCCTCTACAACAAAACGATTATGCACAACTTCGTGACGCACGTAAATTGGCGCGCCATGCATCGACAATGCGCGCTCTACAATGCCAATTGCACGATCTACACCCGCACAAAAGCCTCTGGGATTCGAGAGTAATACCTTGATCATTTATTCTTCTCCACGAAAAGAAGCATACAAAATTCTTAAACTGTAAATGCTGATTTAACCCTGATTCTGGTAACGTCTAGCAAGCTCAACACGATTCAAATACGCAGCACGTGCAATCTGAATATCTTCCAAATAAAGTGGCAATTCCTTCAAAAGCAATGCCTGCGGTCCATCAACCAATGCTTTGTTAGGTGCAGGATGAAAATCGACCAGGACCATGTTGGCACCGGCAATAATCCCTTGCGCCGTGGCATGCATAATATCCAGAATGCCATCAGACGATTCAGCTCGGGTACCTACAGAATGCGATGGGTCAATACAGACCGGCATGCGTGTCAGTCGTTTCACGACCGGAACATGCGCAAAATCAACAAAATTACGGTGCGGGTCACCCATATTCGTTTTCATTCCCCGTAAGCCAAATATAACTTTCCGGTTACCTTCTGAAGCCAGATATTCAGCCGCATTCAGAGATTCATCGAGGGTAATACCAAAGCCACGCTTTATCAGTACCGGAAAATCCTGCTGCCGTCCGACTATTTTCAGTAATTCAAAGTTCTGCGTATTGCGTGTGCCAATCTGCAGCATGACGCCAGTTGCATTTCCAGTTTGGTGAAGTGCATTGCGTATCTCTTCCAGGTGGATTTCATGCGTTATTTCCATCGCAATCACTTTGATGCCATATTTCCCTGCCAGATCAAATACATAAGGAAGACAGCTTTTTCCATGCCCCTGGAAAGCGTATGGACTTGTTCTCGGTTTGTACGCGCCCATACGGGTACAAACCTGCCCATTATCCTGCAATGCTTTCATCATGGTTTCCACATGTTCAAGCGTATCAACAGCGCATAATCCCGCAAAAACATTCAATGTATCCTGGCCAAACAAAACGCCGTTATATTCAAAACTGGTTGACCGGCTATCATTCATATGGCGGCCGAGTATGCGATACTCCTCAGAAACACGCACAACATGATCCACACAAGGAAGAATGCTGATCTCTTCAACTGATAACGTCTTGGTATTTCCAATCAGATACAGTTCAGTCAAAGTTTGTTCAGTACCAACTTCTGTATGTACACGTGTACTAATACCTGGAATATTGGCAAGATAGCTCAACAACTGTTTATATTCCGGACTCTCTGGCCGGGTATTCGGTACTAAAATTAGAATCATAAAATCATTTCAAAAAATTTATGCCGACATCTTCAGCACAAAGAAAACAGGTATTGAATTCTAACCGAAAACAAGGCCTGTTACCATGACCCAACTAACGTTCATCAATGCGATACCGCTCAAGAGCTTGCATACAGGCCTCTACCAATTCACCCACATAAACCACGCCCACAAATTGTTGTGTCCGGCCATCCAACACCGGAATACTGGCGCCTTTAAAATGCCTCGATTGCTCATATGCCTGATAGACACTCATGTCATTCGTAAAAATGATCGATGGCATATATAGCATGCTTTTAATCAGGTTATCCATTTTTTCTTCATTATGAATACGATACAACTGTGCTGCGCTGATTTGCCCCATTAACCGCCTCTCATTATTAACAACATAGGCATCTTCGATAACAGGTGCAAAATGGGCAAGCCGATGACGCGCTGACCGCAACGTCATGTCTGATGTTAAAACGACCGACTGCTCAGAAATAAATGCACAAACTGACATTTGATTCAATTTCTGCTGTATTTGCGACGTTTCGGGTTCCATTCCACGCATACGCAGCTGGTGATAAAAATAGGAATGATTGAAGAATTCTCGGGTAACAGTGCCTCCCGCAACAACCGACACCATGACCGCTGTCATTAATGAATAACTTCCTGTCAATTCAAAAACAATCAGAATTGTCGTCATCGGTGCGCCAATCACACGGCTAATTACCGCACCCATACCCACAACACCATAAACTGCAGGTGAAGCGGTTACCCCGGTCAACTCCTGAACACCCATCCCACACACAGTGCCCATCATTGCACCCAGAAAAAGCGCTGGACCAAATACGCCCCCAGAGAAACCCGCAGCAAAACTCACCGAAGTCGCAAGTAACTTTGCCAGGATCAACATCATTAATACGCCCGCGGACAGTTGGAGGTGCAAAGCATCTTGAATAACTTGCTCGCCCAGCCCAAAAGTCTGAGGAAAAACGAGAATAATAACACCCAGCAACATCCCGCCTATTATGGCCCTCACCATCAGAGAAATAGGTAACTGCTGAACAAACTGGTCAATGCGATGCATCACAGACATAAAACAGACAGCCAGGGCGCCACCGGCAACACCGACAAGTGCAAATACAAAAAATTCCCAGCTCGCGACCACCGGTATATCCGGCAACAAAAAAATCATGTTGTCTAATGCATGTATTTTTACGATCGCAGTGGCCACTACTGATGATATAACGATCGGCATTACAGATCTGCTGCCAAATCGGCCCAATACAACTTCATGCGCGAAAACCACCCCGGCCAGAGGTGCAGAAAATGAAGCCGAAATAGCACCCGCAACGCCGCAGGCCAGAAGATTCTTTTTTTGTTCTGCAGTAAGTTTCAGTAATTGAGCCAGCCATGACCCTAAGGATGCGCCCAAATGTACAGCGGGGCCATATCGCCCGACCGATGCCCCGCTACCTATTGATACGATACTGGCAACAGCGCTGCCAACTCCTGCTTTAATGGACAGATCACCATTTCCAAGCCGCGTCGCTTCAATCACATCTGCGGGTCCATGATTTCGCTGCTCAGGCATCCAGTATTGAATAATGAGTCGCACAAAAACTGCACCCACAACAGGCAGAAGAAATAAATACCACGCGGGCACCTTTTCCAGAACTTTGTAAAGCTCTCCACTTTCTGCGCCCAGGAAAAACTCGTGCAAACGGTCAATAGCCCACAAAAACCCCAAAGCTGCGTAACTGACCACAATACCCACAACAACCGCCAGCATCACCGTTGAAATTGTTTCCCGCCAGTTGTTTATAGAAACCTCCATCCTTAGCTTAGTCAGCCTGCCGCCAGAAAAAAGCAATTTACTGAATACGTCAACTTTAACTGCGACAAAATGTCACATAGCCATTGCTATCAATTTTGACTAGAGTAATATATTTTTCCAATACCTAATATAAATTAACAAGTCTGAATGTCCAAGTTCGGATTTTTTGTTGAAATGAGAAGTACTTTAAGAAAGGAACATCAAGCGTTTGATACAAATCGTCATGGTGTAACTTCACTAACAATTATCTGAAAATGACGCCAAAACAACATATCTACAGCAAATCAATCCTATTTGGACAATCAATTAGATCACTCTGACAAAAAATTATGTTTAGCGACCTTAGCCAATTACCGCTGAGTAAAAATCTGCAGCGCTTGTTCATGCTCCGAAATATTGCGATCCTGGCACAGTGCCTGACTTTCAGCCTCGTTTACATTATTATCGATCTCGATATTCCGTGGACACAAATGATCATCGTTGTTGTAATCCTGGCACTATTAAACCTGCTGACCTGGATACGGTTGTATCGAAAATGGCCAGTATCCAGTATCGAATTTTTTGCGCAATTGCTCATAGATGTTTTCGCGCTTAGTGCATTGCTATATTATAGCGGCGGTTCCACGAACCCATTCATTTCACTATACCTTCTGCCACTGACCATCGCAGCAGCCACCCTTCCTTGGCGATACACCTGGGTTATGGCCGTTATTACAATTGGCTGCTATACATTACTGTTGTTTAATTATATTCCGCTACCCCATGATCATAGCAAACACCTCATTGAATTCAACTTGCATGTATCCGGCATGTGGCTGGCGTTTGTACTCAGCACTGTTATTATTGCCTGGTTCGTAGTAAAAATGAGCATTTCAATCCGGGATCGCGACCGAGATCTGGCTCAAGTCCGTGAACAGGCATTACGCAACGAACAAATCATTGCATTGGGTACACTTGCAGCCGGCGCAGCACACGAACTCGGCACACCACTATCAACAATGGCGGTTATTACGGGAGAATTACAAAAGGAATATGTCAACGATAATGAATTTCAAAACAACATACATATTCTGCGCGACCAGATCACACACTGCAAGCAGACTTTAACCCAGCTTCTGGCCAAAGCAGGACAAACCAGAGTTGAAGGTGGCAGCCAATTGCCGGTTGATGAATTTTTATCTTCGTTATTGGAGAAATGGAAACTCATACGACCCACGGTCAAGTTTAATTATCAGAGTAACGGGCCACTTCCCGCGCCCAAAATAATGGATAACCAATTGGTCAGCCAATCGCTTCTGAACCTGCTCAACAATGCTGCCGATGCTTCCTCACATTGTATTGATATCAAAAGCCATTGGAATTCAAAGCGACTGCATCTCGAAATCATTGACGACGGTGAAGGCATATCGACTGAAGCCGCTCAACGTATCGGCGAAGCTTTTTTCACCAGCAAGGCTCCCGGTCAGGGCTTTGGCATTGGTCTGTTTTTAGCCAATGCCAACATTGAACGATTGGGTGGAACGGTGCATTTATTCAATCTTGAGAACGGCGGGGCCTGCACGCAAGTTTCATTGCCGCTAATAGGATAAAACCATGACAGAATCGATACCAGTCGATGACGCAAGCGAACGCCCCAGCTTGTTGGTCGTTGATGATGACAAGATTTTCTGCGATGTACTGGCGAAAGCCATGACTAAACGCGGTTTCAATGTGCACACCACGCATACCATAGAAGACGCACTTGCACAGGCTGAAGCAGCAACCCCGGAATACGCAATAGTAGACCTTAAATTATCCAGCGAATCGGGATTGGTTCTGGTTGAAAAGTTAAAAGCATTGGACCCGGGCACACGCATTGTCATGCTAACAGGATACGCCAGTATCGCAACAGCCGTGGAAGCAATAAAACTTGGCGCAACGCATTATTTAGCCAAGCCCGTCGACGCCGATGAAATTATGACGGCATTTGAACGCACAAGCGGTGAAACTGACACACCAATCAGCGCCAATCCTTTATCGGTCGGCAGACTAGAATGGGAATATATTCACCGAATTCTTACTGAAAATGACAACAATATTTCCGTAACAGCAAAAGTCTTGAACATGCATCGCCGGACACTCCAACGTAAACTGGCAAAAAAACCACATCGGGAGTAATTCAGCTTCGAATTAATCAAGGGCACCTCTAAAAACTCAGAGTTTTAAACAAGACGAGGCGAGAACAAAAAATATTGACGCAGCATATGATTGATATGTAAGGAGATATTTTTTGTGAATAACAAAGTATTGTGACAAAATATGGATTTTTAGAGATGCCCTCAATTATTTCCTGACAACACATTTTTAGCGGCACCTTTTAGCCGTCTCATGTATCCTGTCACTTCTTTTCAGTACAGCATAGAATGAACAACTTTAAACCTGGTCAACGCTGGATTTGCGATGTCGACCTGCAATTGGGCCTGGGCACTGTGCAATCAGTTGAACAACGCATAGTCAGCATTGCCTTCCTGGCATCCGGCGAGACCCGTACTTACTCACGTCAATCGGCGCCGCTCAAACGCGTGATTTTTAATGTTGGCGATACTATCACGAGTCTTCATGGCACTGTCATACAAATCCTGTCTGTTGAGAAAAACGATGGATTACTGACATACACGGGAAAAGACAAAAATGGCAAGCCGGTCATCCTGCCCGAGCATCAACTGGCGCACCATATACAATTTAACCGGCCTATCGAACGGTTGCTCAATCAGCATATCGATGCAGACAAGTGGTTCCAGATCCGATATCAAACTTGGTTGCAGAGAAACCGGCTTGTCAATAATTCATTGTACGGCCTGGTGGGCTCACGCACCAGTTTAATCCCGCATCAACTCTACATTTCACACGAAGTCGGCCGGCGCTATGCACCACGTGTATTGTTGGCCGATGAAGTCGGATTGGGCAAAACAATCGAAGCCGGCATGATTTTACATCAGCAACTCTTAACGGAACGCGCCAAACGCGTTCTTATTGCAGTTCCGGAAACATTGATTCATCAATGGCTTGTCGAAATGCTACGCCGCTTTAATCTCCGGTTTAGTCTATTTGATGACGAACGCTATGCGGTACTTGAAGAAAACAGTGCCGACGGCAACCCTTTTCACAACGAACAGCTCATTCTATGCAGCCTGGGCTTTCTGTGTAACAATCCGAAACACCTGAGAACAGCCTTGCAAGGCGATTGGGATTTACTCGTCGTCGATGAAGCACATCACCTCGAATGGTCGGAGCAGGCATCCAGCCCGGCATACCAGGCTATTGAGCAACTGGCTGCTCAAACACGCGGGGTACTGTTGCTGACTGCAACTCCTGAGCAGCTGGGTAAAGCAAGCCATTTTGCTCGCCTGCGTCTGCTAGACCCCGATCGTTTTTCTGACTTCCATCGTTTTCTTGCTGAAGAACAAACATTTGAACCGATCGCCAATGTGGTCGAAGCGCTGCTTGATGGGCATAAACTGAATGAAGAAATCAACACGACAATCTTGTCGATAGAAAATAACCCGCAGACCCAGTCCCTGCTAGATTTACTGGATAAAACCGATACAACGGATAAAAATAATAAAGCAGCACGGCAAGCTCTCGCAGCATTAATGCTCGACCGCCATGGCACCGGCCGCATTTTATTTCGCAACACCCGCGTCACGGTCCAGGGTTTCCCGGAAAGAGAACTGAATATGGTTCGATTACCGCTACCTGCCAGCTATAACGATTGCCTGACCGTTTTTGAAACCACTCGGTTGTCAGAACCTGAATTACTGCTTTATCCGGAATTGCTCTATCAGGTTAATGCCGGCACTGATGACCCGAAATGGATCGACATTGATCCACGCATCAACTGGCTGCACGAAACCATGCGACAGCTCAAGCCGGAAAAAATCCTGGTGATCACGGCCAGCGCACAAACAGCTTGCGATATTGCTCACGCGCTCAGAATGTTGACAAGCCAGCACTATCCAGTCTTCCACGAAGATATGAGTTTACTCGAACGTGATCGCGCCGCCGCCTTTTTTGCCGACAGAGAGGCTGGCTGCCAGGTATTGATCTGTTCTGAAATTGGCAGCGAGGGACGTAATTTCCAGTTTGCCCATCATCTTGTGTTATTTGATTTACCGTTTAATCCCGATTTACTCGAACAACGTATTGGCAGGCTCGATCGAATCGGCCAGACAGAAACAATCAAAATTCATCTGCCTTATCTGCAGCATAGCGCTCAAGCGCTCATGCTGAACTGGTATCATAAAGGGCTTAATGCCTTTAAAAAAACCTGTCCAGCAGGATCGGCCGTTTTTCAAAAATTTAAAAATCAGCTAATTAACAGTTTTCATCAACGTAACCCTGACTCGACTGCCTTTTCGAAATTAACTGTTCATACCCAAGAAGCCAATCAGGCACTTAACGAAGCACTTGATCGCGGACGCGACCGTTTACTGGAATATAATTCGTGCCGTCCACAGCTTGCAGAGCAATTATACAAGGCTGGAACTTCGCAGGATAACGACAACAGCCTGCAGCATTACATGGACAGCGCCTTTGACTGCTTTGGCGTACATATTGAAGAACACCGCCACATGAGCTATTACATTGAACCAAGCGAGCTAATGACATCGGCATTTCCCGGGCTACCCGATGATGGCCTGACCATTACCTATAACAGAAATGTCGCACTCGCCAACGAAGATATGCAGTTTTTAACCTGGGAGCACCCCATGGTTATCCACGCGATGGATCGTGTAGTCGATAATGAAACCGGCAATGCAACCGTATCAAGTTTCTCGCATCCCGATACCAGACCGGGAACACTGTTTCTAGAATGCCTGTTCATTCTTGACATCTCAACAGAAATTTCTGTGACCCGCAGCCACAACCAGCCATCAATCATGATACGCACCATTATCGATGAGCATGGCCGTTCTGATTATGCTGCACTCGATCACGACACGATCAATCAGTACTTGAGAACACTATCACCAAGCGTTTCAAAACAAGTTATTGAACTGAAGAAAGAAACGATTAAAGACATGATAACCGCCAGCGAGCAGCTTGCTAAAATACAGATGCCGGCTCACACCAAAAAGAACAAGGAAAAAATAGAGGAAAAATTCAAATTTGAAATTGAAAGGCTGAAAGCCCTGAAAGAAATCAATCCGAGCGTACGGCCAGAGGAAATTCTTTTTTTTGAACAACAGCTACAAATTTTAACCCGGGCAATAGACACCGCAAAGACCAGACTAGACGCCATGCGTGTTATTGTTGCGACCTGAACAATATTGCACGAAACTTTATAATGCACTATTTCTTCAACGCCTTTTTGTATTAGCAGTATCGTTTATTATCTCCGATCATGAAAAAATCACGTATTATTGTTGCACTGGATTTCAGCAATGCCGAACATGCACTAGACCTTACCGCACAACTTGACCCGAAATTATGTCGCCTGAAAGTGGGAAAAGAACTTTTTACCGCAGCAGGCCCCCATCTGGTCGAGAAACTGATTCGCGACGGTTTTGATGTTTTTCTGGATTTGAAATTCCATGATATTCCCAATACCGTTGCCAAAGCATGCAAGGCAGCCGCAAACATGGGTGTGTGGATGATGAATGTACATGCACTCGGGGGAAGAAAAATGCTTCAGGCTGCACGTGAAGCGGTTCCTGCAGGAACAGCCAAACTGATTGCAGTTACATTGCTGACCAGCATGGATCAGGATGATCTGAACGATGTTGGTTTGCAAGGTAAGCCCGAAGAGATTGTGATTCGCTTAGCGACATTAACTCAGGATTGCGAACTTGATGGCGTTGTTTGTTCTGCTTTGGAGGTCGGCAGTTTACGGCAAATCATCAGGCCGGAATTCAACCTGGTCACGCCTGGTATACGCTTGGAAGAAAACAGCCTGGATGATCAAAAACGAATCGCCACACCTGCTGCAGCAATCCGTAATGGCGCAGATTATCTCGTTATTGGCAGGCCAATCACGCTCGCGCAGTACCCACTGAAGGTCTTACATCATTTGAACCAGACAATTGAAAGTTAGTTTGCATTCTCTAAGAAAAATTTTTCTCAACGCGAGGATATCCTCATGATTTCCCCCACCTGCTCGATACGAAAATTGCGCAACACATTCATGCCCAACAAGGCATCTCCGGACATGTTCGGCAAAACAATTACATCAATGTCGGTGATCTGGTAGCTTCCAAATGTAACTTCTGCCACTTTTGCGATACATGCGTTGACAATACCATTTGCAGTTGAAACTTTAATTGGGGCACACTTTTTAATCCCGGCCAGCGCCGCTATCTCTGAAGAAACAGAGACGATGGTCGCACCGGTATCAATCATAAAAACAACAGGCACAGCATTTACAGTTCCCGAGCTAAAATAATGGCCATCATATGACTGCAATAACTCAAGTACTCCATCACCAATCACTTCAGAAGGCGGTATTTTCTGGCTAAAGTTAGCAGGTGGACTAAATGTACTATACGCAAGCGCAATCTGAACAGGGTTAAGACCCGTACCATAGAATTCCAGCAAGGTCGTTTGTCCAGTTTCTATAGTAATTCCACCGTCAACTGAAATATGCGCGCCATCGGAAAATCCTGATTCCAGATTGCACCAGTCTGATCCAATAAAAATCTGAATACCGTATTGCCCAACAGGAACACTGAATTGAACAGTTTTATTTATTGCCACCGAAGTCGCTAGAAATTGAAAAGAGCCGGACATGTCAGACAACACCACCACCATCGGATGATCATGTGTGTTGAGTATTTCCAACCCGGAATAGAGCACATCAGTGCGCTTCATAAATGATGGTTCCATCACATAAGCCGATCCGTGCGCAGGCAGTGACTGACATCTGGTCAATGAAATTACGCCGGCTTCAACCTCGCTTGACAAATTCGAATGAACCAATAATGGATTGTAATTTTTGAAAACGGCCAAAATGGTCAGGCCTATGGCAAGCCAGATAAAAGTAATTTTTACTATTGATGTGTGTTTGTTCTTACACAAATCATTTGATCCTGGCTTGTGCCTGCCGTATTGAGGCGCATTATATTGTTTCACCCAATTCGGATTGATATCCTGTTTATCCATATACTGTCTTATTCGATTTATAAAAAATTCCAGTCGTCAGTCAATCGGCGATTGCTTATCAGACTTGACGACCAAATTTATCAATTAACCGCACCGTGTAACAATTGGACTTTTGTTCATGGACAGCATATCACGCCGTATTCAGTGCTCAGTTCTCCAAACACGAAATGCTTAAATCAGTTAGCGCAGAAAACATTTTATGTTCAGCCATGATTCAGCTTGAAGAACATAAAATTTTAGTCATGAACAACAAACAGTAAAAAATTAATGCATCGATTTCATATAGAACATAAAGGAGAGTGATCATGAATACAAAACAATTTTTAATCTTTTTTGTCGTTATTGCTGCACTTTTACTCAGCGGCTGTGTTGCTCCGCCCTATTATGGAGGAGCAGGATATTATAGTGGTGTCAGGAGCAGCTACGGGTATCAACCAGCATTTTATGGTAATCAAAGGTATTCTGGAGGACACAGGTATTACCAGGGTGGGCATAAACACTATCGGAGCGGACATGGGCATAACTTCCGCGGAGGTCATAATCATTTCAGAGGTGGTCACGGACACTTCGGAAGTAAAATTTCACACTCTCGCGGCGGACACCGTGGAGGTGGTCACCGAGGCGGCCGCCATCATTGATGATTCATAATTTTCATTGTTTTGAGGGTAATGAGCTACAAAATCGCTCAATACAAGCGATCTTACACAAACTAAGGTAACAGATCAGACCGCAAGGAATAAATATGAAAAGCTTCCATAAACACATCTTTGAAATTTGGGTAATTTAAAGCGTTAAAACAACAGAAGATGAACGCGGTATATTTGCTGTAAAATAACGGCTGATAAAAATATACATACTGCAATTGCAAATTAACACGTGACCACTCATCATTCTGACAATAATAGTTCAACGCATTCTTCAACGGCGCCGCTTTCCTATCGTGATGCCGGTGTCGATATCGACGCCGGCGATCGACTCGTACGCAACATCAAGCCTTTCGCCAAACGCACTTTGCGTCCCGAAGTATTGACCGGCATCGGTGGATTTGGCGCTTTATTTGAGATTTCCAAGAAATACCAAAATCCGGTGCTGGTATCCGGCACCGACGGTGTTGGCACCAAACTAAAACTCGCATTTCAATTGAACAAGCATGACAGCATCGGTATTGACCTGGTTGCAATGAGTGTCAATGATATTTTGGTTTTTGGGGCTGAACCGCTGTTCTTTCTTGATTACTATGCCTGCGGCAAACTCAATGTCGATACTGCAACGGCTGTTGTCAGTGGCATCGCCACCGGTTGTGAGCAAGCGGGCTGCGCATTGATTGGCGGTGAAACAGCAGAAATGCCGGATATGTATCCTGCGGGTGAATATGATCTGGCTGGATTTGCAGTGGGTGTCGTTGAAAAAGACCAGATTATAAACGGTTCAACTATACAGCCGGGCGATGCTGTAATTGGCCTTGCTTCGAATGGCGCACATTCCAACGGCTATTCATTGATCCGGAAAATTATCAACGATAATCGGATTGATTTATCACAAGATTTTCATGGCAAACCCATCAGCGATGCCATAATGGCGCCAACCAGAATCTACGCAAAATCGTTGCTGACATTAATAAAACGGGTTTCCGTTAAAGGTCTTGCGCACATCACCGGAGGTGGTTTAGTTGAAAACTTGCCACGCATTTTACCGGCCAATACTGCCGCAGTACTGCACAAAAAAGCCTGGGAAATACTTCCGCTATTTCACTGGCTGCAACAACTGGGTAATGTGGATGAAGCGGAAATGTTCCGTGTATTTAATTGTGGTATTGGTATGGTCGCGATAGTTGCCGCCGATCAGACAGAAGCCGCCATAAAATGTCTGCAAGAGAACGGAGAAATCGCTTATCACATGGGCGAAATAAAACATCACACTCCGGAACAGCCTGCTGTTGTCCTTATTTAAGCGCAGTGTTGCAAGATTTGTTATGAAAACGCTTGTTATTCTGATATCCGGACGCGGCAGCAATATGCAGGCATTACTTAAGGCCAAATTGCCAGTCGATCGTATCGTGGTTATCAGCAGCAATCCGAATGCAGAAGGCCTCATAACAGCAACAGAATTAGGCATACAGACAGCAAGCATTGATCACCGCACTTTTTCTGATCGCGAAACATTTGATGCAGCATTGGCCGAAGAAATTGACAGTTATCAGCCTGTTCTGATCGTGCTTGCCGGTTTTATGCGCATTCTCACTGACGGTTTTGTTCTGCGTTATCAGGGCAGACTAATGAATATTCATCCGTCATTGTTACCCGCTTTTACAGGTCTGCGGACACACCAGCGTGCATTGCAGGAAGGCGTAAAAATTCACGGTTGCACCGTGCATTTTGTAACGCCGAAACTCGATCATGGCCCTATTGTGATTCAAGCAGCCGTCCCAATATTTCCCAATGATACCGATAACACACTGGCCGAACGCGTGTTGCAACAGGAGCATCGTATATACCCTCAAGCTGTTCGCTGGTTTCTACAAGGTCAGCTCAAACTTTCGGCTCGTACTGTAGTAGTAAACGACGCCCGTGTTCATGATTGGGTTGCCTATTCACCAGGATTGCAGGAATGAAATTTTTTCTAGTACTTTTCATGTTTTGGGGAATTGAGCATACAGTCCTTGCAGCGGAAAAAAAGACAGAAGAAAACATTGCAGATAAAATACCTGCACGCATTCATATCAGTTATACCGTTCATACCGGCATCGGGCATGGCGAATTGAATGAAATTGTCGATATCAGCCAGAAAAGTGATACGCATACATTTAACATCAGCAGTAATGCACAGGCAACCGGTATCTTCAAGGTCATCAAGCCCGGCAATATTGTTCGAAATAGCCGCGGCACCGTAACCAAGAAAGGCTTGCAGCCAACCTATTACTCTGATCAGCGCACAAATAACAAACCCAGCCTGGCACTGTTCGACTGGGAAAACCAGACTTTAACCCTCAGACATGAAGATAAAGAAACAGTGGAACCCCTCGCCTCAGGCACGCTTGATCGCTTAAGCCTATCGTACAGTTTCATTTTCTCATCACCTGCAAACCTTCAACCGGGCGAATTGCTGGAAATCTATGTAACCGATGGACGCGGTTTACAGTTAATACAGTTTAAGGTCAGTCAAGAAAAGCTCAACACACCCTTAGGTGAATTAGAAACCATCTTGCTCACAAAACTGCATACAAAACAAGACAAAATGCAAAGAAAAATATGGCTTGCTCCTCGTTATCATATGATACCTGTACGTATTCAATCCGTTGAAACAGATGGCCTCGAAGTTGATAAAATGATTGCCAGCATTGACTTGGGCAACATCGACAACTATTCTTGTTGCAGCCATTAAAATAATTCACAAAAAATGCATTTGATTCCATCGCAACTGGATAAAACAGTCACCGCCCTACGCACATTGCTTCCACTTGAATTTCCGGCCGATGCGTTACTAAGGCGTTTTTTTAGAGAAAACCCAAAGTTTGGTGTTCACGATCGCGCTTTTGTTGCGGAAACAACATTCGGTATTTTGCGCCACCGACTGTTCCTGGAACATATTATCGATTCTGCGACACCCCGGTCGCTGTTACTCGCCTACTTGGTCCGGTTTCAGGACGTTGATTTAAACCAGTTGAAAGGATGGGCCAGCGAGTCTGAGATAAAATGGTTGTCCTCTATAACAGCAATAAAAATGGATGCCCAGCCGATGGCAATTCAGGCAGAATTTCCGGAATGGTTAATTGAGAAACTGAGGCACTCCATGAATGATGCCGATATTCTTAAACTGGGACTTTCTCTGCAAAACCCGGCACCACTGGATTTACGCGTAAATACATTTCTAACAAAACGTGAACACGTTCTCGACACATTCTTGAAAGATGGCATTCAGGCGGAGGCGACGTCCATTTCGCCTTGCGGCATCCGCCTGCATGAAAAACCTGCTATTAATCGTCATCCACTTTTCCTGTCTGGCAGAATTGAAGTACAAGATGAAGGCAGTCAATTAATGGGTTACTTACTGGCACCCAGACGGGGTGAGATGGTCGTCGACTTTTGTGCCGGAGCAGGTGGAAAAACATTGCTGCTTGGAACATTGATGCACTCAAAAGGTCGACTATATGCCTTTGAAGTTAATGAAAAACGGCTTAATAATCTAAAACCGCGCTTGAAACGCTCGGGCTTATCCAATGTGCATATTCAGCGTATTACAAACGAGAATGACATCAAGGTTAAACGTTTATCAAGAAAAATAGACCGGGTGCTTGTCGATGCGCCTTGCAGTGGTTTCGGCACATTACGACGAAATCCGGATCTCAAATGGCGTCAATCACCTCAAAGCATAGCTGAATTAAGAAAAAAGCAGGCTGCGATTCTGTCAGCCGCCGCCGCTCTACTCAAACCAGGCGGACGACTGGTCTATGTAACCTGTAGTTTTCTTCCCGAAGAAAATCAGGAAATTATTGAAGAATTCAAGTCAAAAAACTCCGAATTCAACATCCTCAACTGTTCCGAATTAATGACAGAACAAGGAATCACTGTGAATACAGGCAAATATCTTCAATTGTCGCCGTATGAGCACCAGACTGATGGCTTTTTTGCAGCCGCACTAGAGCGCAAGAACATATAAAAGAATCCATAATTTGAATTGCGGCACGCGCTAACCGGTTTTTTTATGCGCTGAAGCATGCAAAAGAACGGGCAGAATGACTAAAACACAAATCAAAGTCAGTATTACGCCAACAAGTAACAGCAATCCCATACTGGCCGTTCCCTGATGTTGTGAAAATATCAGGCTGCCGAATCCAGCCATTGTAGTTAGCGCGCTATAAAAAACAGCACGCGCGGTACTTGTATACAACAGATTTTCATACGCTTCTCCGGCATTACAGCTCCTGTGCACCATATGCACGCTGCAATCTATACCGATGCCGAGTATTAGCGGCAAGGCGATCACATTGGCAAAATTGAATGGCACATCCAAAAGTACGGTTACTGCGCCGGTAAACAACGCCGCCAGTAACAACGGCACTAAAACCAGCACGGTCGACTTCACACTCCTGAGTAGTAGCAATAAAGCCACCACAACACCAATCAACGCCAGTGAGAAAGCATGAATAAATGCATCGACAACGGCTTTCCCCGCCTCAAGACTGATAACCGGCACGCCCGTAGCACCGGGCGCGATCTTCTGTACGGCACGTACAAATCGTTTCAGCGCATCATTATCATTGATATTTTCAGTGGGATAAATTGCAATACGATAGATATCATCGCTGCTTTGCCAGTGTATTTTGACTGATTCAGGAACGTCCTGCTGACTAAAAGGCGTTGCTTCAAGTGCGAGTTGCAGGCGATGAATCGACACCGGCAGCAATTCCAGCAAGTCCCGATCAATGGCATGTAACAGCGTCACCTGCGCGTTGCGATCACTCAAGTTATCAAGTTGTGACAACAGGTTTGTCAAAGAGACCTGCAAGTCACGCGCAGCGTTTGCGGCAGCATGCGCGGGGTGTTCAACGAGAAAACCACTTAACGCATTGTACAAATTCTGTAAAGCGTTACGCTGCGCTTGAACATCAATCTCGTTTTGCGTGACCGGTACAAACGAAATCGGGCCAAGCGTCATCGCCATCTCCTCAATTAACCGGATTTTTTCTTCCTGATCACCGGGAACAAAATCCAGAATTGTAACAACCTTATCGACCTCCGGCAGCCCGGATAACTGTTCCACAAGCCTTTCGGTTTCAACACGGTCATTTGCGAGCGCAATAATATGCCAGGGTGAATCCTCAGCATTTTCCAGCAAATCTCGGAATGTCTCTACGGACTCTGTGCGAGGATCGTTCAGATTGAGCAGGTTATAATCGAACCGGATTTGCGGCAGCACAATGACAGAAAACAATACAGCGACAGCCGTAATAACGTAAACACTTCTTCGCGCATGTAACGGCCATTCCAGAGCTGTATGCACTGGCCGAATTGAAATAAGCGGTTTGATCGGCCTTATTGGAAAAAAACGTTGCAAGGCTGGTACGATAGTCAATGTTACCAACAGACTGATTACCATCCCTGAGCCGGAAATCAAACCGAGTTCCGCCACACCATCATACGTTGTCGGTATAAACGCATAAAACCCAATAGCAGTCGTCACCGCACAAATCATCAAGGCCCGTCCAATATCGCCACTGGCCGTGGACAACGTTTTGATAACTGGCTGACCGGTTCTTCTGGTTTCTTCATGCCGCAATAAAAAGTGAATGGCATAGTCGACGCCCAGACCAATATAAAGCACTGCAAAAGCAATTGAAATCAGATTCAAATGGCCCACGGCGGCAGTCGCAAAAGCTGCTGTCAGCAGAAGCCCTAAAACAAGACTGAACATGACCGTCATAATGGCACCGAAAGTACGCAACGCCAATAGCAAGACCACTATGACCAATACCAGCGCCAGAACACCTGCATCCTGCGCACCCCGCATGGCACTGTGAAGCTCATCATAAGCAAGCGCTGCTTCGCCTGTTATACGTAAATTTTCCGGCGCATCCTGCGTTAACCCAATATCTGCTGCTGCTTCGCGAACCGCCCGCAAAGATTGCTCGGCAGCAAACAGCTGCGCGTAGTCATGTTTGGGCCGAGCCAGAATAAGCTCCTGATATTGATCGACTTGCTTGTCGCCGTCCAGAAGTATTTGCCAAGATAACGCATGGGGCGAACCGGAAAGTCGAGCAGCGAGTGTACTACTGACACCATTGAAAACCGCCTCCAGATCCAGATTTCTGCCATTTCTGATCTCATCTACAGCTTCGGTCAACACTGATGCAAAAGTGTCCAATGCCGGGTTCTCGGCCAAACGCGCAATCAAAGGTTGGGCGGCGGCCAGACGATCAGTTATTTTTTCCAGTTCAGGAATGCTTTTGAAGAGCAGGCCATTTCGCTCAAAGAATGGATCACCGCTAAGATAACTCGCTTCATAGAAATGTTTATTGTCTGACTGCAGATGCACAGTCAACTGCTTAGCGGCAGCATGCGCTTGTTCAGGTGTAGGTGCATCCACGACCAATAACAATGCATCCTCGTATTGCGGAAAAGCTTCTTTGTAACGCTTGTGATTTACCCGAAACGGCACATCCTCAGAAAGCATGTCCGTGGTATCGGTATGTACACCCAGATTATTCGCGGTATAAACAATACTGACTCCTGCAACGACAATGGCTAGAAAAACAATCCAGATGGCCTTTTGATAGGAAAATGCAGCCCAGCGTGCAAAAAAACGGTAGCTTGCTCCGTTCGATACTTCCACAAATATCCTTTTCTTTTATATTCTTTTATACATACTCATGGTGAAAATTATTCGCCGTCTTCTGCCTCAGCAATTTTAATATCAAGCATATCAATCAGTGACTGAAATCCTTCACGTTGCATGATTGATCGATATTCACTACGTTTAATCGCCAAATCACTGACGCCGTCAAACAGAATATTAATAATCAACCAGTGTTCCCCCAGTTTGTGCAGAACGTAATCAAAGTTGACAGTACCGCCGTCACTCTTGATGAGCTGACTCCGAACAAGTTTCTGTTCCCGCGGCAAGTCACGTTGCTCGATAAATTGGAATTGTTCGCCGCCATATTGCTTAAATTGTCCAGCATATGTGGCAATACTCAGTTGACGGAACGTTTCAATAATTAAATTCTGCTGTTCCGGTTCAAGTTCATGCCAAAGTGTTGCACCGAGAATTGTTTTAATGATCAGTTCAATATCATGCGTTCGGTTAACAACGGGGGTTAAAAATTCCACCCGTCCCGAAAAACCCAGTTGCTCACCTTCATGCATTGCCTTTAACAAGGATTGCTGCAAATCATACACTGCAGCGTGTGCGCTATTTGGATCAGGTTCAGGTTCATCCGTATCGGCAGCACTGGCTAATGAAAAAGAAAATAACGATAACGCCATGATACTGACCAGCACCAGTATCCATAATAGATTTTTAGTTTTCTGCTTTGCTTTCATAGCGACGGTCTTTCCAACGAGCTCGCTCACCATGCCAGTAACGAATTGCTGAGGTCCATGTCATGGCAAGATACAAAGCGCCGACAACAGGCAACACAAATACCCAGAATGGTGAACGAAAATAATAAATTAAAATCGGCCTATAGGCTAAAAACATTGCCAACCATGTTAAAGCACTGATCATATAAGTTTTCTGTTCAGGCAGCAATAAAAATACAAATGGCGCAATCCAGAACATGGACACCATCATAATGGTGCATAAAGCCAACAGAATCAGTGAATAATTGAGCTGGGTGTAAGCTGTTCGCGCCACCATATCCCAGATAGTCCGGAGATCATAATAGCCACGTAAACTGCGAGCAGCATGACTCAGCCCTATCCAGATATTTCCACCAGCATGTTTTATACGCGCAGCCAATGTGCAATCATCAATCAGCGCATCGTGGAGACTACCAAAAGCGCCTCCTGAACGAAGTGCCTGTGTTTCAACCAGAATAAATCCACCTGCGGCAGCAGCCATATGCGATGCTGGTTTGTTTGCAAGGCCAAATGGATAAAGCAATTTAAAGAAGAAAATGAATGCAGGCATAAGAAGGCGTTCTATGGCGTTGTCCATAGGTGGTGTTGCCATTAACGATACCAGCACCCGTTTTTCGGTTTTCGCCTTTTCCCGCAATGTGGCGATAATACCGGGGGATAATGCAATATCAGCATCCAGCAATAATGTATATGGCGTCCGCACTTCCCGCAAACCCTGTTCAAGTGCCCACAACTTTCCACTCCAACCTGGCGGTGGCGTGGTTCCTGTAATCACTTTCGCCCCTTTCTCACGTGCCAGTTGTGCGGTATCATCAGCAGATTGATCATCGATAACGATGATACTCAAATCACCCTGCGCCTTGACAGCATCAAGCGTGCACTGAATAAATTGCGCTTCATTTCGCGCCGGAATCAACACCGTAATATCAAGCAGGCTCTGATCCAATCGAATTTCCGCTGTTGGCTCTATCTGCTCTTCAGTACTCGCTGGACGCCAGGGGAACAACAAAATCGCCCACCAGCTAACAACACCAAAAGCAGCAGCAAGCATTACTGCTAACATCAATCCCGTCAATGGCAGATCAACCATGAAACTTACCTGACAAGGTCCTTCAAGGCACTTTTGTTAACAAACTGCCAAGCGCCACATCAGGCTACTTATTGGAAATTGTGACAGGAATATCTGCCAGTTTTTTTTCTTTTTTACCTTCTTTTGTTATCCATTGCGGAATAGGCTCTGCAACCATGTCCCCAGATGTTCTGGGGCCTTTGACAGCAGTTACCAATGCTTTCCAAGGATGGCGCAGGGTATCTTCAACGGCTGTTGCTTCATAACCACAATGCGCCATGCATTGAGCACACTTTGGGTTACTCGCATTTCCGTATTTATCCCATGGCGTACTGTCGAGCAATTCCTGAAAAGTTGCTACATAACCTTCATCTGCTAACAAGTAACAGGGTTTTTGCCAACCGAAAACATTTCGTGTTGGATTTCCCCAAGGCGTACACTTGTAACTTTGATTACCCGCCAGAAAGTCAAGATAGAGCGCCGAGTGATTTAAACGCCATTTACGCTTTAGTTTTTTCCCCAGTTCGAAAATACCGCGAAAGAGTTTCTTGGTATCTGCACCTTTAATAAAAACATCCTGCCTGGGCGCATGCTCATAACTGAACCCGGGGGCAATAGTAGCACCTTCTACACCCAATGCCATTGCATAATCCAGAAACTCGGCAACGTCCTCAGGCGTTTCACCCTGAAACAGGGTGCAATTAATGGTAACTCTAAATCCTTTATCAAGCGCCAGTTTGATAGCTTCCACCGCACGGTCGAACACACCTTCCTGACATACGGAAGCGTCATGCCGCTCCTTCAGGCCATCAAGATGAACCGAAAATGTCAGATAGGGCGAGGGCCGGTAATCACTAATCCGCTTCTTTAGCAGTAATGCATTAGTGCAAAGGTATACATACTTTTTCCGCTTGATAATACCCTCAACAATCTGTGGCATTTCTTTATGCAGTAGTGGCTCACCCCCTGGAATCGATACCATTGGTGCGCCGCATTCATCTACAGCCTGCATACATTCTTCATAAGATAAACGCTTGTCCAGAATTTCCTCCGGATGCGCTATTTTTCCACACCCCGCACATTCCAGATTGCAGCGAAATAATGGTTCGAGCATTAAAACCAAAGGGTATTTTTTTACACCTTTAATTTTTTGCTTGATCAAATAGCTACCTACCGCAATCTGTTGACGTAAGGGAACGCCCATGGGAAAACCTCCAAAAACTTCAGTTGATCTACTATAGTAAATTGATTACGAACCAGAAACACAACAGTGGCAATTACAATTCCGGTTCCTGATAACTCAATTGCAAAGAAACAATCGAGCCCAGTACATGATTGTAAAATTAATCAGACCGACGTACTTAACCAAGAATTGTGCTGACATTAAGTGTTCCAGAATTCTGCTGAATTATAGCTTAAACTTGCCTTGAAACTAAATACGTATCGTAAAACTGACTCTTGTTTCAACACAATGCCTGCAAAAAACTATAGGATCAATTAATAATGATTGTTTGAAAACAGCCTGTCCTGAATGATTTGTATGAAAACAACACTCTTACATAACCGTCGTTGACTTGACCTAAGTTTCAACTGTATCCAGTTGAGCGTAATAAGTTACCCGACAAGGGTTTCCAAGGAAAAAAAAACCTTGAGCAACCCTCGACATACCAATACATCTAGTCCTAAAAATCCACACCAAGTGTACGCAGAGTTTCCTTGGTTAACGCGCCAGCAGCAAGATTGTTTCCTTGCTGAAAGTCTTTAATGGCTGTTAATGTTCTTGGCCCACTGATACCATCAACAGGGCCCGGATTGTAGCCCGCCTTAACCAGCGCTTGCTGAACACGGCGAATTAAATCTGGCGTAGCCGCAACAACCTCTTCACCATCATCAAATATGTCAGCAACTGGCTCGGCGATTGCCGTATCAATTTCAGACGAAACGCCTTCCTGCAAACCAGCAATAGCATCACCAGCGTCAGTAATATTCTCGTCTATGATATTTACCAAAGTATCGGCAGCCTCGGTAGTTGTCTCCTCGGCAGCATCGATGGTTTCACTTGCCGCATCAGACAATTCGCCCAGAATTCCTTCTACAGAATTTGACCCGCCTTCTTCCTCCAGATCGATATTGCCGTATGATTCGAAGTCATCATCTTCAAAGCTGGTTATAGGTTCAGGTTCAATGATCGTTTCTATACTCTGAATCGGCTCTTCCATAATGATTTCATTACTCTGGGTCACTGCCTCGTCCGGCTCATCACCACAGCCGGATAATAGTCCGGCGCTGAATAAAAGCGCAACGCTTGTTGATAGTATTCTGATTTTGCTTGATTTCATTGACACCCTCCGTACGTATGGAAACTTAGTAACAAGTTTGTAATGTTGCATAAATCCAATATTTAAATGTTTAAAACAAACTGGAATCTGCTCAATGTGTTATCTAACCATTTAAAGAGAAAACATTAAACTCGATCCCTAACCAATATAGACTAATTTATATTGCAACAAATTACCAATTTTTTTATTCTTATCAAATCATAATAACTTATTTAATCCAAAAATGAAGGCGCTTTCTCCTTGTAAAAAGCATTTATGTCTGATTGGCGGTGGACATAGTCATGTTACGGTTATCAAGCAATGGATTAAAAAACCCATCGCCGACACACGCGTCACCTTAGTGAGCCCCGATATTTATACGCCTTATTCCGGTATGCTGCCCGGTTTGATTGCCGGCCATTATTCATTTGAGGATTGTCATATCAATTTGCAACGCCTTTGCAATTGGGCTGGCGTGCAATTCCTCAGCAGCACTGTTGAAATGATTAACCCCGATTTAAAAACCATACACTGCACTCAGATCAGGCCTGTCAAGTACGACCTACTCTCCATTAACATTGGTTCCCGGCCTGCAATTGATGATATTCAAGGCGCAGACAGCTTTGGCAGCACAATCAAGCCCGTCAAGGATTTTCTAAATCAATGGTCTGAATGGCTCAGCACGCATTCCGAATCAAAACATAAACAACGCATTGTTGTTGTCGGCGGTGGCGCTGCGGGTGTAGAAGTATTGCTCGCCATGTATTATCGTCTGCAAAGCACCACTTCAATTAATGCTGCGTTTACGCTGATATGCGCAGACCAGACAATCCTGCCTTCTCACAACCCGGCAGTACAAAATTTTTTTCTACACTATTTGCAATCGCTCAATATAACAATTATCAGAAACAGCCACGTAACAGCAATAAACCGACATCAACTTCATTTACAGGATGAAACGTCCATTCAATACGACTTTACAGTGTGGGCTATCCACGCAGGTGCACATCCATGGCCAGCGAAAAGCAGCTTAAAATGTAATGCACATGGTTTTATCGAAGTTGATCGATTTTTACGCAGCACTTCTCACCAAGATATTTTTGCTGCCGGCGACAGCGTTTCATTTATGCCACGTTCACTACCAAAAGCAGGCGTCTTTGCAGTACGGGAAGGGCCGGTATTGTTTAAAAACCTTATAGCCACACTTCAACACCAACCACTTGTTCCATTCAGACCCCAGCAGAACTTTTTGAGTTTGTTAACAACAGGAGATCGCTACGCGGTCGCTTCGCGTGGTGCTATTTTTTTCCAGGGAAAATGGGTTTGGCACTGGAAAAACCATATTGATCAAGCTTTCATGCGGCAATTCAAGCCATAACAGGTAATTTATTTTTAAAAAACTCTCTTATCATTCATGTCACTTGTCGAATTATTGAATTAAGTTACATCACCACGATATGATACACCTGACTTATATCATTCAAACTTACACACTAAAATACTTTTTTCGTATTGCCAATATGTGGATCAAAATATGACCTTAGGGTTGTTTATTCGGCCGAAAGCGATTGTTGTTTTAGTACAACACCCGGCGAATATTGCCTTGACAGGAAAAACCACCTTATATAAGCTGCGCTTTGGTCGAATATGACACACATTATAAGGATTAGTAATGCCTGCGGTCAGCATTTGAATAGGAATTTCCTGCCAGCAATTAAAGAATCAGTAAGGGCAATGATCAGGGTTGGCGCGCACTATCAGAATACCTTGCTATAGGAAGCAAGATGAAAAGTACAAGTTATATTACTTCGAGGGGAAGATCTTGAGTTCGACAATAACCAAGTTGAACGCTCCGCTAACGCAAGCGTTTGATTTTCAGCCTTCAAGCGAATCACAAATTATACCAACACCTACACGCAATTCACTTGCGCAACAGTTGGCAGGGTTTGACACCTTGACCAATGCACTCGAATATGCTGCACAAGGCAAGACGGGATATAACTTTTATAACGCTAAAGGTAAACTGCATTCCGTTTTACCTTACAGCTTACTCAGAAAAAACGCACGCAAATTAGCGCTGCGTCTGTCCGGGTTTAATCTGGAGCGAGGCAATCGGGTTGCCATCATTGCAGACACATCACCTGAATTTATCGAGTTATTCTTCGCGTGTCGCTATGCTGGACTGGTGCCTTTTGCAATGCCTGTGCCGGTAAATTTAGGTAGTCATGGAATTTATGTGCAGCAATTGAAGGGAATGCTGGAAAGTAGTCATGCGAGTCTGGCTTTTGCAAATATTGACTATATCAATTTTCTAAAAGAAGCTGCCGAAAAAACAACACACATCAAATGGTTTGGAACACCTGCGCAATTAAACGAACTACCCGCAAAAGAAATCACATTGCAATCCAATAGTCCAGATGAAGTTGCATATTTGCAATTTACATCGGGAAGCACGCGTATGCCGCGCGGTGTCGTCATAACCGAAAAGGCATTGATGTGCAACCTGCAGGGAATTGTTCGCAATGGACTGGAAATCAGGCCCGGTGATCGCTCTGCTTCCTGGTTACCTTTTTACCATGACATGGGTTTGGTTGGTTTAGTTTTAGCGCCCATGGTCACGCAACTGTCTGTTGATTATCTGGCTACGAGAGATTTTGCAATACGCCCGTTGCAATGGTTAAGACTGATCAGTCAAAATCGCTGCACTGTTGCTTTTAGCCAACCTTTTGGATTGAAACTCTGCACGATGCGTGTACGCGAATCAGACTTAAAGGATCTAGATTTAAGTAGTTGGCGTGCAGCAGGTATCGGTGCAGAAATGATTCGCCCAGATACATTAAGAAACTTCGCAGAAAAATTCTCATCTGCTGGTTTTAACGATAGCGCATTTTTACCCTGCTACGGTCTAGCCGAATCGACACTGGCAGTTACATTCTCAAAAACAGGAAGCGGTTTTAGCAGCGTACAAATTGACAGCAAAACACTCATTGACAAAAGAATGGCTGTCGAATTGCAGGCTGGTGGTCGCAAATATAATGAGTTTGTAAACTGTGGACGCCCTCTTCCTGAACATACAGTAAAAATTGTTAACGAAGATAGACAGCAACTAGAAGATGGAATGGTCGGCAGCGTGCTCGTTCAGGGCGCGAGTATCATGAAAGGTTACTTTAATAATCCTGAAGAAACACGGAAAGCACTAAAACCAGACAACTGGTTGGACACTGGTGATATCGGTTTTTTGTATAAAGGAGATTTATACATAACCGGACGCAGAACTGATGTCATTATTGTTAACGGACGCAATATACGCGCCCAGGATATCGAAGAGCTTGCTGAACAGCAACCAGAAATTAGATCAAGAGAAGCGTCCGCATTTGGCGTTAATGATACAGACGGCACAACAACCATTGTATTGGTCATTGAATGTCGATTGACATCCTTGACTGAACGCCATTCATTGATAAAACGCTTGCAACAACTTGTTTATATGGCTTTTGGTGTTAACTGTGTTGTTGAACTAGTGCCGCCTCATACTTTGCCAAGAACTTCTTCAGGTAAATTATCACGTTTTGCTGCACGCCAGGGGTATATTCAACGAACAAACTTGAATGACCAACTTTCTGTTGTTGAGTCTGGGGATCGATAATTCATCATGCAAAAATTGGTAGCAGTAACGGGTGCTACTGGTTTTATTGGTCACAGGTTAATTAATACACTCGTCCGTGAAGGCTGGAAAGTCAAAGCGTTAACGCGTAAAAAACAGGAAGCTTCAGAGTCTATAGAATGGATACAAGGCGATTTAAGTAATCTATCCGCACTAGAAGGACTGACTCGAGAAGTTACAGCAATCGTACACTGTGCAGGCGCAGTAAGAGGAAGCTCTTTTGATGATTTTGTGCAAACAAACGTCACAGGAACGAAAAATCTACTCAACGCCTTAAGTAAATTCAATCAGCAAGACAGACTTCCACGTTTTTTACTTATTTCGTCACTGGCTGCCAGACAGCCAGAATTATCCTGGTACGCCAAAAGCAAGTTTTTAGCGGAACAGGTAGTTATCAATCATTCCGCTAAACTATCCTGGACAATTTTTCGGCCAACCGCAGTTTATGGTCCTGGCGACAAAGAGCTAAAACCGCTTTTCAAAGCAACCAGTAAAGGATTGCTTCCTGTTGTGGGAAAATTGAATAATCGATTCGGATTAATTCATGTTGATGATCTAGTCGCGGCCATAAGTCTTTGGCTGAAGGCTAAGACCCCGTGCAAAGATATTTTCGAACTTGATGACGGTACGCCTGATGGCTACAGTTTCGAGTCCTTAGCTAATTTAGCTCAGAAGGTCTGGAATAAGCCGGTTCGTTGTATAATTATCCCGCATACCTTAATTAGAAATGTAGCAATAGCCAATCTTTGGTTTGCGCGCATTTTTCATTATTCGCCTATGTTAACACCCGGTAAGGTTAAAGAACTGCAGCATCATGACTGGGTATGTGATAATACTGCGCTGATTCATGCATTGCCAAAATGGCGGCCAAATATCCATTTGCATGAATCATTACCATTAATCGTTTAACAAGAGGCTCGAGGGCTCTATGATTTATGACAGAAAGTAACTACGATGAAATCATGCAACTACTTTGCGACCGTTTAAGCAGTTTAACAACTTCAGAAGTCACCATCACAGCTGAAACAAACCTTATCAGCGAATTATCAATTGACTCAATCAAACTACTTAATCTGATTATGGAAATTGAAGATACCTTTGACATTTCAATTCCAATCAATGCATTGGCTGATGTGCAAACAGTTCATGAACTCGCAAGCCTCATATCCAAAATCAAATCTGCACACTAAATGAATTTACTTGAGAAACTTGACGCGGCAGCAACCAAAAGAAAGGCTTTATTACCCGACGGTGTTGGCGCATTTGGGATACCAATTGAAGAAATATATTCCGCAACCGAAGCAAGAATTGGTGATCGCCGTGTTCTTTTACTCGGTACAAATAACTATCTGGGCCTAACATTTTCGTCTGAGTGTATTCAGGCAGCACATCAAGCGCTTGATAAAGAAGGCACAGGTACAACCGGATCAAGAATGGCCAATGGCAATTATTACGGACATCGTGCACTTGAGCGTGAATTTGCAGATTTCTATGAGTGTTGCGCCGGAATTGTGTTTACCACGGGTTATCAAGCCAACCTCGGCACCATTTCTGGTTTGGTTGGACCTGGTGATACCGTATTAATCGACGGTGACTCCCATGCAAGTATATATGATGGCTGTATTCTGAGTGGAGCAGAAATTATCCGTTTTAAACATAATGACATGACCGATATGGAAAAACGGCTGCGCCGTTTGGGCGAGCGAACTGAAACCACATTGGTTATTGTTGAAGGTATTTATAGCATGCTGGGCGATCAAGCACCTTTGGCAGAAATTGTCCATCTGAAAAACAAATACAACTGCACATTATTGCTTGACGAGGCGCATTCCCTGGGTGTTCTTGGCGAGAAAGGACAAGGCTTGGCAGAAAAAACAGGCTTGCTGAAAGAAATTGATTTTATCACAGGCACATTCAGTAAAAGTTTGTGTAGCATAGGTGGATTTTGTGTGAGCAATCATCCTCAACTCGACCAATTACGCTATGTCAGCCATCCCTATATTTTCACGGCATCGCCCTCTCCCGCAACAATCGCATCAACACGTGCTGCTTTACAATTGCTGCGAGATGGCATCGACTTGCGCAGACAACTTTGGAAAAATTGCACTCAACTCTACACACAACTTGAAGCGACTGGCTACTCACTTGGCCCGGAACCGGGACCTGTTATTGCAGCTATTCTGGATAATCCACGCCAAGCGCTACAATTATGGCAAAGGCTACTGGAACATAATATTTACGTAAATTTAATTCTACCGCCCGCAGCCCCGGACGGAAAATCCCTGGTTCGATGCAGTGTTAATGCAGCACATACCACTGAACAAATAGCATACGTTAGCGATACTTTTGCAAAATTGTATAAACAGACCTTAAATTCCTAGCACATCATATAAATCGGACGCAGTCAACAGACTCCTACCTTCATCGATATAAATACACAATTTTCCAAAGTATGCACATGCTATGCCTTTCGCAAACTGATAACAGGCCAGTCATTTTCCAACGCATGTTTATTTAACGTCGCATCAGGATCGACAGCTACTGGATGCGTAACTTTGCTTAACAATGGCAAATCATTCAGTGAATCACTATAAAACCAGCTTTGCAAGAAGGATAACCATGTAAGATTGTGATGGTCCAGCCATGCTTCAAGACGTTCAATCTTACCTTCCCTGAAACAGGGTGTGCCAGAAACTTTCCCAGTAAACTCGCCGTCTTTTTCTTCAGGGTTTGTGGCAATCAAGTTACTGATCCCCAAAGTCTGTGCAATCGGCGCTGTCACGAAACTATTTGTTGCGGTTATAATAATGCACAAATCCCCATCCAACATATGACCTTCTATCAACTGCTGTGTACCCGGCGCAATCAGTGGCTTGATCTTTTTTTTAATAAACTCGGCCCGCCAAGTTTCCAACTGACTTCGTGGATGCCGCGATAAAGGTTTGAGCTGAAAGTCCAGAAATTCATGAATATCCAGAGTGCCTGCTTTATATTGCTCATAAAATTCCAAATTGCGCGCTTCGTGCAGTTCACGGTCTAGTGCTTTTTTTTCAATTAAAAATTGCGCCCATTCAAAATCACTATCACCTGTGATTAAGGTATTATCCAAATCAAATAATGCTAATTTCATAATAATTAAATCGGTTAAGAAACGCCTTGTAACAGTTCTTTTAATAACGGAATGGTAATTTGTCGTTTCTGGATCAAAGAATATCGATCCAATGCATCTAGAATCATCAATAATGAAGGTAAATCACGTTGAGTATGTCGCAGTAAATATTGACAAATTTCCTTTCTCAGATCAAATCCTCGTTCAATCGCATGATTTTGCATTGCCTTAATTTTTTCATCTTCAGTTAATTCATGGACCTGATAAACTAACCCCCATCCCAAACGGGTAACTAAATCTTGCCTTAGTTTTAACTGTGACGGCGCCACAGTTCCACTTACCAATAAGTAAGCATTTCCATCATTACGTAATTGATTATAAATTTTGAATAATTGGATCTGAGCGTCATTGTCCAATCGTTCAACATCATCGACTGCTAAACATCCAAGATCATCCGTTAACTGAGACTCTTGTGTTATTTCACCGGGGAAATACCAAGCCTTGCGTTCTATCTGGATATAGTACTCAACCACGGCTTGTAATAAATGACTTTTGCCGCAACCTATTTTTCCCCAAATATAAACAAAACGCTCTTTCTCTTGATTCACAAGAATTCTTTTTAACAATTGCACTAATTCATGATTACTTCCCGGCACAAAATTAATCAATGAAGGCACAGTTGGCAACCTGATATCTAGTAATAATTGTTTCATTTGAAGAATAAATGCATACACGCTCGATAAAAATTTATTCTACACAATCAAGTTGATATCGTATTAACAATTTCATTATTTTATATAGAGATCACTCTCCAAATAGTGTGATTGAATATGTCGCAACCAAACCAGTAAAACAGCACTTACAGGCAACGCCAAAAGAATGCCAAAGAAGCCAAACAATTGCCCAAACGCAAGTAATGCAAAAATAACCATTACGGGATGCAAGCCTATTCTATCGCCGACTAACCAAGGTGTAATCAGCATGCCTTCCAGTAACTGACCAATTGCAAATACAATCCATACCGGGATAACGCCCGCCCATCCCTGAAACTGCATAAGTGCAGCAAATGTTGCCAGGGTCAACCCTACTATCATTCCCAAATAGGGCACAAAAACTAGAATACCAGCCACAAGGCCGATTGGTAAGGCAAACTCCAAACCGACCAGCCATAAACCGGTAATGTAGCAGATACTCATTATAAATATTACAGATAACTGCCCCCGTAGAAACTCAGCCAAAATACGATCAGTTTCCTTCGCCAAGGATACAACTTGATTATGCCAATAACGGGGTATCATTTCATCAAACTGTTTTACTATTTGATTCCAGTCACGGAGCAAATAAAACAATACTACCGGGACCAACAAAAGATTAACAAAAAATTCAACAATCGCCATACCGCCACTTGTTAGTGAAGGCAACAATTTTGCCGCCATTCCGCCCGCACTATGCCAATGTCCAGACATGGCCTGCTTAATCGAATTCAGATCAAATTGCAAGTTCAAATTCATATGCGATTCAAGCCATGGAATAAACTGATTTTTTATAATATCAAAATAGATCGGTGTTTTTTCAATTAAATGTCTTGCTTCTTTTTCAAATAAAGGCACCATAACCAAAATCAATGCTGCAAATACACCGATTAAAAGCAACATGACAAAGACCGCGCCCAGTGTTCGTGGAATTTTATATTCAGCCATACGTGTAACCATTGGATTACAAATATAAGCAATCACAGCCGCCAGCAAAAATGGTGTCAAAATTGGGCTTAGTAAATATATAAGCGCACCTGTCGTAATACCCACCAATAACCACCACAGATAATGCAAACCCTTAGACTGATCATTTGTACTCATTTATATTTTTCCATTTAACGAAATAAGCTACATTGTTATCGAAGTCTATAAGTCAATTCGATATTGAATCTATATCCTTATACTTATACATTTGAATGCTCGACACAATCGATATAAAACCACATATAAGTCACATTCTCAACATGGTTCCTTGTAAATACATTCGATACATTTCGCTAATAAATGACCGTCCTAATTCTTTAGTCACTACAAAATAGATAACTCGATTGTTTTTTCAATGCAATTCTAATAGTGATTTCAAATCTGCAGTAAGATTCATACGAAATATATTTATACGGTTGGTAAAAGTAATTTCTGCAATTGATCTCTGCGTTGAAATATATTCGAGCTACCGTACACAAAAGATTCAAGTTGGATCGAATCGAGAAAGGAAAATATTTAGGTTGCTATAACGAATTTCCGAGGATGCGACAATAAACATAAATGTTCGCGATAAACTCTAACCGTCAAACTATTTATTCAATCATCGCCAAAGTAAAACTGAATATCACATCCAGCGGATTTTTTATGTTTGCTAAAAAGCGTGGGTAAAACGATTTGCGCTTGCGCCAGCACTGAAGTCATTTCAATAAAAAAGCCGGTACACCGGCTGTCTTGCGACAGTGGTGTACCGGCGTTGTTGCTTGTCTACTTTTTAGAGTCTCGTAAAGACCGGGATTACCGCTCCAGCAATACTGTTGATGTAACGGTTGCCTTCTTCATCCCATGTCATCAACAATCCACCAAAACGACTTTCCGGATCACCCAACAAAGCCATCAAACGCTGCACTTCCCACAATGCGTCTTTAGCTTCCAGTTTGACTTCACGGGTCTCGCCTGGCTCAATCGCTGCGTCATTATCCAATGTCAAGCCTGTTGCAACCAGCTCTCTCGGATAATCAGGATCAAGATGCTCACGGCCCAGCGCGTTTACAAAACGTACACCCGCTGTCGTGAACTCACCAATGTTGATCGCTGTATCACCATTGTTGGTAACGTCCATGGTAATACGTAATGCACGCCCTGGTACGTCATAGTTAGCATGCGTTATTCTGATCGCTACCGGGTTTGGCTCAATCGGCAGTGGATCTATCTTGGACTCACCAGCCTGAATCGGAATCGTATATGGATAGGTGCTTTCCGTATAACGATAACCACCCCATACCAACGTACAGGTCAGTATCGCTACCGCCCACGCTACCTTACGATCCATTGGATCCAACAACAGGTCATCACCATACGCCAATAATACACGGCTACGTGGCAAAAACATCGGACGTGCTACATAATAGCCAATCCAGAATATGCCCAGACCCGTCCATACAAGATGCCAGAATATACCATTGGCAAAGTTGAAGGTCTCTGTATCAATAGTATCGCCTGTCAGTGTCTTGATAGGGTTGGTAAAGTCATCCCAGTTGCCTGTGATGTTCATCCACGATGCAGGCCCTGCAATCGGTCCTGCGTCTTTTACGTTAACCATCGCGTGCATATGATGACGGCCAGGTATACGCGCTTTCAGCTTGACTTCAAATTCATAGTCACGACCAATAACCAACGGCCCTGATATGAACATCGGTTCGCCATTCAGCTTGGTGCTCAAACGAACAAATACCGGACTCGGACTACCAACGTTGAAGAACGCACGCTCCGGCTTGCCAACCGCACGGGGCCAGTCTTCCGCCAGGTGAAACTTTCCTGACATGGTCGCAATGTCGTTCACCTTGGTGACCTTAGGCTCCCATCTCATGTCGTACCATTGGATGGAACGCATACGCAAAAATGGCTCCTGTGAACGTTCACCATGCGCCGCTACCGGTGTCACGTCTACCGCTACTGTCAACGCCAGTGTCGCGGCTCCTATCGCTGCGCCATACAATCCCATGACGCCAAGCTTAAAGATGTTCTTTATTTTCATTATTTGATCCTCTCTGCAAATCCTGCTTCACCATATGCCGTAACGTCCATCTTCATTGAAATACGGCCTCTTTCGCCTTTAACATAGTAAAACGCGGTGCAATAGATTTTGCCAAAGTACCACCATACACAGAACATCAGCATGGATACAAAGGCCGAGAAGAACGCCGCAATCACCGTGGTGTGTCCACCAAATGTCCTCAGTGACCCTTGTTCAATCAATCGAACATATTCCGGTGTACCTGTACGTACATACAAGAATCCCGTGTAGTCAGCTACTGAAAGCAATACGCCTTCTACAACCACCGGTAAGTGGGTTGGACCAAATATCGGCCAGTTGCCAGGATAAAAGAACAATCCCCAGAATCCGCCACCAATCAATGCTGTAACCAACCAGTTTCCTGTCAACAACAAGATCGTGTCAAGCATCAATGCGCCTGGTATCATTGTCGATGGCAATACAAAGTTGATCGGATAGTGTGACCACCAGTAAAAACCCCAGTAACGCGTCAGCCATTCACCTATTAACAGGCAAACAATACATAAGGTCGCACCATACGGTAAACGGTAGTTTACCCACAGATAGTACATCAATGCCGCACAATACATAACGCCTACAATCGGTGTCACTACCGGCCACCACTGACGGTCTTTCCAATCCAACCAGAAATCCCAGTCACCTGCCAATAGCATAAAGTGCATGTGGAATGTACCTACCAAAAGTATACACAGAATTGGAAAATACACCGCATCAATGTATCTGGACATCCTAACCGCTTCCGGCGGCATCTTCGCCGCCGCTATAATTTCGTCTGTTCTGCTCACTAGACTCTCCCTTCGTTTGTTTCGTGTGATATTAATTTAATAACATGACGATTCCTTCACTGCCTTTCACTACATCTCCTCGAGATTTCTCAGAATGCATTATTATTACTCCCTTTATCTGCATCCCGTAGCCTCACAGAGCATCGCCCAGGCTTCTCGCTTGGGCGATGTATAGTCTAGCTTAGATTAAGGAACAATCCGGTTGTTTAGAATTTCTTTGCTTTGACCATTCCAGATCACGTCTGTCAGGTTAGAGTAACGGGTCACAATCTGTGCCGCGATACCACCTGAGAACAAACCTGCCCAGCCCAGAATCACAAAACCCCAGTGCAATGGCGCGCTAAACAGCTCTTCCATGAACCAGAATGCATGACCCCACTCGTTCAATCCAACGTTCGGCAGAATCATCAACGGACCAGCAATCGCCATAACCAGCGGGAATGATGTGCCACGGCTATACAGTGGCAAACGGGTCATCGCGTACAGGTATGCCGCTACACCACATACAATGTACATCGGGAATGAACCATAGAACACAACTACGTGACTTGGCGTGAAACTCGTGTCACGAATAATCACCTGATGCCAGGATGCATCTTGCTCGGTGAAGAAGCTGCCGCCCCAGTAAACACCAAACAGATAGACACCCAACCACATCATCCAGTAAAAATAACGCTTAACTTCAAGCTTTGGATCCAGGTTGTCCAGTTGCTCCTTGGTGTCACGGGTCTTCAGAATCCAGCCCCAGGTTACCAACGCAAACAATGGCATCAGGGTCATGTGTACACGCCACAAGCCCATCCATACACGGTCAAATTCCGGCTCCATTGAGTCCATACCATGTGAATACGCAAATGTACGCTGATACCAAATCCAGAATATCGCTACCGCCAGCATAATGCCCATGCCCAGCTTGTAGTACTTGGAGTCGTACCACAATGACATGTCATAGTCAGCACTCGCTGCTCTACTCGTTCCCATCGTTGTTGCCATCTTTATTCCTCCTTACTTTCGTATTAATTATTACTACTACTTCTCTCTTGTCCTTAATACTAATTAATTAGTACTGCTCTTTAATACTGCTCTTTTTAACAGCTCAGTTGCGCTTCTTCATACTCGCTCCTGCTACTGTAAACCAAAGGCTAGTCGACCTTACACTATAAAGTCAAGTCATTTGTCATAAAATCTCCACGGGGTCCGTGCGGGTTTTTATTACAACTAAGAATTATTATCACAATAACAATAGATTATATGGTTATCGCAAGATTACAATTTTTTTCTTTTTTCGAGTCAATCGAGCAAATTTTTCACTGATCAAACCTAAATTTATTTGTACCAAACTTCCGCAAACCGTTCTTCACAATAACCTACTGTTGCACGTTCTCCATCAGGGCATCTCTAAAAATTGATATTACAAGACAGGGTAATTCAGGAAGGGAAGCCATTTTTCATAGTTAGTGTATAATAACACATTGTTTATTATAGTTAATAGTCATATTCACTGATATAGGATTCCATCATGCAATTCAGTTTTTTTGACCTTGAAAATCGCTATGAACAGCTAAGCAAGCTAAGAGATCCGCTTGAAGAACTGAATCGCATGATCGACTGGAATTTATTCGCTGATCTTCTCAGGGAGACGACTACGAAGCCTAGGAAAAGCGCGGCTGGTCGCAAACCCTTTGATCGGGTGATGCTATTCAAGATGCTGGTATTGCAAAGAATGCATAATCTGTCGGAGGACCGGTTGGAGTATCAAGTACGGGATCGATTGAGTTTCATGCGTTTTTTGGGGCTTGATTTGGCGGGGGTGGTACCGGATGCAAAAACGATGTGGGCGTTTCGGGAGGAGTTGAAGGAGAATCAACTGATTGAACGGCTATTTGCGAGATTTGCTGAATGTTTACGGGAGCTGGATGTTGAGCTGAAGTCAGGTCAGATCATTGATGCAACTTTTGTGACGGTTCCCAAGCAACGTAATACGCGTGAGGAGAACAAGATCATCAAGGAAGGTGCGATTCCGATTGAATGGGGGCAAAATCCTCACAAGCTGGCACAAAAAGACATTGATGCGCGTTGGACGAAGAAGAACAACGAATCGTTTTATGGTTACAAAGATCACGTGAATGTGGATCAGTGTACCAAGTTGATAACCCATGGGAATTTACATCAGCGGAAGTTCACGATAGCCAGGTTTTGGCAGAAGTGCTGCAATCCCCTAAAGAGGGAGGGACTGATGTTTACGCGGATTCAGCCTATCGCAGCGAAGCACAGGAAGAAATTCTGGCTACTTCTGGACACACGAGCCGCATTCACGAAAAAGGTGCTCGCAATCATCCACTCACGGACACGCAAAAGTTTGGCAACAAAAAGAAATCACAGGTGCGCGCACGGGTTGAACATGTATTTGGTTCGATGACGAATGAACTGGGTGGAATCACTATTCGTACCATAGGGCTTATGAGAGCAAAAGTACAAATAGGCTTGCTCAACCTCGTTTACAACATTAAGCGTGTGGTGACGTTGATTCGCAAAAGATGTTTCAGTTTCGACAGGGTTATTACGCCCAGAATTGCCTAAAATAGGAAAAACGAGAGGATAACAACCCAAAACGCCTTGAACTGAGCAATAATCAAATTCTTGAACAGAAAAATATCGGGAATCGAACTAATCGTTCCCCGGCTTGGAAAAATTCTCTTTATATAAGGTATTTTTAGAGATGCCCATCAGTAATCAAAGGTCGCTTAATCAAGCGACCATTTCCAGCAAGCAAAGTCAGTATTTCCCGATTCGACAAAGTAGGCAAACTTTCTTTGATTTTTAGCTCACGATATTGAATCCCGCTGGTATTGAAAAGCTTCTTTAAAGGCACCTGTGCCCGTTCTGCAATCGCTTCAAGCTCACTTGCTGTCAGCGAACTCTCAGTAATATCGATATATTCGAAAACAATCCCAGCCTGCTGCAAGAATTTCTCAGCCTTCCGGCAGGTACCGCATTTTTTGTAACCATAAAATTTAAGCATATATTTAGTCTGATCATTGTATTAGAATGAGCAAATAGCATAATACACTCTTCAAAAAACGAGTGTACTTATCAATGTACATGGCATGTCATACGTCACGGTGCCACCATAGTGTTGTGCAACTGCGCTGCAATATTCGAAAAGGAAACGGCCTCTTTCTTAGTACTGCGCCTTGTTGCACAACCCTATTGGAACGGTGAGCCCAGCAATATCTGATGGATAGCATACGAGTTAACATTAATTTTTATTAGCCAATTCCATTCTTCAAAATTAAAAAGTCTTCCAAAGACAATCGTTCATTATATTTTAATACATTGTTTTATTGAAAAGAATTAAAATTACGCCGTGAAACAAACAAAAAAACCGTCACCTCAAATATCAAAGACAGATAGATTGATATGATGCTCCAGGTACTGGATTCTTTTCTTTTTATGGCACACTGCATCGTTATCAGTTTTAATCTAATCGGCTGGATCTGGATGCGCACACGGCGCTGGCATTTGGTTTCAGTGGGCGTTACTATATTTTCCTGGCTGGGTATGGGAATATGGTATGGTCTCGGCTACTGCGTTTTAACGGATTGGCACTGGCAGATCAAACGAGCAATTGGCGAGACTGACTTACCGCATTCGTTTCTTATTTATCTATTTAATGACATAATGGGATTGGGACTTGAAACCGGTTTTGTTAACAGTGGCGCGGGAATTTCCCTTGCAGTTGTAATCTTCCTATCGGTTGCGTTAAATTTCCGCGATTACAGGCAGCATCGTGTATCGTGAAACTTGTCACTTATTAGACTGCCTCAATCAATAGGGCATCTCTAAAAATCCATATTTTGTCACAATACGTCGTTGCTCACAAAAAATACTTCCTTACATATCAATCATATGCTGCGTCAATATTTTTTGTTCTCGCCTCGTCTTGTTTAAAACTCTGAATTTTTAGAGGTACCCAATAATGCAAAGAAATCTCTACTACAGATCCTAGGATAGCATTATCACCACTACGCAAACTTATCATGCAGCGGCTTAACCGCGTAGTCACTTAACCTGAAAGCATGATGCCAAATATGTACAATCCAAAACTATGCCACCCGATCATAAGACCTTGATACTTGTTGTATTGATCTTTCTGTTGATGCTAATGTTTTTTTAAAGACCCTTGCACCGATTGGAACTATGAGGATATGTGGGCAGTAATCTGCGAATAAACTGTTCAGGCGGGTTAAATTTTTAAGTTGCCACAGCGCCTCTAGTTAATAGGTGACAAACCAGAATTAAACAAGATAAATTTCAACAGTCGGCATGCACGATCATTTCAGCAAAAAAATTTGCAACGAAATGAAAAAAACAGTTCCCTGCTAATTATTTATATGCATCTTTAGCAAACTTGCAACTACAAAGCCAAACAATTTTTATAGCGTTGGCTAAGCATCAATGCCAACTTATTGTTTTATTTATTGTTTAAGTTATAACCAGAAAATAAAACGGTTTTCATGGTCTTTTTTCAGATTTATACCGCAAATAATAATTTATTCTTTGCAACAAGTTATATACAAAACTGATACAAACTGTAGTGTAAGACGAATGATCGGCATCCGGGTTTTGCAAGAAATGGAATTTAGAAAATCCGATTGTTAATACCTGTATACACATTTGCTTGGATGGTTTTATGATGCTGAAGATAATTGTAGGCCTGTTGTTACTGTTTGCCGCACACAATTGTGTTGCATACCAGTCTCATGAAAAAATTCAACACAAACCCATAAACCTCAACAATTCGGCAATCCATAGTATTCAACCTCAAGACGATAGCATTGCAGAAGTCTTGCAACTCAAGTTCTCACAACAACCGCAGCAAACACTGATCTTACTCTCTTCCGAAGTCCCTCCAGCACAAGCAATGCGGCTTTCCTGGAAACCGCAACAATCATTGGATGGTTTACACTTACCGACACCTGTTCTGGTTGTCAATGGTGCAAAAACCGGACCGGTGCTGTGTTTGACTGCGGCCATTCATGGAGACGAATTAAACGGTATTGAAATTGTCCGCCGTATCTTGCATGACCTTGATCCTGAATACTTGTCCGGTGTGGTTATCGGCGTCCCAATTGTCAATTTGCAGGGTTTTCATCGCTCATCGCGTTATTTGACCGATCGCCGCGATTTGAACCGTTATTTTCCAGGTGATCCGCAAGGCAGTTCAGCATCACGAATCGCTCATTCATTTTTTAATGAAGTCATCAATCACTGTCACTTTTTAGTTGATTTACATACCGGCTCCGCCTATCGCACGAATTTGCCGCAAATCAGAGGAAATTTGCATCACCCGAAAGTTGCCGCTTTCGCGCATTTGTTCGGCATACCCGTAATTCTGCATAGTGAAGGAACTGATGGCATGTTACGTCATGCCGCAGTCAGAATCGATATACCGTCTGTCACGCTGGAAGCGGGCAAATCACAAACACTTCAGGAATCTGCTGTACAGTACGGCGTCAAAAGCATACTGACTTTACTGAACAATCTCGGCATGGTAGAAAATGAACATGAGCCGGTCACAGAGGAGTCCGTTTATTATCAATCCGCTTGGGTTCGCGTCAACCATGGCGGCATTTTACTCAGCCATGTTCAGCTAGGAGAGCAAATCGCCAAAGACAAAGTACTTGGTGTGGTCACTGATCCCATTACAAATAACCGCAGCGAAATTATTTCACCGTATAATGGGCAGATAATTGGCATGGCGGTTGATCAAGTGGTCATGCCAGGTTTTGCGAGTTTCCATATTGGCATCCCAGAAACAAAAAAGAGAATTTCCAAAGCCGACTATACTTCAGGCAAATCACCAGCCGGCCAATTTACCGGGATCGCAGAATCAGAATAAATTCTATGGCAATCGCGTTCAACATATTGCCAAAAATAACCCTGTTTTAAATCAAGGACACTGAAAACATAAAATTTCATGCGCCTGTACGGAATGCATAATATTTGGATTCCTGGGAAAAGTCCTCCCATATAAATAGAGGCGTTGGCGTAGGAAAAGTTGGAAGCCAAAATGTGGCGACATCCAACACACCGCTTCCGGTACGGCTTGCTGTATGAACAATTCCTCTGAGTATACCTTCGGTCAAGGCGACCAACTCTCTGGATTCCCTTTGAGACCATAGATTAATATTTTTTGGCAACTCCATCCAACCGGTAGCAACATTCGTCACGCCACTTACAATTTTCATACCTGCCCGGGTAAAATAAGTATCAGTTGTTATATTTTCAGCTGCATATGCATGCGATGACAATAAAAAAAACATGCACAGTAACCAGATAGATTTGGCGCTTGCTCCCATTTAAAAATTCCTCTCACTCTTTAAAAATAAACCGCGCTGATTATTGCCTTTTCTCAAACACATGAGAAAGTATCCACAAAAAACACCGCCGCCAGATTCATAGCTTGCCTCTACTGTAATGCTGATTACTTGCCTGGATTGGTCTGATCCAATGCCGAAAGAATATAAGGATAAACATCTTTCACAGCATTCTTACCAAAAATACAATCAATATGGCCATAGCCGGGAATAACATGACGTGCGTAGCCGTCGGGACCGTTCACTTCAACCAGTTTTTTGAAACTACGCTCGGTTGATTCGGGGAGATAGCTCGCATTTTCTGCACCATGAATAAACGTAATGGGTATATTCAGCTTGCTCCAGTTCGGCGTATACACATCCTTACCCTCTGAATTCACAATATGCTCCTCACGCGCGCAAAGCGCCAGATGCTTGAAAATATCCATACTGCAAATCCCGAATAATTCATGCAGGTTGTCGTGTGTCAAACGGTTCAGCTGGTCATGTTCATAAAGCAGGGAATACATGAAGCTTATGCGGTGACAGACGGCGCTTGCACACCGTTCTTCAACATCAAAATGCTGTAAATTTAACGCTTTGTCATAGAGCCTATCAAGCCAGCCACTCCTATTGTCTGCAAATGCAGTCGCCGAATCGAATCCGATGGCATCCAGCAGTGATGGCAAATGCAGGCCGGCCTTTGCTTTAACAATCGGCGCAACAACATGATCCGGCCCGATCTGTGATGCCACTGCGGCCCGTATATGCTGCAATCCATTCATCATGGCCATGAAAAAAGTAGTCGAGCCGGCGCAGTGAACTAATGCCTGCACATCCGGGCTGCCGGTAACATCCATGATTGTTTTTACTGCCGCCGGATAATCGTAACAGGCGATATCATCAAGCGTCCAGGCCTGTTTCGCACTGGGCAACACAATACTGATACGCATCTCCAGCAGCCAGCAGTCATAACCATTGTTATAGAGATATTCCAGCATATTGGTATCGATAGTGTCCGTAGCAAAAATCTGACTGGAAACACCCGCGCCATGCACCATCAGCAACGGGCCTTTACTACCCCCCTGATAACGGGTCAAACGCAACGGCACGCCATCGCTGGTATTAAAATTATGGACTTCCGGTGCACCCACGCGCAGGCTGCGCTTTTTACGTGGCGGCGCATCTGCATCAAGGTATTGTGGTGGCACCAGGATACCGCCATAAATGTGGTACAGATCTCCGGCAAAATAAAGCCCAAAACGGGCGATTGCATGCAGCCGTTCTGTCATACTCCGGATGCCAATTGCATCGATCGTTGTAATCTGGCGCGCAAAATCCAGCGGTTGAATATAAAGCATGCCGCGGCCTTTGATCGGCGCAGTTTCGTCCGGCCCATCGTATATAGTGATATACAATTGTGTCGTATCAGACCAGATATCGATACCGGGATCGTCATGAATAATTTTATGTCCTTCAAAAAACCATATCCCCCCCTCTTCCGCATGCATCTGAAAACGGTATTTCATATACTCCTGGCCAACCCGTTTGGGATCGCGTGCAAACAGATTGAACACGCCCTGTGTAACAGTTAACGGCGTTGCAGACAAACCGGGTGCAGTAACGGTTCCCACCATACCACCGTTATATTGACCGCCCTGTTCAATCAACGCATCCAAATCATTGACGCTGACGGTCAACGTAAAATCAAGACTGTTGCCGTCTTCCTTGCCGGACCGCATGGCCTGTTCATAATCACCCTGCTGCGCCCACCAGCCCCGCATTGTTTCGGTAAAGCGAACGCCTACAGTGCTGGGCTCCACTTCACGCGGTTGCGAAGGGTTTGTGAAATCATAACCATAGCCTTCAGCTTCGGCCATCAATTCCATACTGCGTTCAGCCAAAGCAGAAATGGTCAGCAATGGATTAACACCGACAGAACGCGGAATCACACTGCCGTCAACTGCATAGAGGCCGTGGTGAACTGCCGTTCCCGATATGCTGCTGTATACCCTGCCACGGTGATCAACTACGCCAGATTCGGCATCCTTGCCCATGCAACACCCGCCCAGCGGATGAACGGTCGTCAAGTTGTTATCCAGTTCCTCCGTCCAGAGCGGATTAGAAATATACGTACCCCCATTGGCTACCGTAACTTGCCTCATAAAATCGCTGTCGAGATTAAAAATCGGTTTGTCACCCACTCCCGGCCAATCAACGTTGATACAGTTATTTTGCATAATCAGGCGCCCGTCCGAATCATCATGGCTCATAATCAAATAAACCTGTGTATTATGCACGGCGCCATGGTACGCACCTCGCGCCAGACTTTCCAGCACGCGCGCATGCTCGTTGATTTCGTCTTTCAATCCGCCGTCGGTATCCTTTCCGATCAGACCGGCGGCTGTTGCCATCAACCCCGGTAAAATACTGCTGAGCGCACCTGGCAGAGTGCCTTCTTCCAGAATCATACCCTGCTCTAAATCAGGCGTAGCCCGGTTATCAATCATGGTGGTAATGCACGGGCCGACGGGATCAATTTCACCCACCGGGATGTTGCCGAACCCAATGGCATTAATCGGAACATCATTATTAAAACCAAACCCCAGCACATCGCCATTTGATGAAAAACGTTCGCCCACCAGATCGGATAACGGCAACCCTTTTTCCTTGGAGCGTAATAATATTTCCGTACTACCCAATGTGCCCGCACCGAGATAAACCTGCTTACTGCGCAATACCAGATTAGGGGCATCAAATGCCTCCCGTCCGACTTCCATGATCTGGCAATGCACCAGCCAGTCATCGCCATCTTTTTCCAGCCAGCGTACCGCAATCTGCGTATAAATTTCAACACCGTTATTCCATGCATCCGGCAGATAATTCATCAGCGTGGTATTTTTAGCGCCATAATTACAGCCCGATACACAATCGCCACAATAGGTGCACGCCGGTTGATGAACGCCGGCCTCATTGATTCTGTCCTTGAAAGTCACGTTGATCGGTGGAAAAGAAAGTGGCTTGTTAACCGCCTTGGCAGAATTTTTCTGGGCTTCCACTTTGGACAGAACAGGAATGCCCCCTTGTCCATCCGGAAAAGGTTGCGCACCCAGCATAGTCATGGCCCGGTCATAGCAGGCCGCTAAACGCTCACTGTCCTGGCGGATTTCATCGGGCCAGTGCGAATCGTCAAATACGCGATCATCCGCTTTCAGCGAGACATTGGCATTGATCAATGATGTACCGCCCAACCCGCATCCGACGATCACATTCATATCTTTATTGGCATACAAATTGAACAGTCCCGTCCAATCACCAACATGCTTGTCATGAAAATTAATTTGAAACTCTTTGCCCGCTTCAAGCAATGTATCCGGATACTCGCCAGTCTGTATCTCCCGGCCCCGTTCCAGCAGACAAACATCAAGTTTACTGCCGTCACTGCGCGTTAATCTTCCCAAACGGGATGCAGCAATACCGCCGCCATAACCTGAACCAATTACTATTGCGTCATAACGTTCTTTTAACCGGGTGCGGGGAGAAGCAAGGCGTTTCATTGTTTGTCTCCATGATAATTGGAAATTGAATGAAATCAGCTTTCATTGCCATCTTTTTCGATAACATTTGCTGAGCATTACACAATATTAATTGCAAAATCTGTTTTTAACAAATGCCTTCGAATGATTGACGGGATAAACAATTTTTCGAACCCTGCTCTAAATATATAGTTTTATAATAATTCCGGATTACGCTCCGCAAAACACTCAAAACATAGCCTGCAACCAGCAACCATTCACTCTTAAAGTCATGAGACGACAAAACACTCCATTTTTTTCACCTAAAAAAACAAGGGTTACGTATAATAAATTTATTTATAAATATATCAATCAGCCATGTTCTTCTTACAAAACTCACTGAAAACAATGCTCGCGGCGAGCATATTATTGGCTTCGACCATTGCTCAGGCCAATCCGGTCGCCTGTTTCAATACCAACATGGGCCGTTTTTGTATGGAACTGCTGGAAAGACAGGCTCCCAATACAGTAGCCAATTTTATCAATTACATCGACAGCGGCGAATATGCGCAAAGTATTTTCCATCGCAGCGTACCTGGATTTGTTATTCAGGGCGGCGGTTTTAAAGCAAGCAGCCTCGATAACGATGTGCTCATTTCGGCTGTCACCACATTCGATCCAGTGGTTAATGAATTTGGCCTCTCCAATACCCGCGGCACGGTCGCGATGGCCAAACTTGGCAATGACCCGGACAGCGCCACCAGCCAGTGGTTTGTCAATCTGAACGACAACTCGGGAGCACCGTCATTTTTAGACTCCCAAAATGGCGGCTTTACCGTTTTTGCACAAATAATTTTTGACGGTATGACTGTATTCGACACCATTGCAGCGCTGCAAATAGTTGACAGTGGAGCCCCTTTCGACAATTTGCCTGCGGTCAATTATGAAACGTCCCAACCATTCAAAATTGATAATTTCGTGTTGGTCAATGCTGTAGAGTTACATGACGTAACCGGCATTGTCAGTAATAGTGCATTGAGTTTTGTAGTCGAAACCGGAAATAACAGTTTTTATGAAGTGCGCCTGGAATTGATTGCTGTGCAACCGAAAATTGTATTTGAACTTGATACAACCAGCGTGACAGCAGTACCGGACGGAGCAACAAACATGGCGACATTTTCTGCACAGAACCGTACACTGCTGATTCCATCGGTGATGATCAATGAAACCACCACAGTGAATAACGTAACTTTATCGCTAACCGATCCGGCAAATTTGCAGTTTACGCTGGTGAGCTTCGAATAAACGGTCGGGGCGCTTTACCCAAGCATTTATCAAGAATCCTCACGCACATAACAGACACATAACACATGACAACACCGGATTAATCTATACTGCCTCATCGTCCCCGATTTATTTTAGTCCGGGGACGAAAATATTCCTGATTATCATAAAATTCGCTAAAACCATTGGCATCAAACCATCCCGGATACCCCAAAACAGGAACCGGCGAAAGATCGTCAGTAGTTGACAGCCTGTACAGCAGAAAATCCGCAAGCCTTTGGTCAACCGCGCGCAACTGTGCCGTTAGCGGTTGTTGCAAAAACGCCTCTTTCACCTGAAAAAAAACGCTCTTGCCCGTCATACCGATATAGGGGTTGAGCGCTTTTTCATACATCGCGTGCCCAAAAACAACAAAGCGCATTGATGTCAGAACGGTTTTCCGCTGCCGCCAGAATACTTCTTTCCATTCATGTTGTCGTAACAGTTCGATTAACCGCGCTTGACTGCTCAGCACAATCACACCCGATTCGTCAAAAAGCGTAGCGGCATCTCTTACCGCCCCCCGGCCTTGGGTTTTGTGCTGGCCTGCATGGGTCAAAGCGTGATAATGCATGCGATTAAGCGCCACCTTGGCCAGTGGAAATGTCATCCATACCAGCGCGTTAAAGAAATCATGCCAGTTCCCGGGCCTTGTGGGCACGATACCGGTTTGGTAGATTCCGGATTCGTACTGCCGCGCAAAATCATCACTCCCGCTATTCACCTGAGGCACAAATCGAACCGGAATTCCGGAATGCGTAACCAAATCGTTACCTGTCTGTTGTTTAAGGTTCTCGAGGTCCTGGCAAGTCGGCCAGTTTTTAACACTGCTAATGACCTCTGTCAGCGGCTTGAGAGGCTCAAAAACAGGGGAAAGACGATCAAAAAAAGGATTCCAGTCCGTTGGCTTCATCAGGGGATGTTAACAACAAGCAAATTGTTGCTGCTGATATCCATTTTGGGCCTCAGCAAGGCAGAATGAGTGTAGTGTAATCACTCTATTCCTCGAGTTCATCTATCGTCTTTAACTGCGTAACCAGAAAAATACCCAACAGTGTTATCACGGCCGCTATCATGCCAACCGTATCGAAATTCATGATTTTACCTTGCACGGACATAACCATCATGGAACCGGCCAGCAGCGAACCCAGTCCTGCGGAGAGCTGTTGTATCGACATATGGAATGTCATAAAACTGCCACGCAAATGCGGCCTCACACATGCGGCAATCAGCGCCATCAGTGGAATGATACGCCCTGTGACCAGTATCATGAATAAAGTTGTCGCCGACAGCAGCAAAAACAAGGGCGCTTCGGAAATATGGGTTATCCACAAAATCGGCACGAGCGACAATAGCGCCAGAACGCCGAACATCAGCTTTTTGCTGTAACGGTCAGCAAAACGGCCGAAAAGATTCGCGGTGAAAAAAGTGAATAAACCACCAAAGAAATAAAGATAAGGCAACTCTTGCTCATGCATGCCCGCATTGGTCACCATATAAACACTGATAAACGGAATAACCAGATAGCCTGAAAACATCAGCATGGCGATCAGCAAAAAAGCAAAGATATGATTCTTGTTCAGAAAAATCTTTTTAAACTGATTCGACAAGCCCATCGAATCCGCTTGATGCAACGGATGCACATGCGGCTTTACTGAAGGCAGTAAACGATAAGCGGCCAGTACAATAATCACGCCCATAAAAGTCAGTACGACAAATGGAACACGCCAGTCGATCAGGTTAGCAAGAAACAACCCCGCCGGCATACCGGCAACCGCCGCAAATGGAAAAGCGGACATCACTGTTCCAGTCGCCTTGCCGCGGCGTGACATGGGAATCAGATCGGCGATAATCGAAAATACAGTTGCGCTTATCAGGCCGCCAAACATGCCTGCAATCGCTCGGCTGAACAGCAGCATTTGATAGTTGACCGACAAAGCGCATAACAGTGTCGCCAGTGAAAATCCTGCGCAAAAGCAAATCATCACATGCTTGCGGTCAAAGCGGTCAACGACAAACGCCACCAGAAAACTACAGATTGCGGCACTGAATGTATAGACTGTCACCAGCAAACCAAACTGTTGCGGCGTAATATCAAAAAGCCTGAAAAATTCGGGCCCCAGCGGCATGATCATCATGAAGTCCAGAATATGCACAAATTGTACGGCGGCAAGCACCAGCAAGACAGGCCATTCATGTATCGTTTCGGAATCGGGTATTACGCCGCAGTCGACGATTTCAGAGCCTGCTCCTGCTTCGATTATTGCAACAGAATCATCTGTAGCTAAAGGTGTTTTACTGGATTCAGACATATGGGGATTATTATCCTGAACGAAATAACTGTATGCCTTTCAAGGAAGAATTAAATTTTTACAATCACTAACGCTATAATAGTCATCATTACCAGCCTTTACAGGAGTCAGCATGAATTTAGATCGCGTCAGCTCGGGTACGGATATTCCCAATGATTTTAACGTCATTATCGAAATACCGATGCATGCAGATCCCATTAAATACGAAGTGGATAAAAAAACCGGCGCCATGTTCGTCGATCGATTCATGTCTACTGCCATGCATTACCCCTGTAATTATGGTTATATCCCGCATACATTATCAGAAGACGGCGACCCGGTTGATGTACTGGTCATCTCACCGTTTCCACTGATAACGGGTGTTGTCGTACGTTGTCGTCCTCTCGGCATGCTCAGAATGACCGACGAAGCCGGTGAAGATGCAAAACTACTGGCGGTGCCCATTAATAAACTTTGCAATCTGTATCAAAACATTGCGTCTTACGAAGACCTGCCACAGATCACCTTGCACCAGATCGCACATTTTTTTGAGCATTATAAAGATCTGGAAGAAGGAAAATGGGTCAAGATTGAAGGCTGGGAAAGCGCAAACAAGGCCAAATCTGAAATTATCAACGGAATAGAGCGATTTAATGCGGCCAAGGACAAACCCATGTTTTAGCAATGATCCGAACTCGTAACGGGAAATTGATAACCATCGCGCCAACCGGATATTCCATCAGCAAATATGGTGTGGATATGCTGCTAAATCATTTGCCGAGATCGATCACGCACAATCAAATAATGGCCAAAAGCACCAAAGTTACAAGTGTTATTGCTCCCCATATTAACCAAATTTTGCCTGCATTTTTAGCGTCCGGATGCGCCTTGCGCAAATAGGTATACCCCATGGCAATACCGATAGGCGGAACAGGAATTGACAGTAAAATAACAACAATATACATTCCAATGGAAACGACCGGCTTTTCCTTTGCTTTGTCGGATTGAAAATCGATATTTGTAATACGAGGTCGATGTTGAGTTGCTGCCGCCTCTCTCATCGATGCACCGGATTCATTATTGTGCGAAGAAGACGCCGCCGTATTAGCCGTTTCATCCCCGGACTCCCCACCCTGCTGTGTGGCAATCCCGTCCTGTCGCGCATCTGCTGCATCACCCATAAGCTGTGACGTTTGTACATCCTTAATTTTTAGCGGCTCTGCGCAATGCGTACAAAAGTCCGCTTGTTCAGTATTCTCTGTTCCACATTTAGGACATAGCATATCAATATCCTCAAAAAATTGTTTATTCTTTTTCCATGAAATACTTTTTGTAAAATACATCGCAATTGGGCATACTTTAACCTATTATGCACCGCCATCAAAGATGAAACAGTTACTTTTTTCAATTTTGAAGTGCGTATTTAATCCCGCACCGACACTGGCAAAATCACTTGGGCTGTATCGTAAAAGTCACTGCGTTTTGAAATGACTCATCGAAAATCTGATCAAGATTATTATCCACAGCAAATGAAATTGTGTAAGCACCCGCCGGGAAACCGGCCGTTGTACTCTCCAGAATACTGAACGCAGAAAACTTAACCAACGGCCCGCCATGAGCGCGTATCGGCGTATCCGAACGTATGAATCGCAACCGGCTATTCAACCAGAAATCGCCTAACGGCGTCTCAGCCCGAACCCAGTAATCGGCCAGATCGCCGTTTTTTTGCCCAGGATCGAGCGCCACGGTCAGCGACAAATGATCGCCGGATTGCAACACTATCGATCCATTCGACTGATTATTCGCCTTAATAGAAACAATCGGCTGTTCCTGCATAAGTGGCGTCAATTGCGGATTAAAAAACCACTGAAAACCTGTATTGAATGAAATATGACCTTCCTGTATCGCAACATGTCTGTCGTTGAGAAAGAAACCGGTAATCCTGCAAGCAGCAAATGAAGCTTTGTTATCAAAATTGAAAGTAATATCGGCTTCATCCGTAACCCCGAGATACTCCAGGTTTAATACATAATCGTCCGATGTGTTTTCAAGCCTGTCCAGACCGCTCATGGCAAGACGAAGTGTTGCGACATCATCGGCAGCCAGGGTACGCCGGGCTTCTCCAGATATAATGCCCTGTTGCATGACTGCCTCGGTATTTTGAAATCCGAGCAGAAATGATACCGACCGATCACCATTTGCGGCAAATCGGTGAACGGATGGCAAATCGTTCAGATCCCGGCTATAAGTTGTACTATCGACAACTTCGGTCACCACAAACGGATTATTATCCTTGTTAAACCAATGCAAATTGATATCATCTCCACGCTGGTCATCTGCCGAACCAATTACCCCATCCGCACCGGGATTCAGATCAAACCGGTTATTCTCACCGCGAATCGCACTGGTATAATTGGTATCGCTCCCCCCTACGCCCGATTCAGTAGCCAGATTAGGATGCGCAAGACCAATGCAATGTCCCAGCTCGTGCAATGCAACCGACTCAAAATCAAACATATGACGCGGCACAAGCACGTCATTGACCTGAATATTTCCAGTAGTCGGCACGCGTTGATTCCAGGTATTTACTGCATTTCGCACCGGTATTTCCATTTCTTCCGCATGCGGCGACAATGGCGAAATACCGACTGTCACATTCAATTCACCCCCCCGACCAACATAACCAATCGGGTGCGTTATAACATCCACCTCACTGATATCATTGACGAATTCGAATACACCGGCTTCAACCGAGACGATCCACAACGGTACAACCGACAGCAACAAGCGTGCTGATTCCCGCTGATTATTTCTGTTTCCCGGCTTGACTACCCGCAGACTTCCCAACATCACAAAAACCTTTCCGGTATTAATTATTAATATCTATCACTGGTCCATCCGTTGCAAGTCATCCTGATTTAGAATTGACAATACAATTTTCTGTATTGCGTATAATAATTGAAGCTGTTCAACTTGCGGATAATGCTCTGCATCCCATCTCAACCCTGCCCAGGTTATGCGCCTGACAACATTAACGTCTTCGCCCGCAAGCCCCGGCGGACTATACCTGTTGGGATAAAATTCGAGCACACTTTGAGCCTTGTCTGAAACAGTAGTCAATATAGCCCGTGATTGCTTCAGCAACTGCCGTTCCCTGATCAACGCCTCTCTTAATAGCTGCGCGTCAAATGTAAGTATTTTCTCATCAACGAGCAGCATCCATAGCGCATCCAATTTTTCTTGCGCCAAGAATGCATGATAATGACCCGCATGTTTCATGGTTTCTGAAACAGAAACAGACACGTCGCCATTTAGATAGATATTAATCGTAATATCCTGACCGGATGATCGGGTTAAATTATTTTTCTCTGAATAACTGACCAGCAAGTCATCAGGACTCATTGATCCATGAGCCTGAAGCACAAACACCGGCAGGCTTAAAAAAAACATCAACGCGTACTTAACAGCCGACCGCAACAGTATAAAAACTTTCATGAATAATAATTAGTCTAAAATAATAAGTAAGGTTCTGATATAGTGTGCAGTAGTATTAGGCATACTACCTAAGTTGTTTCAATTTACGCAAATCAAGTTTGTCCGAAGTCAGGTTCAAACGATTGATGGTTATTTGGTAAATTACAGCAAGTACGGCCATTAGCCATGCTAATGGCTTGCTATTAAAATGGCAGTTCTTTTGGAGGAGTTGTTATGCATACAATACAACGCCAGCTTCATACTGATCATTATCATTTGCAACGATTGCTCAATTGCCTCAGTCACGAAATCGATTGCTATGATTTCGACAGTAAACGGGTGCCCGACTTGGATATTATCCTCAGTGCATTAGATTATGTCCGTACTTATCCAGACAAGTGGCACCATCCTTCAGAAGACGTCATCTTCAACAGGCTCCTGAACAAGGAAGTAAAAGAAAGCAAGTTGATCAAACAACTTCAGGATGAGCATGAAAAAATTGTTCTGGAAACGAAAGAAATAAATGAACTATTCAACAGCGTGGCGGATGACTGCATTGTTTCGGCGGTTGAATTACTCTCCAGCGCCAGAAAATACATAGCGCTGCAAAAAAAACACCTCAATAAAGAAAATGAATTTGTCTATCCGCTCATGGATACTGAATTTTCGGAACAAGACTGGCGTGAAATAGAGAAAGAAGTCAAAATACAAAGCGATCCACTATTCAATAATCGCTCCAAAAAAGAATATGATCAATTGTATCGATACATTATTGATCTGGAAAAGGAAAAATGCCAGAATATTTAAAACATCATTCCGACTTGGGTTTACAACACGGGCGATGCAGGTTTACAGCTTGAATCTGGAAAAACGAACTGGATACTGTTAACGAGTCATGAGAGTCAGCCGCTCGCATTGGCAATAAAGGCTGACTCGGGAACAACTAATTATTCAAACAGTGCATACAACTTGCCAAAAAGCGCATCAACCACCGGTTGCAGCGGCCCAAGGAAATTTTCCAGCTGCAACATGCCGATAATCAGAACCAAGGCGCCACCAGCCACGATTCCGAATCTGATTCCTGAGGTAAAATTCGCAGAAGCCGGCGCTCTTGTATAGGTATCATTTGAAAACGACAAGAAAATTCGCAAAATACCCAGCACAATACCCACACCAATACAACCTAAGAATAATTTCAGCGAACACGCCAACCGTGTTCCAAGATCATCCTCAGCCAGCTCAATACTGGAAAAACGCAGACAAATAATAATGACGAGTAATATCACCAGCGAATTCCAGAATCCTCCGAATTTCGCCTTGACTTCACTTTCCATACTCATAGAGTTCTCTCCCTTTCAGAAATAATGTTTTTAGTTAAATATAAATAATTTAGCTGTTTAAATGGCGGCCAGAGATAATAATATCAATCTAGCAACCGAAGCATACTACAAGTTTACCGGGCAGTTATAATTCTATGGCGTTTAAAATTATTTGTTAAACAATATAGAACGCCCGTTTAAATCCTGCACGAAGCGTACGTTATTTGTGTAGAAACCTTTAAATTGTTCAAGTTGTGCCTCTGAAATCGTTATCGGATCAGCCAGAAGATACCACTGTACACCTTCTCTGCAAGGTGGAGTCGTTAAAGATCCCGCTAGCGTATAATATTCCAGATTGTTATGATCTTGTTTTGGGAGAAATTTGGCTGGGTCGATTTGAATACCTGTATCTGCATTGCTTTCTCTTCCCACAACGGGTGTATTATCCAGAACGATTTGAAAATCCGTATTTTCTTCTCCGAGCTCTATTGCAACTGCGACAACCGCAATTCTCCCATCTTCATTAATGTGTACAAAATGTGCCTCGGCAGGAAAGTGACGATCACCGACGACATGCTCACTGGGCTCATGAAAATGGAATTGAATTAACGGTAATGTCTCTTCTCCAACTTTCAGTGCGCCGGAATAATCGTTTGACGTATTAACCTGTACGGCGTGTCCACTATTGTAGAAAGTTACCGTGTCGGTGCCGTATATAACCGCCAATTGATTGAGTGGTCTGGAACTAAGTTTTGCCGCAGCCAGATCAACTGGTGATTGATGTTGGCCTACACCGCATTCTGCATAGGGATAGGATAACGGTACTGTGTGTGCTGGGTCTACAATTGCCCACCAAGCAGCTGGATCGTCATAATCCCAGTGTGGCGGAGCTGAAGTAGTGTTAGTCACATAAAACAGGAAAAACAGCGCAGGTAAAATTCTCAAAATTTTTGAATTCATGATTAACTCCAAAAAAATGAACGAATTAACAAGTGTGTTTTCGACAATAATCAATCATTGATGGCTTCTGACTTGCATTTGAATCTTGTTGCGATGCGGTTTGATTTTGCTATTTATTGGATACGCGTGATTTCAATTGTGACTGCTGCCCTGCATTAGTCACTGACTGGTTTTTCTGAGTGAAATCGACAGCTGATTTGAATCCACCCTTCGACCCAGCAAAACTCGACATACTTACTGCTAGTGCCACGGCAAAAAAAAGCTTAACAAACATAATCTCTCCTCGTAACAAAAATTAAGGTCATACTCCGTTAAGTTGTGTGAAGGAATATAACATACCGATTGTCAAGAAAATCTAAAGAAGATCTATGATGAAAGCTGATATTGCCTAGATTTGCCAAGCCAGACGGAATTGCAAATAAGTTGACAACCTGGCCGAACCAATGCACCGGATAAACAAGCATTACCGAATTTGAGCGTGTAGGACAACGCGCTCACGCCCAAATCTTTGTTCGATACTGAGCAACCCTACGGCCTCAACTCAGTCTCACGGTTCAAGGAGTCACTATTAGACTGCCGGCCCGGACCGCGGGCTGCATACCATTCATTCCGCTTTTAGAATTCAGAACCTCGCTGCTTGCCCATTTCTGACAACATCAACATCTTGTTCATCAAAAGGCCACCATCGCGTTTATGTGCGTTAAAATTCAATTGCCCTTGATTACATAGCGGGGCTTTTTCATTTTTTTGATTCGTTAAACATTTCATAAAAAAGTTATGTCACACATTTTAAGCGCCACAGCAAATGCAATCCGTGATTTGCTTCGATTTAATATTGTCTGGATCATGATGTGGCCGGTAATGCTGGCAAGCGCATTATGGATTTTTATCGGCTGGTTTTTCTGGGACACATTCTCGGAAGTAGTTTTTCTAGGCTTCGATGAACTGGGAATTAAGGAATGGCTGGCAAGCCAGGCCCCAGGTTGGCTCGCCTACAGTATTCAATGGCTGATCCACATTATTTTCTTCATACCGCTGGTTATCATCACTACATTATTGATCACCGCCATTTTCTCGATGCCCGCATTAATCAATCATGTAGCAAAAAAGCATTACCCCATGCTCAAACGCGAAAGCGGCGGCACCGTAACAGGCAGTCTTGTCAACGCGTTCTATGCCGTGTTCATGTACATTTTGATCTGGATCATTACCCTGCCATTATGGGCATTTGGTGCAGCAGGCCTTATTGTTCCATTTATTGCCGCAGCATTCCTGAATCAGCAGCTGTTTCGCTACGATGCGCTTTCCGAACACGCCAATCATGGTGAAATCAAGCAGCTGCTATCTTCCAACCGGTTTTCGTTATGGAATCTGGGTTTGCTGACAGGTTTTCTGCAATATATTCCGGTCGTCAATTTTTTCGCGCCGGTACTCACCGCCCTGGCTTTTATCCATTATGAGCTGGCGCGGCTGGAAAAAACCCGCGCGCAAACGGTTAGGAAAATCGCAGATGATGGTGGCAGCGATTAGGTGGTTAGGGGCCAGGCGCACGGCGCGCAGAATGCAGGCCATATCCATTAGGAGAGCCAGGCATCCCGGCATCCGTATTATTCAAACAGATCATCGGCCTGTAAAACCTTCAAGGCTTCACGTGCACAAACCTCGTCAAATTTGATTCCGGGCGCACCGCCCACACCGATGCCGCCGACAATTTCACCCCCCATTTTGATTGGAAAACCACCGCCAAGTAACAGGATACTTTCATTCATACGGGCAAGACTGTGCAAGTCTGGACTACTGATAATCAATTCAGCAAATTTCTGTGTGGGCCCGCGCAAACTGTTTGCGGTATACGCTTTGCGGCGGCTGCTGTCCAGCGTATGCGGCCCGGCGCCATCGGCTTTCAACTGCACTTTGAGCAAACCGGCATTGTCGACAATGGCCACACTGACTTTGAACCCATCGCTTTCACATTGCTTCATCGCCGCCATTGCCGCCTTGGCCGACAGTTCCGTCGTCAAAACATTCTGCGCAGGCTGATCCTTGGAAAAGGACGCACCTGGAAACAGACAGAAAAACAATAACGCGATCAGTTGATTTTTTTTGATATTCATGGCTGTATTTCCTTGTTGAATTTTCTGGAAATAGCTATTGTAAAGGCTTATCGAACGAACACAACTCTGATATTCTCGGGACAAGAAAACTTCGTCCGGTAAGCACAAACATTTAATTTTAGTGAATATCTTCAGTCCTGTCGGAATCATTTAAATTCTTCCTGTGCAGGGTTTTTGCATGATGGGTAAATGACCATTTACAATACAACATTGGTTTGGCTGCGAGATTACTTGTTCTTGATTATCGACCCGAACCCGATATGTTTTCATTATAGCAGGTGTTGCAATGCAAGATCTGACCCAGCCCCTAACCATCTTTTCTACAGGAGATTATATGGCTACGAAAGAAGTTGCACCAAGAGCACTGGCTGATAGTATTTCAGTTTTCCTACAGCATGGTTCAATTCTGAAAAACTTTAAGTTCCCTCGACTTTATATGCCTAATATAGCAATTGCAGGTTATAAACCTGAGTACTATGCAGATATTGGTCGCAAGATTGCTTGTGGCGATATAAAGGTGTTTTTGGGAGAAGGAATGATTCAGGGTGGTCTGGCGATGTATAATTTCGATGAAAATTCTCTGACACTAACAAAAGCTACAGGACCACTTAAAACTCCAAAGCAGTGGAGCACTATTGTACATGAAGCGACGCATATGATTCAGGATATGAAGAAGTGGCGTATGACAAAGATAGAAATGGAAGCTGATGCTCATTTTTCCGAGGCTTTATTTTTATGCTATAAAGGTATACGTCTTTCCAACGGTTACATGCCAAGTTTTGATATTGCCGCACGTGCTTTTTCTTCAGGTGATATGAAATCATTTAAAAAAGAATGTCTTTCTATGATTGCCGAAGTAGGAAATAAATATAGTGGCGTTTTAGGTTACGATGATATGCTCTATAAAAAGAAATTGGATGGAAATTAGAGAGCTTAGTAAAGCAATAAGGAACAACTATAACAAATCATTGGGGTCAATTTAACCTGGCGTGCAACAAAAAGGGGTCACACAGTCACAACATCTATAACACAAAAAAGTTCAAGCCTTGCATTACAACACCCACCAAAATACATACACAAAACGCGCAGAACGATGCCCATACTCTATACGCAATATTTCATTGAAAATCAATTCACTATCAAAAATCAATAGCAGATTCTCTACCGCCGGAATTTATTCCTGGATGACGTAAACTTATACAGGCTACAGGCTACAGGCTACAGGCTACATGCTCAATTAATGCTAACTGTACTGATTGTTTTTCTTGATTCGAGACCTGGCCATCAGATTTCTCCGTATAACCCGTTCGAGCTGTCTTATGCCTGGAAACAGGGTTCAAATTGAAAACCATTACTTATAGCTACATCATTTTTAGGACTACTGTGTACAAAAAACAGAAATTATTGATTATGGACCCTTTCTGTTTTTGCTTTCTGTTTTAGAGTCATTTTAGAGTTGAACAAGCCGACCGACCGATTCAAAATTAACCTTGAATATTTTTTTCCAGCTCTGCCAATCTATTTTTAGCGCCTTGGTAATATTCAACATTATATTCATCAATACCATTTTCCTCTATCATTTGAATTAGTTGCGTGATTTCTTCTATTTCGGTTATTTTTTTAATCTTTTGCTTCATAATTTCATCAACAGCTTGTTGTAGAGCCTTCCGCCCTGCCTCGGTTTGATTATATTTTTTAGCTTTGGCTCTATTTGATGTTATGACTTCACGATTTCTCGCAACATCAGCCAAGGTCATTGCACCATTCGGATGCGCGGGCTTTGCAACATGCTGTACTTTAACATTTTTATCTCCATTAATAATACGTGAAGCATTGATTGTATGGTGACTATCGAGAAGAACTAATCCTCTTGTATCTGCTGTTTTGGCTGCTTGGGTGACAAAGGCTACCGGAGGTGGAGTCATTATGAAAGATCCTTCCAAAATTTCTGCTGCTCTGGCAACGACTTTCTTAGCCTCAATGGGTTGAAGCACATTGAACCTTGAGCCTCCCAGATGTACAAATCCTTTGTGTTCTAATCCTGCCCATGCTTGCTGATCTAATAAACCATCAATCGGCACGTCCAATTCTTGACCATCCATTGGCCCTAATATTTTTTGCGCTTCCGTTTCTTCAGTCTCGTTCCATATCATTTGCACCACAAACTGAGGCTTTTGTTGAAAAACGGTCCCTGGCTTTTTACTTTCCATATGGACAGCAGCATTTGAATCGACTGTATTTTTCTCGGTGAATAAGGTGGAATGAATGGGGTCTGAACCTAAGAAGTCAGACACAATTGGGTTTCTCAAGTCTTGCCTCTCCTGCACCACCCCAGCAGAAACCGCCCGCTCCCCCATCACATCCGCTTCACGTTCCAACCTCTGATCATCATTAACCTGCTGCCCCGCCATCTGCATGGTCGGCTTGACCCTCCCCTGCGCCTGCTGCACAACATGCCACGCTTCGTGTGGTAAGTGTTTTTCTTGCCCCGGCGCAAGATGAATATCCGTGTCTTGTGCATACGCTAACGCATTTAACTGCGTGGGTTCTGAAGAGTTGTAATGGACTTTCACATTGTCCATCGACATGCCAGACAGGTGTTCGATACCGGACTTGAGGTTGTCGGGCAACCCGGTGTTGTTTTGTTTTGCTGCCGGTTCTTCTGTCAACGGAGCGGTTTCACATTTCCCCTGCACCAACTCGTCTTCCTCCACGCGTTGCACCGGATCGAATTTTCCCTGAATCAATTCATCCTCATCTTCAACGCGCTGAACGGACTGAAGCTGGAGATTGAACTGGTCTTGTACCGGTTCCCCCTCGTCACCCATCCGCTGCATCGCAGCACCCGTGATTTTGGCGAACTGTTGACGTTGAGCGATCATGCGCGGGCTGTTGTTGAATTGTTCGCTGAGTTTGCGTTGCGTCACGGCCTGCGGGCTGTTATCGGCCATCGCGGCCAATTTCGCCAGTTTATTGACCTGTGGGCTATTGTTCGCCATCGCTTCGAGTTGCGCAATCTGTTCACCCTGCGGCGCTTCGAGCGACGCACCTTTGTCTTTGCGTTGCGCCTGCTGGTTTTGGGTATGGCTGTGTTGCGGTTCGGCTTTTTGCATATCCCTTCTCCATTGTCCCTGCGATGTAGCGAGTAGCTGTGCATTGTCGCTAAGGTCATCACAGTAGCGTCGTGCCAACGCATTTGCGGCACAGACAGTACACATTACCCGGGTGGATAAACTGAATATAGGAAAAACACCATTTGTTTCTTGACAATTTAATCTACAGAAAACCACATCTGTTGTCAAACACCTTGATAATTAATCAAGAAAATGACTACACACCGGCTCAGCTAGTAGCTTGGAACACAAAACAAAGGGGTTCAAGCCTTGCATTACAACACTCACCACCCACCAAAATACACACACAAAACGCGCAGAACGATACCCATATTCTATACGCAATATTTCATTGAAAATCAATTCACTATCAATAGTCAATAGCAGATTCTCTGACGCCGGAATTCATTCCTGGATGACGTAAACTTATCCAAGCTACATGCTATAAAGAATCGTTATGTTCCTTGTTGGCCGATAATTTTCAGATTATCGATTGCGCTTGAGTGTCGAAATTTGAAGTGTGGTGAGTATAGATCATCAGGCGAGGTTTTTTTCGGGCTATTGACACAGGATAACTAATAGGCAGCCCCGGTATGCTGCATTCACTGCCTGATCCGGGATTTCCATTGAGTGGGGGAGTCTATTCCATTGGTTTACTTGGTCACAATTTTGTCGAGATACCTTACATTTCCAGAATATCGAGTCCAATTATATAAAACAGCAAAATAATCAGCTATTTAGATTTATTTCACAACAATAAATACCCATTTCATCTATGATTTAATGACTCCAAAGTGTCAGAATAATTTACACATCCAAAGTTCATCACTGATTATAATTAATCTCAATGTTTTTTAGATTTCTAAACTGATTTCACAAAAAATAAGTAAAAATCTTTTCAATGAGTCAAGCTGTTTATCGTAAAAAATTGTCGATTTTTTTTACACATTTCTATCTTTGCCTTGCTGGCATAATCTACTTAGTCAAATAATTAATCCATCAGATTCAGCAATATCACTGTATTTCTTAAAACACAGAACAATTCCTGCAAGTCTGGCATGAAAAATGCATGCTTTATTAAGTGTGCATATTATAAGAATGTGCTTCTGTTGTTTTTTAAATTAGGAGAATAATGATGGAATGTATCAAAAACAAATCTATACTGCTGATTTTGATCAGTATAGCGGTATGGTTTCCTACGTTTGTGCAAGCGGTTCCCATACAAAAGGGTGACGTATTTGCAGGATCAAAGGATGGCATGGTTGAACACTATCGGCCTGGAGTAGGATTTCTTGCAGAGTACAACATTGGCGGATCGGGGGAAGTGACCGGAATGGCATTCGATTCGAACGGGAATCTTTATGCAACGCGCTTTGGATTTAGTACGATTGTAAAGCTTGACAATACTGGGAATGTTATCAGCAATCCTTTTGTCGCCAACGATACAGGCTCTCACAATGAATCTATTTTCTTCGACAAGACCGGAAATTTCTACGTAGGTCAAGCCGACGGGACAAGAGATATTATTAAACGTGCAAGTGACGGAACATTTATTGACAGATATGATGTCGCCACAGACAGGGGTTCAGACTGGATTGACCTGTCGTCCGACCAAGCGACAATGTTTTATTCAAGCGAAGGCAGAGCAATAAGGCGCTATGATGTGAGTACAGATACACAGTTAGCTAATTTTGCAACGCTCCCAGGAAGTGGCAATGCTTTTGCGCTTCGCCTGTTAGATGATGGCGGTCTTCTGGTCGCAGACAGAAACGATATAAAGAGACTGGATAGCAATGGTAATGTTGTGCAGACATATGATACGAACACTGAAAATTTCTGGTTTGCTTTAAACCTGGATCCCGACGGAAAATCCTTCTGGAGTGCTGGATATCAAAGTGGCTTAATACAAAGATTTGATATTGCAACTGGAAATTTGCTCGATTCTTTTACCTCTCAAGGTCCTAGCGGCCCATCTGGTCTTGTGGTTTTTGGCGAAATAACACAAGGTGGAGGCGGTAATGGCGGTAATGGCGGCAACCCAATTCCGGAACCCTTTACGTTGTCTCTATTCCTAATCGGACTAATCGGTCTTTGGTCAGTTAATCGCCGATAGATTCTGGAAACAATGCATCTTACACAGAATCTGTGAATACCGTTCCCGAACTACCGGCTAGTGCCGGGAGTTCGGGAACGAGTGCAAGCCCCATTAGCTCTTTCTGGACACCTTCGAAGTACTGCAACACGGTATCTGGATGCTACGGCAACGCCCTGTGGTTTGGTTCTCCGTGTGTTAGGTTATGAGTGAGTATAACTATCAACCGCAATCCTGATCTCGAAGTATTTGCAAGCAAGAATCTAACTTCAGAACAACGTTTTGATAACAAAAGTGAAACAATAACAAACCATTAATTTGCGGCCAGACGTTGAAGTTCTCGCTTCTCGGCATCGGTTAACAGACTTAAAGGTTTGTTGTGCAATTCGGACATTCGTTTCTTTCTTTGCATTTCCTGCAGTTTCTTTAATGTACCTGAGAATTCTGCTTCTAGATCCATTTCATCATCCAGATCAAGGATTTCGCTCTCGATTTTTTCCAGTAATGCTGCATAAGGACTGTCTTGTAGATATGTCAAGATCGAAACTGTCGACGCACTACTGACGATATCAGGGCGACTAGCCAGAAACTCAACCAACGATTTTAGTACGACGAACTCTTCATTACTGTCATTGGCGAGCGCCACCAGTTCTTTATCCAGAGCATGGTAATATCCCGGATTGTAAAGCAGCAGCAATATCAGCCTATGATAAGGCGATACAGGTTGTTTCCGGGGAGCATGCTTTTGCCCACGAACCGGAGCTGCACGCTTTATCTGTAAGAGGGTTTCTATCTCAGTTTGCTCGAGGCCACATAACCCGGATAACCGCTTTAACAGCATCAGCATGAGTGCAGGCGCCCTGATGCGCTGTAATAATGGCTTGGCATCCCGAATTAATTTGGCGCGATTTTCGCTGGTTTGCAAGTTCAGATCACGTGTCAACTCGAGCAACAAAAATTCGGATAACGGCGTCGATTGCGCTATCTGCTGCTCAAACGCATCCTTCCCATTTTGACTCACGTAACTATCTGGATCCTCGCCCTCGGGCAAAAAAAGGTAATGAATTGTTTTACCGTCGGTCAATTGGGCGAGGCTGTTTTCAAGTGACCGCCAGGCCGCTCTTTTCCCCGCATTATCGCCATCAAAACAAAAAACTATTTTATCGGTCTGACGCAGCAGTTTTTGTATGTGAAGCGTTGTAATTGCTGTGCCCAGTGTTGCTACGGCGTAATCAATGCCATGCTGGGACAATGCAACAACATCCATATAACCTTCAACAACGATAGCGCATCCTGCTTCTCGAATTGCCTTGCGGGCAGAAAACAGATTATAGATCTCCTGCCCTTTAACAAATAAATCCGTTTCCGGAGAATTAAGGTATTTTGGTTCACCCTGATCGATGATACGACCACCGAATGCAATAACCTGTCCCTTCTGATTCAAAATAGGAAACATAATACGATCTCTGAAACGATCATACTGTTTACCATCCTCTCCGGAAATAACCAGGCCAGCACGTGTGAGCGTAATTCTTGTTTTCTTGGATTTATAGTGTGTAAAAGGCGCCGAGAGATTATGCCAGTCGTCGGGCGCATAGCCAATTCCAAATTGCGCAGCCGTTTTTCCAGTCAATCCGCGCATCTTCAGATATTCAATCGCTTTTTCAGATTGCTTCAATTGATCGCGATAGAATTGAGTAGCCACTCGCATCGCTTCAAGCAAGTCCTGTACACTAGGAATTTCACTGTCATCCTGCTGACTGCTTTTTGGAGATTCACTTGCCTTGGCGTCAGGTTGTTGCTCCGGAACATGCATGCCTACAGAAACAGCCAGTTCATGTACCGCCTCAATAAAACCGAGCCCGCTATATTCAATCAAAAAGCTAATTGCATTGCCGTGTGCACCGCAACCAAAGCAATGATAGAACTGTTTTGTGGGACTCACCATAAAAGACGGTGTTTTCTCGCTATGAAACGGACAGCACGCAACAAAATTCGCACCCGATTTTTTTAGGGAAACATGACGGTCAATTGCGTCTATAATATCGACGCGGTTCAATAAATCATGGATAAAGGACTGCGGTATCATGGTTCGAGGGCGATCAAATAATATTGAACTAAAACATGTCTCTTAAATATATACTCATATCGCTGAATCCCTTGATTGAGCCAACGCGTCATACGCACACTGAATCTTGCGCAAAATTCCCCCGCCTTTTACATTCCAGAAATAACACCAGAAATTCTGCTTATGCTCGGGCCAATAGGCAATGATTGTATCGGCTGGCACGCTATCCATATGATATTGGTAGTAGGTTTTTTATGAAAGATCATTTTATGGCAATGTCGCCACAATGTCATTTACTCGATATTACAGCACATTTCAGATGAACATTAAATTTACCAAAATGCACGGCCTAGGCAATGATTTTGTTGTCATTGACTGCATTAACCAGTCTGTTTCGTTAAACCGGGAACAATTGCGCTTTATTGCCGACCGTCATTTCGGTATAGGCTGCGATCAAATTCTGCTGGTAGAAAAAACCAGCGGTAATGCAGATTTTTTTTATCGTATTTATAATGCCGATGGCAGCGAAGTTGAACAATGCGGAAACGGTGCGCGCTGCTTTGTACGCTATGTACATGATTATGGATTGACGCAAAAAAAACAAATTAGCGTTGAAACTCGCAGCGGTCTGATCACGCCAACGTTACAAAAAAATGGCGAAATAACCGTAGATATGGGCACTCCAAAATTTGAACCTGAAGAAATTCCATTTATAGCCGACCAGCAAGCGCCGACTTATTTGCTTGATGTACTTGGAAAGTCAGTTAAAATAAGTGCACTATCCATGGGTAATCCACATGCGATACGTATTGTCTCGGATATTAACACGGCCCCGGTCGGTAGCGAAGGCGCTTTGATTGAATTACACCCTCGTTTTCCCAACCGGGTTAATGTCGGCTATATGCAAGTGATTAACCGTCATTACATTCGATTACGCGTTTTTGAGCGTGGCGCCGGCGAAACACTCGCATGCGGTACTGGCGCCTGCGCGGCTGTGGTGGCGGGTATTGAGCGGAATTTACTTGACACCCCAGTGACTGTCAGTACACGCGGAGGCGATTTAACCATTAGCTGGGAAGGTGCAAACAATCCTGTTTTGATGACAGGTCCTGCTGTTACAGTTTTTGAAGGCGAAATTAACTTGTAGCACAATGTGGGAAACACTATTTAATACTTGTTAGTCGAGGAAAAATAATGAAACCGGAGAATGTCGCGCACTATCTTGTGAGTCACCCTGATTTTTTTAACGAACACGCTGAATTGCTTTCTGACCTGCATATTCCCCATCCACACGACGACAGGGTCATATCATTGCATGAACGACAGGCCATCGCATTAAGAGACAAAAACAAAGTCCTTCAGGATAAACTGTTAGAGTTGATCAGTTTCGGCGAAGAAAATGATGCTATCGGAGAAAAAATGCATCGTTTAACCATCGCTTTGCTGGCCGCATCCAGTTTTGATGAGTGTCTAAACAGCCTGAATTACAGTTTAAGGGAAGATTTTTCCGTTCCGCACTTTGTTATGCGGTTATGGAACATTCACTACGAGAACATGGATTACGTTGAATTTACCGAGACCAGCGAAGACGTACACGCAATAGCCGCGAGTTTGACCCACCCATATTGCGGCAATCATGTCGCCAATGAAATAAAAGCGATGTTCGCTGAAAACGCCGAGCTACTCCACTCTTTCTCCATGATACCGCTCAATACGACCCGGCCGATAGGATTGCTGGTTTTAGCCAGTCCGGAAATTGAGCGGTTTTATGCCGATATGGGCACATTACATTTAAAGCGGCTTGGCGATCTTATCAGTGCTTCAATCGCTCGTCACGAAATGGTCTCAGATACAACCAGTGATGTTTCGCAAAGCGCATCCGATGAATATCAAATCTGAATCACTGACCGAGGCTTTCAGAGGACATCTCGCCAATGAACGCCGGTTATCACCCCATACCTGCAAAAGCTATATCCATGATATTCATATCCTGATTAAATACTTGACGCCCGAAACACTGCAGGAAGTTCAACCACAGCATATCCGTATGCTCATTGCGCAACTGCATGGCAAGGGGCTATCTGGCAGAAGCCTGTCCCGCATGTTATCCGCTTGGCGCCGGTTTTATCATTACCTGATTCGCGATCATTGTTTCAGTCATAATCCTTGTACCGGAATACGTGTCCCTAAATCACCCAAAAAGCTGCCGAAAGCATTGTCGCCAGATGAAACCGCGCAATTATTGACATTTACAGCTCTGGACCCTTTGACGATCCGTGACCGGGCCATGTTTGAGTTATTTTACTCATCAGGACTAAGACTGGCCGAATTGACCCAACTTAGGCCTAAAGATATAGATTTCTCTGACGGTACAGTACGCGTCCTCGGTAAAGGCGGAAAAACACGCATCGTACCGGTTGGCAAGGTCGCGATTGAAGCATTGCAAGCATGGTTGGCGCATCAGAAAAAAATCGCCAAACCGGATGTCGACGCGATGTTTCTGTCGAAACATGGCGATGCGATCAGTTCCAGAACCATCAGCCACCGCCTGAAAGTACACAGCAGACATCAGGGTATCAATCAGAATGTACACCCGCACATGCTGCGGCATTCTTTTGCGTCACATCTTTTGCAGTCCAGCGGTGATTTGCGCGCTGTTCAAGAAATGTTGGGACACGCACATATCTCATCCACACAAGTTTACACGCATCTCGATTTTCAGCATTTAACAAAAGTATATGATGCGGCGCATCCACGCGCCAAAAAGAAATAAATCCAATAATGAGTGGCAATAGATTTATCAGGAATGAAGATTTGGTTATACTTAACGCGACCAAAAAACCAGTGATGCTAACGGCAAAACATCTACACACATCGTAGTTTCTGACGGACACAAACAACACAACTCTATTTATATTTTAACATCAATAGGTTAAAACCGCCCCGAAGACAACAAACAGTATCCGTTTTATTCGTTTCATATCCATCTTGCGTCACTACTCGGGCGACGCAAGGATGAAGGGTGAATATCTAAAGTAGAGTTTTGGTAATATACTACCCTATGAATTTCGGTCAGGTGTTAAGTGGCCCTCATCCTGGAATCTCACTGTTTGAAATACCCGGGTATCTCAATTTTATAGTTTTTGTAGTGGTCGTTCGGTTGCACCGGGTTTCTTGTTTTTTATTGAGTTATAGAAGCAATTCAACATCCGGCTTGGCGACAGCGCTTTGATCCTTATTATTTTCTGGAGATGATATGGCGGTTCTAGTCACTGGTGGAGCAGGTTATATTGGCAGTCATACGGTAGTGCTGCTGCAAGAAGCAGGACATAAAGTTGTTGTATTTGACAATCTTTGTAACAGCCATCCTGAAGTTTTTAATCGGATAGAACAGATAACCAATATTCGACCTGTTTTTGTAGAAGGCGATATTCGTGACAAAGCCTCATTGGGACAGTTGTTTGCCGAATACGATATTGATTGCGTAATTCACTTTGCAGGCCTGAAAGCAGTTGGCGAATCGATGGACAAACCATTACTTTATTACCAGAATAATGTGGTCGGTTCTCTGAATCTATTTGAGATCATGGCGGCCAACAGCTGTAAGCGAATTGTATTCAGTTCTTCCGCCACAGTTTATGGCGATCCGGCTTCAGTACCCATTCGAGAAAATTTCCCGCTCTCGGCAACTAACCCGTATGGTCAATCGAAACTGATGATTGAGAATATCCTGCGCGATCTCGCAGTCGCCGATTCTACATGGCAGATTTCATTACTGCGTTACTTTAATCCGGTTGGAGCGCACCCCAGTGGATTGATAGGGGAAGACCCAAATGGAATTCCTAACAATCTGATGCCGTATGTTGCCCAGGTTGCAATTAACCGGTTAGAGAAACTGTACGTATTTGGTGGAGATTATCCAACTGTTGATGGTACCGGTGTCCGCGATTATATTCATGTCATGGATCTTGCAATTGGGCATCTAAAGGCGATGAGCGCACTTGGTCCGAATCATCACTGTCAGGCATATAACCTTGGAACCGGAAAAGGCTATTCAGTGTTGCAGGTGGTTAGTGCCTTTGTCAAGGCTGCCGGCCGGGAAATTGCGTATCAGATAACAGATCGCCGCCCTGGGGATATTGCCGAGTGTTTTGCCGATCCCTCATTCAGTGCGGAAAAACTTAACTGGAAGGCTCAATATGGCTTGCCAGAAATGGTACGAGATCATTGGCATTGGCAAACGCAGAATCCAAATGGTTACGAATCGTCTCTTGCCTGGTTGGCACCAAAACCAAAATCGCCAGTTTGACCCATGCACGATTGACATTGTTGGATGAACCAATTACGGCAACAGCACACAAACTTGCTCGTTTGATCTACACTGCTGGCGAAAGGAACCAAGTATGGTGATAAAGGGCAGGATTATTATGAAGAGCGATACCACCAACACATATTGCATCATTTGACTATACGCGTCCGCAAGCCGGAATCTGATCTCACTCCTGCTTCCGATATCATTTAAAATTTTCTTCAAGAACAGTGTGTTAATTTTCTTTCTTGAAAGAGATGTCTATAAATAAGACCTAATTTAACCGAGAAATCTAGCAGTCAGAATTCAAATATTTGCAAAAGATACGTGCAAACCTTGGACGACTTCGTTATAATAAAACACGGGAAATTTGTACACGAATATATTCTCAATATAAAGATTCAGGAATTTCCGGAAGTTATATTTTGTGTCACTCGTTATGCGGTCAATCAAACTGACTGACTAAAAAGGGTTCAAGGGTGCCACTAAAATTTCAGAGCCTTAAACAAGACAAGGCGAGAACAGAAAATCTTTACGCAACATATGATTGAAATGTAAGGAAATATTTTTTGTGAACAACGTCATATCGTAACGAAACGGGGTAAGCCGGCGATCCACGTTGCGAATGCTTGCAAATATGGATTTTTAGACATACCCCTAGGTTGTTCTAACTAACTTACTAAAAGTAGTGGCAATGAGCGCTAAGATTGCAAATCTTCTTACATCACAAGCGTGCTCCGGGACGAATTTGGCTGTTGCCGACCCTATCCATCACATAATCCTACAAATATTTAAATCACATTGCGAAGTTGTATACTCATATGAATACTATTAATTCCAGAATGAATACCAGTCCTTCGATTGCGGTTAAACAAATATCTATCATATTAATCACATCGCTATTCTTCACATGCATGGTCTTAGTTCCTGCAGGAACAGCACATGCCACAGGAAATGCAGTCAAATGGCATCCAGGCCATTACTATGCGATTATGGAATGGGGCAAGAATGATCCTGCACATCTGGCGCAAGTATATAGCGAAATCCTTACCACACCCGCATTACGCGGGATACAAATTCGTTACACCTGGGCAGAACTGGAACCAAATTGGGGCGTATACGACTTCACATCGATAGATCAGCGCCTTGCTGAACTTGCCGCGCTAGGAAAAAGACTCATCATTCTGCTGGACACAAAAACATACAACACCGACACTTTTCCCGTACCTGACTACGTTAGAAAAGAAAGATTTGAATGGGGATCATTCGCCTTTAGTGGGCATAACAAAACCGTTGCAAAAGGATACAGCACCAAGCTGTGGAACCCTCATGTTCATGACCGCCTAGTTGAACTCATTAGCAAACTGGGGGAACACTACAACGCCCATCCCTACTTTGAAGGCATTGGCCTGTCAGAAACCAGCATGGGTCACCCGATAAATGCATTATCCAATATTAAAGTCGATGATTATTATAACAACCTGCTTAGCTTAAATCAGCATATGCGTCGGCACTTCCCCAATACCATGACGTACCAGAACACAAATCACCCTCGGTGGATTTTAGAAAAATTTGCCAGCGAACTCAAAAACATGGGAACTGCATTGGGCGGCCCCGATACTTATATTGAAGATCCTAGTTTAAACTTAAAAGACCAACCATATACACCAGATGGCGTATATAGTTACTATGCCAAACTTTCCGGTATCGTACCCCTAACACCTTCGGTGATGCACAAGAACTATACAAATACGCGTCACGATGATAGAGGATACAATCCAACCGTCCCGGAACTGCTCTCTTTCGCACGTAACACTCTTAAAGCGAACTATATCTTCTGGACGCGGGCACCGAAGCATTATGAGGAAGTATTGCAGGTATTGAATTGGCGTGCACAAACAAAAGATCCTGCCGGCGGACTGGATTCAGCCTGTCCCGCAGCCTATTCCTCTTGCGTTGATTAGATTTTTTGTATTTATTCGGCAAAAAAGTACATGGGTTTGCGACACCAATCTGGCGAAAGAAGCGCAATAATGCTTCCACGCTGCGTTCAGAACCACAAAAAAAACAACTTGAATCTTTCAACCTTGTTTAGTAAAGTCTTTACCAGCATTGCTTTTTCCGGTACGGATTTGTGTTCTCAGGAAAAACTATCTTATCTAACCATGAGAGTGAAAAGCAATGGTCAGCTTTTTAGGTTCTCAACCATAGATTCAGCGGGAAAGGCATAAGCACTTCTTATAGAACGCATTATTTTGCAACAATTGCTCCTCCAGGAGAAAACAATACTGGGGCGCAGTCTATTGATAGAAGCCAATATAAGACTTTATCTATAGAAATTTTATTTCTGCCCTCATGGGTTTGGTAAGGAAAATTTAATGTCAACTTTAATTAATGTATGCGGCACAAGCCGTTCCGGCACAACGATGCTGGATCTTATGCTGGGAAATTCATCTGACGCATTCTCCTGTGGAGAAGTTGTTGCATGGTATAGACCATGGCGGCGGCATCATTTCAAACTTGTATGTCAATGTGGACAAACGTCGTGTCCTGTATGGAAACGATTAGCAGTCGTAGATGCTCATGAATTTCATCATGCTGTTCTATCGGAATCGGGTGTCGATTTTGCGGTCGATTCTTCAAAAGATCTTTGTTGGGTGCTGGATTCTCAGAAATGGGCAATGTCAAAAGGAATCACTACCTATAATATTTTAATTTGGAAGAATCCAGTCAATTTGGCGTATTCACATTGGAAGAGAGGAAAAGGACTCGATCACTGGCATAAGGAATTTATAGCATATCATGAACGATTTCTTAAATTAAATCTTCCTTTTCGTGCGGTCAATTATAATGAACTGGTAAAAAATCCTCAGAAAATACTCAACAATATCTGCAACTTTGTAGGCATGCCTTATTTTGAAGGAAAAGAAAGATTCTGGGAAAATCATCAGAGTCATTATTTGTTCGGAAGTGACACAACGTCACGACAAACATCCAGCAAGCAGTCTGAAATATGGACAAAAGATGACTTTCTCCCTAAATTTCAAGAGCATATTCAATATCTTGAAAACAAAATAGCGCATGATACAAAAGTACAGCAGATTTTAGACGAACTCAATAAATCTGACATCCGATACCAATTGGAATCTTCTGGCGGAGAAAAGATTTCCAGCACACCGAAACTCTACCCACTCTGGTATTACGGGAAAAAGGCAAAACAAATTTTCAAACGCCACTTCCCCGAAAACTATACCGGGAAGACTTAGATGTCGCGCCATCGCTCATAGGCAAGAGCATGAGCGTTAGTGTGGCGGTTTGTTAGCATTGTTTTTACTTTTGGCCATCTCTTTTATCTTTCTAAGATTGCTTAGAATTCTTTGGCTGTCTGGATCTAAATAAGCCGCTTCTTCTAAGTATGATAGCGCTTTATTATTATTGCCTTCAAAATAATACAATAATCCCATATGCTCTAAAGCCTCGGGAAAATCTGGATTGATTTTTAAGGCTTGGCCGAGCTCAATAAAAGCATTCTTGTAATTCTTACTATGAATATAGATAATGCCCTTTTGAAAATGGGCTTCAGGCATAGGAAACGAAGATAAAATCTCATCATATTTTAAGAGCGCTTTGTCAAACAGTCCTTGTCTTGACAGGGAATTGGCTTCTCGATATAAAATTTCCTTTTTGTCTAAAAGGACAACGTTTCCTGTTGAATATATATCCCCTTGACCTGAATATCCTGCAACTTTACCTTTTTCTGTGGCGCCAACAGATATTACATTTTCTGCATTGCATGCAGCAGGATAGTTCAATACATTAGGGCCAGAATTTCCTGCAGCCACAACAAATAATACATTTTTTTGTTTTTTTATTGTGTCACATAAATCTTTGTGCTCTTCTTCATTTCCTTCAAAACCTAAACTTAGATTCGCAATGTGGATATTGTTTTTTCCTATCCATTGTAATGCTTTAATCATGGCTTCTTTATTGATATTTCCATTCTTATCTGCAACTTTGACGCTTATTATAGAACTACCAGCTTCATTAATACCAAAGATGCTGTCTTGCGCAAGTGATCGTATATAAATCAATGAAACAATTGTTCCGTGGCCAAGATAGTCATAAAAACCTTCACCTGTAAAGTCAACCTGATTTACGATATATTCTTTTAATTGAGGATGATCATCAGCAACGCCAGAGTCAACAATTGCAATACTGTTGTTTTTATCTACCGTAACCTCCTGAGTTGAAGGAAAATCAGGTAAGTATAAGTAATCCCCAGAGACTGAGTCACGTATATCGATTTCCTCATAGTTTAGTAATTTTCCGATATTACTTGAAAATGTGCTTTGCGCGTAAGTGATAAAAAAAAGGATCACATATACACTTAATATAGGCCTTTTGTTCATGGTCTAAATCTTTCTCCTGGTCCAGACAACTCTTCAGGGTTTTCTAATTTAAAAACATGTTCAACTAAAAAATTCTTTACTTTAATCCACTCTTCGCCAGAGAAATCATTCTTAGCATAATATTCTAAAATCTTTGCTCCAGCAGAAATTGGATCGCAAACCATATCGTTAATTGATTCTTCTAGGTTAGATGGCCACTTATCTTCATTTGTATGTTTTTCGGTGTCTTGACCACTGTATGTGTGAAAACGTATAACTGTAGTTCGGCAAAACCTTCCTTTCTCGTTGTCTAGTACTTTTCTGTCTACGTGGCTAAGAGAATAAGAGTCCTGAATAAGATGTAGCAAACTCCCTATAGCTACACGTTTTACTCTTCTATCATGAAAAAAAGTGGCAATATCATTGTTATAGATATCATTATCGTTTGAGAACAATTCAGGAAACCCATGAATTTGTACATCTTTTATTTTAGTACTTCCCGATATTTCTCCTGTGCCAACCCGATATGTAAACTCAGCCCATATCAGGATCTTTCGCAGAGTTTCTTTCGCAGGAATGTTATCTTTGTATGCCATTGCATGAATAAACTGCAAATCACCAAAATGGCTTCTACTAAGCAAGTTATCACCATTGCTAAATATTACGGGATTGTTTTTTCGAGTAGCTTCGCTCCTAGCCTCTAAAAATTTAGCCGCCCATTTGGGCCCCCATTTTTTAATATGTGTATAATCACACCAAGGGCAAAGCATTTGTTCGGGATCATCATTCCAAAATATACCTTTTAAATAAGGGAGGTCATAGGTTAGATCAAAGTTTCTTCCGTGAATATTTGATGTGCTAATAGAAATCATAGTCATTTTTTCATGTACAGGTGATCCTTTTATAAAATTAGGCTTTATTTCATATTTTACTTGTCCAGTATTGGGATCAATTTCATACTTTGATTGCTCAGCAATCTTTTCATTTTCTTCCATTTGTTCAATAAGTAAATCTGGGTGTGATTGTGCCAAAAATGGAAAAAATGATGTGAAAAGTATTAATGCAATAAATGCCTTCATAGACAATGTCATCTTTAATTGATTATTGGGGTCATGGGAATACGTGCACACATAATTCCAGTGATACTAACCAGAATTAGGCATCCGAAATGGCGCAAGATATTACGTCAAAAATGAAACCTAACACGTCAAGTTGCATGCTATCTCCATCAATTTTCTGATAAAACGCCGATTTAGGTTTCATCATAACAAACTTAGTTCGATCCACAAACAAATCCGCTGCCTAACAAACTCAATCCATCATGCTTGCAGCTTGTCTGTCTGTGGCTGTCTTCCAACACACGTTTTTACATCTGGAAAATAAAATGATCTCTGGGTACAACCTGTCACTGGCAATTCCTCTCTTTTATGCAGTTTAGGTAACTGAATTATAGAAGTTTTAAAAGAACTCCCCCTTCATTTATGCAATATTCTGGATAGCCTTCATTTCTGATCTCCTGGAACAGCATCTTGGCAGTACGGCGGTCTTTCCTGGGACATCGGGCATTCAATTCCAACGCCAGCAACAATCTGGATTCAAACGGTTTCAGCTTGCCAGGCTTTTTCGCTCTTTGATATTTAACAGCACTGTCGCTTGGCGCTTTCAACCACTTCTTGATCGTGTTCCGTGACAGACTCGTGCGTCGTTGAACCTCGTTAATCGACAGATGTTCACGGTAAAACATCCGCCGTATTTTTGCATACATAACCATGGTAATCACCTCTTAGATTCTCCTGCCTAAAATTTAGGCAGAATAAGGAAATTACCTGGTCAATTTTCGACCGGTGTCAACAGTGTTGGTACATACGATGGTCGCACCAGACGATCGGTCGATCGCTTACGATAATCTAAAGTTGGCATATCTTTATGCCGCAATTTTTAATGAAGTATGAAAAAGGCAAACTCTGCGAAAGCAGGGGACGCAAAGTCACTGATCTAACGGGTAAAAACCCCATGATGGCAGGGCCGCCAGATAACGCTGCACGTATCAATCACGTGTGTGATTTGACGCGTACGGCTAACGTAGCTTCAACGCGCGCCCTGCCGGTTCTGTCCTTTTTAACCATAAGGAAGAACCAAACATGAATACCAAAATTCAAGCAATACCTACCAACAGCACTCTGGCACTAACCCCTACAACAAACCATCAGACCAAAGGAGTTGACTCAAACTGCAATACAAGGTTATGTATCTACAGGAATGCCATTAAGCCCAAAATAAACACCAATCCTTCCATTGCTGTTAAACATATGCAAATCATGCTGATCATGGCAATATTTTTCATAAGCATAGTCCTGGTTTCCTGGCAAAAGGCGCATGCTGCAGCCCAGCTTGAGAATAATTCAGTCAAATGGCATCCGGGCCATTATTATCAGATATTGGATTGGGGCAAAAATAATCCTACACATCTAGAGCAGGTATACCGTGAGATCCAGGAAACACCGGCATTGCGCGGGGTACAGATTCGTTATTCCTGGGCAGAGCTTGAAAAGGAATGGGGTGTATATGATTTCACGTCCATTGATCAACGCCTTGCTGAGTTAGCAGCACAAAAAAAACGGCTTATCATTCTGCTGGACCTGAAAACATACAACACCAGCATATCTCCCGCACCTGACTACACAAATAAGAAATGGTTTGATTGGGGGGTGTTTGCTTTCTCCCGACCCAACAGTACCATCCCGAGAGGATACAACATCAGTCTGTGGAATTCTCTCGTTCATGATCGCCTGGCTGCACTCATTAGCAGGATGGGAAAGCGCTACAATTCCCATCCCTACTTTGAAGGAATCGGCCTGACAGAAACCAGCATGGGAACACCTATAAATGCATTATCCAGCGCCCAAGTAGATGAATATTACAACAATATGCTTAGCCTGCATCAGCACATGCGCGAGCACTTCCCCAATACCATGACGTACCAGAACACAAATTACCCACGCCAGATTCTAGAACAATTTACTAACAGACTCGCAGAGTTGGGAACAGCATTAGCTGTCCCGGATGTTTTTATTGAAGATCCAGGTTTAAACTTAAAAGACAAACTATATACGCCAGATGGTGTATATAGTTATTTTCAAAAACTTTCCGGTATTGTACCCTTGGCACCTTCGGTGATGCATTTGGATTATACAAATACACGTCACGATGGTACAGGATACGATCCTACCGTCCAGGAACTGCTCAGTTACGCACGAGACAATCTTAACGCAAATTATATCTTCTGGATGCGGATACCGGAGCATTACGAGGAAGTGCTGCAGGTACTGAATTGGCGCAACCAAACAAGCGATCCTGCAGGAGGACTGGATTCAACCTGCCCAGCAACCTATTTCTCCTGCGTAGACATCGTTGAATCCCATTAATCGGCTGAGGTATTCTGATTTTCATGAAATCCATAATTTTATGAAACTATACCGAATTTTCCCATAAGTACCTCTAATGGGAACCATTGAAACAAATTACGAATAAATAGGGATATTTTGTCAGCTAGCACCTTTTAAACCACGAATAAAAGTAGTGATACGTTTACGCGCGTCACGGTCTCTAAATAACCTAACGGTATGAAAGATTGCAAATTTCAGACTTACACCCATCAGATCGGGAATATCCCTAACCCTTGGAGCAACATCAGGGGTTTCATAGCCTAAATCATTCAGTTCCGATTTACATAAACACTGGCATATCCAGTTTTCAGTTGGCGTTATGTACTTTCTCCTCCCGTCCGAAAAGGACGAATTATGCCCCAGCGATGACAATACCGGCACCCCGATTTCAGTTCCCAGGAATGCCTCAAGCTTTGCACATACCCCCGGCATGTCCGAGAGCATGTCTTCGTAACGCATCATCATTACACGCGGATGGTCCTTGACCTTCATGTAGTAGTGGATCGCTGATCGCCAATAGAGTGAGTAAACAACCGGATGATAACGCCTCGCATCGTGCCCCTCACCTTGGGAATATTTGTATGACGCAAGAATGGACCGTGGATCGCGTAAAAGAAAAATGAATCGTGCTGATGGGAAATGCTCCGCCAGCAAGTTGAAGTGGAAAAAATTTTGTGGCGTCTTGTCTGCCCAGCGGGACTTACCAACAGATTCCGCCACCTTGCCAAGCAGATCATTCATTAGTCCATACCAAGAATAAGGTGTAGATTTCTGTTTCGCCAGCACCTCACTACGAATTTCCTGGATGCGCGCTGGTGCAACTTGAAATTGACCAATAAATTCTTCACTGGCATTGGTACGAATAGTGACAACGCTAAGCAATTGATCGGTAAGTGCTTCCATCTGGACACTGCTCAGCTCGCCTTCCACAACATTCAATGCCATCACGGCCTGAATAAAATACAGATCGTTAACGGACAGTATGTGTGGTGAATTGTTCAGTAATCTGGACAGCAATGTTGACCCACTACGCGGCAATCCAATCACAAAGACCGCCTCATTGTTAACGCGATTCATTTCGCCACTCATTTATGAAACCACTCTTTGATCACCAGTCTTGGAAAAACCCATGCATCATGCAGATACCTGCCAAACAGACGCCTCGGTTCACTTATTACGCGATGCAGCCACTCCAACCCCGCCTTGCGCATCCACACTGGTGCGCGCGCCTTCTCACCGGCAATAAAATCAATAGTGGCGCCTATACATAAAATCACCTTGACGTGAAGCCGACCGCGCATGGCATGCACCCAAATTTCCTGCTTGGGCGCGCCCAATCCAACCATCAGAATGTCAGGCTTTGCGTTATTGATCTTTTCCACAACCAATACATTAGCAGGCGAATTCACACCAAAACCCATAGGTGGGCTATAAACACCACAAACTTCGACCCAAGGCCAGCGGACTCCAATTTGCTCAGCCGCCCGGCCAGCCACACCTTCCGCCGCCCCCATCAGGAATACTCGCACCCTTCCCTTTCTAAACTTGGCCGCCTCAAACAGCGCCGGACATAAATCACTCCCGGGCACCGTCTCGGGCAATGATTTTCCCAACAAGCGTGATGCCAACAACACCGGTTTTCCGTCCACCACCACCATGTTCGCATCTGCATAGGCGGCACTCAATTCAGCATCCTTTTGAAGCTTCACCACATGATCCACATTGGGTGTTACCACATAACGACTATGGTATTCCGACTCGCCGATCCAATCCAAAAGTTGAATAACAGCCTGATCCATTGTCAGTCGATCCAACTCGATACCAAACAGCCTTACCCGCTCAAGCATGACCCAGCACTTCCTTATATACCTTCGCCACGCCCTGTGCCATAGCATGATCCGAAAAACCCGCCATATGCGACCGGTAGGCGTTCTCGCGCATAGCGCGCCAGTCGTATTTTCCATCGACCAAATCCGCCAGTAAAGCAGCCAGTCGTTTCGCATCTCCCGCTGGCACCACCAGTCCGGTTCGTCCATGTTCCAGTACTTCCGGGATACCCTCGACATCCGATGCCACAACTGGCACCCCACTGGCCATAGCTTCCAACATTACCATAGGCATCCCCTCACCAAAGAGACTCGGCAGCGCCAATACATCCATCTTTGAAAATTCAGCGTTCACATCCTGGGTAAAGCCAATCCAGTCGATCATATCCGTTACCCCCAATCGCCCGGCCATCTCTTTTATAGCTTTCTCATACTCAACCGTTTCGAACGGACCTACCGCCCGCATGCGTACTGCTCGTCCCATCTGACGTAAATCAGCTAAGGCTTCAATAAGTATCTCCATGCCTTTACGAGGACGAAATAGCGCAACACTGCCAATCACCCATTCCGGGCCCGGAGCAGGTCGATCTGGTAGAGGGCCTGGCGCGGGAACCCCATTAGCCACCATAGCAATCCGTGCCGACGGCCAACCTTGTTGCTTTAAATAATTATCCAGACTTCTCGACACAGGAATCAATCGCGTAACTCCAGTCAAACTCAACCGTTCCATAATGGCATTCACACGATTGCGCCAAACACTTTCTGTATCTCGTGCGGCCGGGCTATGCACATGATGCACCATTGGCACCCTAGCCAACCATGCAGCAATACGCCCCAATAAAGCTGCGCGCGGAGAATGCGTATGCAGCAAAACATAGCCATTCTGTTTCACAATACGGGCAATCTCCCAGGCCGGTGTCAAATCGAATTTCGATTTCATTGGCATCGCAAATAATGGGACTGAAGAACCCCTATTTACGGAGAATTTATCAGGCTTAAGACAGACAAAACTTACCTCACAGCCATAATCCGGAAGAGATAACGCCAGCAAATCTTGCACGCGTTCGGCCCCAGAGAAAAATTCACCGTTAATAATATGTAGAACCTTCATTTTTTCTTCGCTTGCAATCATATAGGCAGTCAGTATTTATTAGTCTTGTCTTGCGTCCATGCATCACGGACATAATAGAAAAAATAGATAATCCCTTAGTACCAAAAATAATCTAGCAAATAGAATAGTCCTTCCAACCCAATTACATTCAGCCAAAATAATCTCACGGCCACCGTGTTAAATTTTAACACACACCAAGCTGTTTAACAGCTTGGCAGCAACTTGTTCTTGCCCATCTATCTGTCCAGATCAAAATTAACTTCCGGCAAAACCAAATGTTACCAGCAAGCGTTTCACCGTTTATCCACACCACAAATCCTTATCTCCACGAATCTCGCTCTTGCATTATTTTCAATCCTTTCGCACGAAAAATGCAAAAAAACGGGCGCGGTGTCGCAACCCCCGATTCAGTAACACCATATCGAACCGGCTTAACGGTTTCACCAGCGCCAACCCCGGCACGTAAACCAGCAATAAGAATGTTAACGCCCACCATACCCCGAATTCACGTCCAATAACCCAGCCGGAAACTGCCAGCAACATCACTAAACCAAGCCCGCGCAACGCACCTGACCAATCCAGTTCAATGCGGTTTTCCTGACGATTTAACCAACGTAATGTTAAACCGTTAAACAACCACACACTGAACACAATCCCGCTCGCTACACCAGGCAGCCCCCATTCCGATCCAACAATAACCATGAACGGTGTCAAAGTAGACAATAGGCCGAAATATTTCAGTTTCCGGGTGTAAGGGAATATCTGCATGACCATGATCACCAATTGGCTCTGGCTCGTGGCACCCAAGCCCACCAACATGATCAACATGATCATTCCTGCATCGGGAAAACGCTCACTACTGACCAGCATGATAAGCGCATCACCTGCAACAACCATCATCGCCATGCTGGCAGCAATAATAAGCATATTAATTTTCCACAACAACGCCATGCCCTGGTTAACTATGCCCGCCTCCCCGGCCACATAGCGAGAAATCAGCATAGGGCGAATAATACTGGCCAGCAGATTGGCAGGCAGGTAGCGCCCGACCATTGTGAGTAATTGCTGCAAAAAAGCAAACATGCCCGCCGTTTCAAGTCCCAGGGTACGTGCAACAAGAATTCTTAGTGTACCGGCATTAGATGCAGATTGAAGCAGATTCACCCCTGTCATATGCCAGGCGAAACTGGCTATCTCACGTACGCCAACTTGGTAATCACCTGCACCGGTCAATCCGCGTAATTTGCGAACCAAGAAAAACTCAGCCAGCAAAAAACAACCCAGCGAAACAATCAAATCTACCCATAGCAGTTGCTCTAAAGTTAGGCTACCCGCTGCCACCAGTATGGCCACACCGGCCAGACGCCCCAGGGGCAAAAGCGCACGAGTCAACTGCGACCAACGCTGTTCCAAGAGACATTCCAGCATTTCTGCGGCGTAACGAAAGCTGATGACAACAATGATGAGTCCTGCCGCCAACAAAGCAGTATCCTGTTGCGACACACTAAAGCCCATCCACCCAGCGATATCCGGCCAGTACATAACAATCAGCGTCGCCCAAATTACCATAATAGCGAGACGAATCAGGGTCATCCATCGAACAAACCCGGTCAACACACCCGGCGCGCCTCGTTCCACCAATTCTGGTAAAAAGCGCCGAACTGCATCAAGCATGCCGAATGAGCTTATCGGCACCATCATATCCACCATGCCCCATAGAACCATATAAGCCCCATAGTCTGTAGGTGACAACAGGCGTACAAGCCAGATTAATAAAATAAAAGAAGCGATAGCCTGTGCAGCCCGGCCCAGCAAAAAATGCTTGATCGCCTGGCGGAAACGTATACCGGAATATAGCCCAGAGTGTTTGTTCAAGGCGGACATAGTTAGCCAGCAACCCGTTTACCAGCAATCATGACAACCCGGGCAGGAACCCCAACTGCCGTGGCATCGTCAGGAATGTCATGAACCACAACGGCGTTCGCGCCAATCTTTGCCCTGTTGCCAATTCGAACGTTGCCAATGACTTTGGCTCCCGCACCAAATTCCACATCATCGCCGATTACTGCATGCCCTGAACCGATAGTAACCTGTTGCCGAATCTTCACCCGGCTGCCCAGCCTTGCACCCGGTGCGATAACTATCCCCATGCAGTGAGAGAAATTAACTCCGGGACCGATACGAACTTGATAGGGAATAAAAGCACCATACACTACCCGTATTACCAGCATTATGAGGCGCGGCATAAAAGGAATGCGCAGAAGGTAAAGCCGATGCATCAAGTAGTACAGCTTTTCCAATATTTTTACTCCTATAAATTCAAATGGAAAAATCCTTGGATAACTCAGTTTAAAATCGCTAATCAATCCGGGGCGCAGATAAAAAAGAACGTACGGGCAGACTCATCGGCTCTGTTGCACATAAATTTGTGCTTTCCATGATCAACTTCGATAATATTGTTCAGGTATTTTACTTGCCGGCGAACTTTATCCTTCGGACATTTGCCCTGTTCCTTCAATTCATCAATAGCGGGACTGAAAGTCGGCGCTTTGTCAGTATTGATCGTTTGTGGATGCGCCCATGGCCTGATGGATTTCAGGGCCTTTGCCAGAAAGCGTTTGGCCGCTTTCACGCTGCAAGTCGATGACAGGGAGAAATCAACTGTGTTTCCGTGCTTGTCGACAGCACGATACAAGCAGGCCCATTTCCCTTTGACCTTCACATACGTCTCACCTACCCGCCAGCTGTAATCCATCTATGGCTTCCAGTACCACCGAAGGCGTATTTCAATCTCTGGCGAACAATGCTGTACCCGGCAATATCAAGTTGAAAGAGTACTCGTATTATTGCGAGATCTTATGCTTATCGAGTTCTCTCCCATTAATTGGGATCATTGGACTCGAAATTGATTTCACAAAACCTAAAACTAAGGCAAGTGCGAAACAATGCCATGCCAATACCGAATATAACGCATCAGATATACTTTTCTTTCTCACTGCCAGAACAGTGGTTACCCCTAACCAAATAAATAGTTCAGCAACTATCAGCGCAAGTACGTGACTGATTGTCTCTGAATATGCCACACCTACTACTGACAGTATTCCTGCTGCGGCATGAAGTACAAACGCAACGAAAACAAACCATGCTTGTTGTACACTTAACCACCACCATGGGCGCCCGAAAGCCGTACGGAGATACATACCATAAGCATGCATCCTGTGACTTCTCCACAATCGACAAAGCATCTGCATGTTATTCTCAGAATGACCGGTGTGATGCACAGCTATTTCCGGAAGTCGGATGAGGCGCCATCCAGAAGCCCGTAAGCGAGCGCCTAATTCCGCTTCCTCACAAGCTGGAAGCCAGCGATGCGCAAGATAGCCGACAGATTCAATCGCTTTACGTCGGTACAATCCACCGCCGCCAAGATCTAAAACTTCCGTAATTTGATGCAATGCCGCCGCTCTGGAAGCACGCCGCTTATCACTCCTGGTTTTGATTCTCGTATCAAGCAACCTTCCCGCCACACCAGCCACTCCAGGGTTAGATTCAAGATAATTTAACGCTAACGACAAGAAACCGCGTTGCAATTCCATATCTCCATCTAGTATATATAGATACTCACCACGAGCATATTGGTAGCCAAGTTGCACAGCAGATGCACATCCACAATCCGCTTTGTGAACAAACTGAATAATTCGAACAGGATAACGTCTTGCTATCTCAATTGTCCTGTCTGTAGAAAGCGAGTCAACTAGTATTACTTCACCATCGTACTTCATCGCTTCGTTCAAAGCTGATTCAAGACACTTCGATATCAAGGCTTCTTCATTAAGTGCTTTGATCAAAATTGAAAGTTTCATTTTTTACTCCACCAGAACATTGCGTTTGTTTCTGTTGCAAATAATAGTATATTTCAAAATAAGTTTATGAATTATTTGACTTATGAATTTTAAATACTGAACCCAGATTCCTCAGTTGATCGCTTTTCAATACTTTAAATGCTCCGTTTATATTGGCTTTATACTGTTAGCTTCACTCCCCAGATGGGTGAAATCACTCATTGTTTTTCCCCATCTGAAAAAATAATGCTAAGTTGAAGTGCGGATTTTTTGCAACAGAGCCGTCTTGAATCCCCAATGACGCAATGTATCGCCTTGCAAAGCGTGCACCAATTTCAATTCCGATTCTGTCCATTTATGAGTCCACGCTTCAGGTTTGGGTTCGAGGTGCAAGGATTCCACGAGACCCCAAAACACATCATCTTTTTTTGCAGCAACCCCCATAAAATTCAGGATGCGCTCTAATTGAACATGTGGATCGTGCAACAATTCTTCATATCGCACCTCCAGTAATTGACCGTCAGGAATCAAAGTGATCCCTTGCGCTAATGACTGCATTTCTTCAAACCAATTCCGCGCTGCAAGCTCCAAAGGATTGGAACCCGCCGCAATCATCTGTCGCGGCGTCTTTCCTGCCCAGTACAAAACATGGTCGTTCCACCACGACACACGCAATAAGGAATAAGCCACCGCTCGTCCATCCCTGACCAAATGGATATACTTCGCATCTGGAAATATTTGCCTGAGAATGGGTATGCGGCGATTATTCGCAGTGCGTTTAGTCAGTAAAACCTGGCCACGGGACATCTGAAGGATACGCTCAAATCGATTTTGCAAGCATTCGGCCACTCTAGCTGTCAAAGAATAATCGCCATCGGGCGTAAGTGGAATACCGCAACTGGCATAAACCGATTCCGCCTCCGCTGGCGTTGGCGCAATAGAACGCAGCCAGTCGCGCCGCTCATTGAAGTAAGCATTGCCGTGTTCTTTAAACCATGATTTGCGTTTGTATTCTGGAAACTGATTAAGTATATATTGCAAATAAGCGAGGGAAGGCCACTTCGGAAAACGATTCTGGTAGTTGCTCAAATAGGCCACACTGCGATGCATGGACAATATTTTATAGAGCAACGTTGTACCGGAACGGCCAGCACCAAGAAGAAATACTACGCGATTACCCCCCCTCGCGCTCATAGCTGCGCCTGAATCTTGTTGACAATACGTTGAGGGCAATCTTGCACTTGCGCAAACAAATCAATTTCGAGGACCCATTTACCACTTTTCTCCGTCACAACCTGGAGAAACAAAATCATTTCACCGGTGATGCAATGATCACTTGTACGACACATAAAAATCACCATTTGTTTATTAATTGGCACACAATACGGCGCACATCTGAAACAGGGTACATATTGTTGATTACAAAGTTTAATTCCAAACCGAATGGCCACGACATATCGCTCTGCTTGATTTCTGACCGATTATTCATGAATTCTATTTACTTTTTATCTGAAAATTGTTTCGGAGATTTTACAAAACACGACCAATAAGCCGCTTGGCCCAACATAAACATCATAAGAAACTGAATGGGATTGGCGTAAAGATGAAAACTTGTGTAAGGCAACGTTATCGTAAGTATCAATAAACCGACAGCGCCCACTCTGAGAAAAATACGATGCATCTCGGGTATAGTTTCATTTTTGGCGGCACGCCCCGAAGCCCGGGCACCGGATAACAAAACAAAAAGAAATGCCAAATGCCCCAGAATACCTACTTCCCATAGCAGAATAATCGTAGAAGAACCTGCTATGGTGTAAGGAAAACGACCAACCAGTTCACCCACACCAAATCTGCTGGCAAAGGTAGCGCCCATACCATAGCCAAATAAGCTATGTTGAAGGTCCCCACTTTTGATATTGATTGCCCACCAATTCACGATATGGGTAACTCGACCCAGCTCATTTCCACCTAAAGACACCGTTTCGGGGTTAAGCGCGCTCATAACGCGGTCATAAGTTGAAGCAGCCTGATTCGTATTAAATGTACTTGTTGAAATATTTCCATAGTGAATCTTTTCATAAGCCATGAATATGGCGCCAGCTAACAAGAGCGTGCCAAGCATAACCAGGATTGATTCCATGGGTTTTTTCATGAGTTCTCTACGATAGTACAGGCCGATTGCAAACGGTAGCAACATGACTATCGCCTTGACTTCCGCAAGGAGCAGCGTACCTAACCCTGCAAAGACAACCAGGGCCATCCATGTGCTGCTTAATTTACCCTCACGCCATAATGCGATGGCAGTCAACATGGCAATTAACAACATAAAGGCCATACCCGCGCTCTCTCCACCTCCTTCAATATTACCCGGGAACGTGCCTATAACTGAATCCCAGGGAGAAAACCGCATACTTTTCAGCGCCACAAAAAAATACTGATAAATCGCCATGGGTAACTGCAAAATAGCAACGATCATAAGCGCTTTCCATAATTGCACCTGCATATCCTGACGGACCAGGCCGAGCATGAATACCAGCATTAATGGCCACATTAGAAAGTAATGGCGAGATCCATTCACTACATCCCCGAATTGAGGATCATTGATTAGCGTAGAGAAAGTGACAAATAGAAGAAAGATACCAGGCCAAAAAAAGTGACGTAAGAATTGTGTTGGTTGCGCGCCGATCTGGATACGTATCAGGTAAAGTAACGCAGGCAACAACAATGCAGCACTGACAAAAACGGTAAGCCATTGAAGTTGCGAAAAGCGTATGAAATAGGCGCTCGGCCCGGTGACCAGAAACGCCGCCAAGAATATGATCCAAACCGTCCATGACACAGGCGCGGCAAGCACGAAGAAAACACCGAACAAAGCCAATAGCGGGATCAAAAGAATCACGTTACCGAACGCGGAAAAAATGCCGCTTAACACCGCCAAAAGCAGGGCGCTAATAAGCAGAACAACAAGCAATGCCTTTGAATTCGTATTGTTAGATGTTAGCAAAGTCGATGCTATTGCTTTCATGATAATTCAATCGATGCAGATAAATAGTTATCGCGACAGTTGCCAAACCCGTCCAACTATCCGGAGCAAGATAATTTTTAAGCAACCAATATAAATCCGATTTCGCCACAAGAAAACTAAAATTGTAAGAACACACAAACAACATGTTTCAATTAAATGAGTTGATCGTCGCGTTCATTGATGAGCTTGTATAGGGCAGTTAAAAGTAAAACTGACAAATTACTTGCGCTGTAAGCCAACAAACGCGTTCGGAATTTGCACCAACATCTCTCCGAAGAAGCACGCTGAGAAAACACAATGGATTAACCGAACTAAAGTTATCAATGGCGAAAATTCCATCTGGACTCAGCTGTTTTCATAAAATGGCGTCGAAGCAGTCGATGCACAGTTAAAACTTAAGCTTGTACTCAAGAAATTCACGTCTTGAACCTTTTTCCTTTTGCACTTTCGTGGAAACTCAGGTCGTTCTCCACAACTTCCGCAGAAAACCATACGTTCCGGCCCATCTTGAAACATGAGCTACATGCTTCAATCCAGCTGATTCCCAATCAGTCTAATGCGCTCTTTAATACCAATTACTGCCAACATATCCCGAACGAAAGCTTCCTGTAGTTTATATGCCTGATCCTCAACAATACCAAGCGTGGACACACGCACCAGCATGCCATCGGATACATTTCCCGATAATCCATACCGAATTTGCTGTAATTTCTGATTGATACCCGACAAAACAGCCTTATCGCCGACTGTCACCCAATAGGTAATGGGTTCAATGCGGTTACCACGAACAGCCAACAGGCGTCTGCTTGGCAGGTCACCAAATTGCGTAGACAATTCACTGGCAACGTTCTTTTTAATTTGAAAGCCTTGCGCAAGATAACAGGCCTCAGGCTTATGTAAGGCCAGATGATCGCTTTGATCTCCACCATAAGCGATTGAAAGCATTACACGCATACCTTCAGCGTTTACATAGGTTCGAGCAAGTGTCTGGTTATAGAGCCTGTCAAGCTTTGCTTGGGTTTCCGGATCCACTTGCAAAGGAATAATTGATTGGTCTATCTGCCAGTCCGCAAAAGCTAAGGGAATCAGTGTATCGAGATGTGTCATATCGCGATAATCAGCTAATTTATTGGTTGGCGTCAAAACCATTGTCAATGCTGCCGTGGACACCATCAAAATACTCAGCGCAAAGCTAGCAATCAATTGTTTTTTCATTTAGATTCCTAATATCCTGATTATTATCTACAGTCATGCAGGCGATGCATTGACATAACGGGATTTGAAGAAGACCTGTAAAAACGCATCCACACTCAGGATTAATATCAGCGCACTGATAAACAAAACCATGCCTGCAAATCCATGCATAAATCCTTGACCTGCGGCATCGCCATAATGATACGTAATCAATGTGAGCGTGATGACACGGATAACATTGGCGGTAAAAGATATCGGCACAATCAAGATTGCCAATGTGATATTACGCCAGACCGAGCTATGCTGTATCAGATTCAGGTAAAACAACCCGAGTGCTTCAAGCGTCAGCAATGTTTGCAATCCGGCACAGGCGTCAGCAACCAGCAACTGATATTGGCCAATTTGCAGGATAACGCCATTACGTGCAATCGGGTAGTCAGCCCAGAACAAAATCTGCTCGGCCACATACGAGACCGCCATTTTCATGGGCATGGTCAGCATGCTGACTATCGGCCCGGGCAGGGGAATCATAAACAGCATAAAAAAGAATGGAAACCATAAACACTTCAATGCAGCACTGCCCCGCGTTATCAGTAACAATGCCGCCAGGGTAAAAATAAAAGACGCTATCTCTAATACAAGAATTTGTTGAGAACGGCCAATAATATAAAACCCCAGTGCTATCAGAAAAATGACCCAGCCCGCGCCAGAAGGTGACTTGCCCTCGCTGCACATAATCATTTCCGGCCACTTGCGATAGATAAGCCAAAGTGAAAGCGCCAGAATTATTGGGCCATGCACCTGTTCCTCGTGTGTCCATAATCCATTAGCAAGATCATAAAACGTTGGCACATACATTACCAACAGCCCAAACAGAATGGGCCACCAACTATTGGCACCCGTTTTCATGCCAGACTGCGTTGCCGTAAAAAGAATATGATTATTCTGTCCCATTATAAATCGATTAGAACGGTACCTATTATTGGAGTGCCATGACTTGACAGTTGCGATTTGATCGCCTGAATATCAGTAAAGCGCGTATGATTTTTGCGCACTGCCAGCAATACGCCACCAGCTCGTGCGGTTACCAGCAGTGCATCACTGCTGGTCATAAATGCCGGCGCATCATATAGAACAACATCATACTGATCATGCAGGGATTCACCTTTGTCTGCAAACATGGCCCGGCTGAGCAGCTCAGAGGGATTGGATGGCGGCTCTCCGGCGGATAAAATAGCAAGATCCGTAATGGATTCCTTTTTTGATATCACTTCAGATAAGGCCTTGCGCCCAGCAAGTGCATCTGAAAAACCCGGCATATCCTGTAAATTAAAAATCTCATGTTGACGCGGATTGCGTAAATCGGCGTCGATCAGTAACGTACGCTTTCCTAACTGTGAAAACAACACAGCAAGATTGGCAACAAGTAGACTGGCTCCGCCAGTCGGGTTAATCTCGATCACAGCGATTGATTTCTGTCCTGTTGAAAACCAGCGCATGATTAACTGACTGCGTACAGCACGCATGAATTCCACCTGGTCAATGAATGGCTGGTGCACAACAATTAAATCAGGCATATCATTTACTTGCTCCGGCGACAAGCTGGAATGATTCGATTGACTGGCCAGAGCTTGCTGAATATCTCTGTCCGTCACCAATCCGAGTTGCCGGGCAGCCGCACCAAAAAGTATGCCTTCTTGTTGCTGCAGTTGTAAAATTTTGTCGACATCATCCAGGGTGATCTTTTCCATATTCAGGAGAATTTGACCGATTTGAGCACTACGCCCAGGTGCCGATTCGGTCGAAGAAGCAGCGTCCTGCTTTAATACAAATCCAGGGTTTGATAGCATGGGAATATTCATTTTGTATTAATTGACAGTGTCATGCGCATGTCGCATGAAAGGTAATCGAAAGCGCAACAGCGACAGTAGTGACTTACGCTTGCGCAAATCCAGTTCACCAAAAACTGGTGCCTGTAATAATTCCGCCAAATCTTCCGTGGAACGCACACGCCGGTCGAGCATTTCCGCCAGCAAACCAGAACCCAATCCAAGCATAATGCCTAGAAATACCGAGAGAAGCATGTTAAGAAACAGCTTTGGACTGTCGTGTGTTACCGGTGGATTGGCCGCGTCCAGTATGGAAACGCCTGACAGGTTTGAGCGGCCTTCAAGGCTGGTTCTGTTTAAGTACTGCTGCGCGCTATCGTAAGCATGCTGCGCACCTTCTGCTTCTCTTAACAAGAGTTTCAACTCGTCGCGCGCCTGCTGAAGCGCGAGTACTTTGGTTTTCTGTGCTTCCAAAGCAGCATTGATTTCCGCTTCCCGGCTGATTGCGTTTTTCGAAGTCGCCCGGGTATGTCTTTCCAATTCCGCCCGAAGTTTGACTACTTGAGCTCTGGTGCCTTCGTATTCCGGATGATTTTTGCCCAGTCTCTGTTCCGCATCTGCCAGTTTGGCTTCAGCCTGAGCCAGATTTACTTTTAGTCCATTAATCAGTGCATTGTTGACAACACTTTGCCCTGCTCCGGTACGGTTGTTTTCCTGACCGGCGCCCATGACTTCCCCTTGCGCCAGGGTCAGTTGGGTGGACAGTTCGTTCAACCGTTTTGTCTCTATATCAAGACGGTTGTCAACATCGACAATACCTTCTTCCTGTTGGAAACGCGATACTCTCCGCTGCGCCATATCCAGCTGATCGCGCAATAAGTTTATCTGATTGGCCAGATATGCGGAGGCTTGTTGCGAAGGTTCAACCGTCAACCGAATACTCATTTCCTGATATGCGGCTGCAAATGCATTCGCCATGGCCGCAACAAACTCCGGGTCTGTTCCCTTATAGCTAATTGCGATGACATTGCTTTCCCGCGAAGGTTCGACAATCAGATTTTTAAGAAGCAAGGCTGCCAGCCAGTGACGAATATCACCCGCTGTACCGCTGGCTTCAAACTGTTGCACAATGCTCTGGTTACGGTCAAGTTTGAGGCGGTCTATTGCTGTCAATGCAGTTCTGGTGCTAGAGATCACATCCACCTGAGTGGCCATAAAGCCATGCATGAGTTGCATAGGCATGGTCAATCCTGTGACCGGATCAACACCTTTACTGGCAAGCAATACGGTTGCCGTCGCCTTATAGGACTTGGGCAACCATAGACTTAACGCCAGGGTCGTTAAAATCGTCACAAAAAATATTAACAATATAATCTTGAGACGAACCCGTATGATGCGAACAAACTGTGATAAATTCATAAGCCAATCAAACCTGTTATTCTGAAGGAAGGATTATGTGAATAGAGGGCGGACAGCATTCTCAAAACAAGCTCTCCTTAATATAAATAACATCGTTGGGCTGCACCAGGTCATCCGGTTTTACTTTAAAGACTTGCTGAACACCTGCAGCATCGCGGCGTTGAATACGAACACCCCGTTCAGTTCCGCGCGGGTTCAGCCCACCTCCGACTGAAAGCGCCTGTACTACAGTCATATCCGGTTCAAGCCGGAAAAACCCGGGGCGTTGTACTTCACCATAGATATAGAAACGGGGAGCCGGTTCTACATAGATAAGGTCGCCGCCGCGTATATTACGATTCATACCCATTTCACCGGATAGAATCATTGCATGCACGTCTATTTTTTCGTTAATAAAAGTATCGCCATGAGCGCGAATCAGGGTAACAATATTACCGCCATCAGGATTTATTCCACCAGCCATGGCCAATACATCGGTCAGACTTCGTTGGCCTTCAATCGCATAGCGGCCCTGTTTGTGAACAAAACCCAGCACGGATATCTGCTGGCTGTGCAACGATGTTGTCAAAATGTTAACCTGGGGCTTGCGTAAAAATCCACCGCTTTCCAACAGACTTGCTATCCGTTTCTCAGCTGCAATGGGCGTCAATCCGCCCAACATTACTTCGCCAAGCAGCGGAAAAGTGATTTGCCCATTCTCATTTACTTTTGTTTCAATGGTAAGATCCGGATTGCCGTAAACCAGAACCTTCAGCATATCGCCGGGTCCGAGTAATCCGCTATCCGCATTGTCCGTACCGGCGAAACTCACGCCAGTCACCCAAGACAACAGCAATATTCCTATGATTAATTGAGTTATTCTCATAACATTACGCACCAATATCAAGAATGATGATCACCAGTTTTAATTTTATTTAAGTCCGGTTATTCCGCGCTCGATTGAATCATTTTGCAATAGGTTATTCAATGCGGTATTGTCATCACCAAGTGGGTTATGCTCCGTTTCAGCAGTCGGGCGCAAAGCAGCCTGGGAATCAGTTTGATCAACGTTATCAACTGACGTATGAAGGTATTCAATATTTGCCGAGGCACGTAGGTTTGTCAATGCTGACTTCATAATTTCCTGGTGTTTCATATTGAGTAAATGCCTTTCAATTTGCGGCCCGGCCTGATCAGCAGTGAGCGGTTGCGCTTCCACTGCATTAATGACAAATAACAGGCTGTATTCATTTTCATTCAACAAAAACAGTTCGCCTTTTGCTTTTTTCGCCAGCAATGCAGACATTTCTGGATGCATTTCCGTGGTGCTACGCGCGGCCTCATCCTGTTCATAGGAAACATTATGCTTATCCATCCATTTTGCGACATCAGTTATTGACTTCGCAGTGTCAATAACTGATTCAAGTTCAGCGTTTTGATCTTTTGTAGCAAAACGCAATATCGACAGATTGTAATGTTTGCGCTGGGAAAAAAATCCAGGGTGTTCCTGATAAAACGCGTCAATCTCTTCTTTAGTGGGTTTCTCAGTATTGCTCAAAATACTTTGCATGTATGCCTGCGCAATAATTTCTGTTCTTGCGCGCGCTATCGCTTGCATGACACCCGGCGTGCGATCAAGATTATTTCGCTGCGCCTCAGCCTGCATGAGTTGCCGGTTAATCATCGACTCCACTAACTGTTTCTTGGCGACTTCAAGCTGATCCGGTTGTATTCGCGCTCTGGTCCGGTTCAATTCATCGTTCAATTGCAGCATTGTAATCTCTACACCATCCACGCTTACCAGCGCCTGACCAGCCTGTTTCGTTTCCGGCTCACTCTCGCAACCCGGTAAAATCAGAACAATAATCAGTAAACATGCACCAACTAATGAGTAACACGTTGGTGCAGCCTTAGTCTTTTTCATAAAAAATTAATTTACTCCTGTTCGTATATAAATCGCAGAAACCATACGAGTAGAATGTTTCAATCCTTGTGACCCGATAAGCCTGCCTTAGACCGCTCATTAACAGCACTATAAAATTTATTGCAATCGTTACCAAATTAACCGTGCGATGCACTTAAGAACTGTTGTATTCAACCTGTATCATTTTCAAGAATATCTTTTTATTTGTTTCTGTCCTAGCACTCTATCAAAGTACTACAACACAGTTGCAGTATGCCACGTCAAGATCCTGTGAGTGAGCTTGTCAACGCCCAAGGACTGCAACCTTTTGGAGCTAGAGTGACTATTCCTGCTAGACACGCCTAGCCATGTAACACACTGAACACAGCAATAGTGCTTTAGGTAAGCACTACAGCCAATCAACTACTGTTTGATTCTCGAAAAACAATATGTGACTAATATCCCCACAATTACGAAGAATCGCATGCAGCGATTCATTACTATCTTCTTTTTTCTTGTAGCGTCAAATGGTTATCTACGATTAATCAAGAAAATTTAACCCGCTATGCATCGACCATTCACACAACACGCCTCATTTTTTCATTCGGTTGAACCTGCGTTATTTGATCCCTGGTAACAAGCCAGTTATTAAATGACTCTCTAACTTCTGGATGACTACACGCCAGATCAACTGTAGCTTGCAGATATCCAATTTTGCTCCCACAATCATATCGCTTACCAGAAAATCGATATGAAAAAACCTGTTCTTTTTGTAACAAGCTGGCAATTCCGTCAGTTAATTGAATTTCACCGCCTACTCCTGGCTGCTGATTTCGAATTTCATCAAAAATGGCTGAAGTTAAAATATATCTCCCAACAACCGCGAGTGTACTTGGCGCGTTTTCTGGCAAAGGCTTTTCCACAATGTTGTCTACACTTAGCAATCCAGGATAATTTTCTGTACCGCTGACAATGCCATAACTGCTGGTTTGCGAGCGCGGAACATCCTGAACTGCAATAATACTTCGTTGCAATGCATTATATTTCTCAACCATTTGTACCAGAACCGGCTTTTCAGCAACCATCAAATCATCTGCCAAAAGAACTGCAAAATCGTCGCCGCCAACAATCTGTTCTGCACAAAGAATAGCATGACCGAGACCCAGTGCCCTTGGCTGCCTGACGTACATGCATTGCATATCTTCTGGAGTAATATTGCGTAACACTTCCAGTAAATTCTGTTTCTCAGCAAGTTCAAGCACTGTTTCAAGTTCTTGCGCAGTATCAAAATGATCTTCTATAGATCGTTTTGTGCGCCCAGTAATAAAAATCATTTGCCGAATTCCGGCCAGGTATGCTTCCTCAACTGCATATTGAATAAGTGGCTTATCCACTATGGGAAGCATTTCTTTCGGCGAGGCTTTAGTTGCCGGCAGGAATCGCGTACCCAGCCCGGCTATGGGGAAAACGGCCTTGGTAATTGTTTTAGATCGTCTTTCGAGCATCAATGAACTCCGTAAAATTGACAGAAAGCTTCCATCGAAAATAATGCATCTAAGCACTACCCAACCAACTTAAATTTGCCGTTCCTGGATATTGTTACAATCCAGGTTGCTGCTGAGACAAAAAAGCTTTTTAATGAATACTTGGGTAATCCACAAATCAGATGGTCGTGCTGAAGTCGTAAGAAAAAATGTTAATTAATTCTGCACTCATATTCGCTGTTAATCGCGCCCCCTACAATTAACTGTTTTGTAAAAAATGTGCGCCACGTCTACAACTTAATTCTGTATCACAAAATAGTAACTCAGATTCATAAAATACTGGAGTTTCACGAGCCCACATCCCTATCCATACTGACAGTATCCGAGGTGGATATAAACCCGCAAAACACCCAAGACTTTAATTCTACATATGATTTTTATATCGTTTATGCAAAATATTTGTCTTCTTCGTTTACAAATACGCCATTCTTATCCATAAGTCGGTTGATAAGCAGACCGCCGGGTACTTCTTGCTGCAAACACAACCAGAACCAGTCCAACCAACAACATGACATAGAACTCAGGCTCCGGTACTGGAGCAATTTCTATATTTCCGGAATAAGAACCGCTTGTGCGGCCGTTGCCAAGTTCTCCGCTTATCACCAAATCGTAATTATGACCGTTGGTCAAGCCTGAGAAACCGCCAAACCCCAGAATAAATCCGTTAACAGTTCTATCCGATACGAGAACATGATTTGAGGAATCGGTCACATCCCACAATCCCAAAGAACTGAAGATGACATCAAATCCGATCTGGCCAATTCCACCTAACCCGAAGCCACCAAAACCACTGAAACCACTAATTGCACTGAACCCCCCACTGCCTGTCATAGGATCAATTGCAGTAAACGTATAGTGATCCTCGAACGCTCCAGTGATTGAATTATTACCAAAATTGGCATGATAGCTAGAATTATTAAGAACAAAGTCCGCATCTATAGGTCCGGGTGTTGATGCTTTTGCAACTCCGACTCCGAATACAAAACATACCATTACCGCAATTACCATCTTACTGATTGAGTTTTTCATTTTATCCTCCATAAAATTAAAAAAAACTACTTCCCAAAAAGAACTAATGACACCTACAATTACATGTGCGTCAATGTGTACATTTATAAATAAACCATTCCAAGCGTTTATCCGGCATATTTACTCGAGCAATTACTTTACTCAGGCAACTACTCCGATAGAAAAGGTACATCCGACATTCGACATGTTTGGTTCAAACCACAAAAATTAATAGTAGTATGTTCTGCGGCGACTTGCGGCAAAACCAATCAAAATTAATCCAACAAGCATCAATGCATATACATCAGGTTCATATGCTATTGGAGAGGCATGATCAAAAGTCTTAGAATCAACCAAAACAAATAGACTTTGCGGATCAGGCATAGATATTTGATTTACAGCTGCCCGGTTTAGTGAATAATCACTCAATATCCCGGAGCTCGTATTAATCGAAACCGTAACATTTTCTTTTTGCAGCTGATTTAAATCACTATAACTTGTAACCATTGCCAACTGAGCGTAAAAATCGAGTAATTGGGCATGCGCATTTGATTGAGCCAGACCAAGAAAAAAAGGCAACGTAGCCATTGTTAGAAGCAATTTTTTAAAACTATTCATATTGCCAAATCTCCCAGAATCTAAAGAATAATGCTTTAAATACTTCGTATCGCCGAAATTTAAATCTATTCATGACACCAAGCAAAATAAAAACAGTTTAAAAACTTTATCGCAGTAATCGACGACATTGCGCCAAAGCGCTTTTATGGAGAAAAGAAACCATTACAGTATCTGTAAAATTCCCCATTTCAATTCCAGGGAATCAATTCGAATTTTGAATCCGACTTCATCGAAACTGTATCAGCTGGTCTCTTGCAATATAACATACTAATTATTACAAAAATATGAATTTAGCTTGCTCAACCTATATGTTATAAAAATAATAAATTAAATTTTATTATGTGGTAAATTATCACACTAATTACTCTTTAGCGAATGCTATACCAACTAATTTATAAAATCAACCGGTCTGTATAAAAAATAACACACCCACATAAAATTCATCTAGCACACGCTCACAGTTTATAGTTTAATAAATAAAACTATAGTATTAGAAAGCAAAGGCAAAATGATTTCAATGAGACAAATTGTCGCACCTGTAAGATTGGAAAATCCTATACATTCTGAGTAGAATGTAAAAACAACCCACGAATTCATTTGCAAACACGTATACAAATATGCGATGCGCCACAGAACAGATAAGCAAGACGAAAGATTGAATCGTTTATGATTACTCAAATTAATTTTTCACATATCTGCAAACGCCCCTGGAAATTACGGCGTCGACTGACAGGTTATGCACTTTTTCAAGACCGGTTTTTAACAATGCACGGAAGATGGATTAATCCACATTTTTTTGTCTATTCTGCAATCGAAAATGAAACGCCTTGCTTAAAACTCCAACAGATGATTAGAGAAATTAATCAACGCACCACGCTATCGAAAAATGGCGCGCATTTCATGCACGATGCAAAATCCGTTTTATACCCTGCAACAATAAACAAACCTTTTCGATTGAATCAACCGATTGAAAAGCATTTCCTTAAAACGTTCTATGTGTAATTTTTTGATATGAATAATTATTCTAGTAGATATATTTCTTTAGCCCAGCATACTTCTGTTTAAATTGAATTATAAAAAAAATAATTATTTAGGCCTTCTCTTGTGGCAAAACCCGCCCTATCGTCAAGCCTGTGCCGCCACACACCTTAAAGCGGGAATGTCCGCGTTGGCAGCTGCCGTAATGATGATTTTTTTCAGCCAGCCAACCCATGCTTCATTCATTGGAAAAACAATCCGTCCCTATGCAAGCTATTCGCTTACAGCAGACGACAATATTCTGCGCATACGAGACAACATGGATACGCAAGCGCTTCTTGGCACTGACAATCTGTTTGATTTCGCACAGCGTTTTACGGGAGGAGCTATCCTCGACAAAAGAATCAGCCGACAACAACTGAGCGCCAATGGGAACTGGAGTTACAATCGATATGAAAAATTCAGTCAAATAAACAATAAGGCATTGGACGTTCGCGGCAATTGGAACTGGTTCCTGGGTAACCAGCTTGAAGGAAACATGGGCGCCAGTTTTGCAAAAGGTCAGTCACCGTTCCTATTTCAACCTGGCATCATAAATATTCGCTCCGAAGAAAAAGAATACTTTGACTTAGCCTGGCGATTTCATTCGAACTGGAGATTGCATGGAGACTATACCCACTTCAAATTCAAGTCCAATAATCCCCGTCTACGCTTCCAGAATCGCCAAGAAGATATTTTTGGAACAGGTTTCGATTATTTAGCAACCAGCGGCAGTTCGATCGGCATACACTATCGAAATATTCAAGGAAAATTCACAACCCCTATTCAAACGACAGAAGGTTTTCTTTCAGAAAATAACTACGATCAGAATGAAATCAAGGGAAAAATCAATTGGATACTAACCGGAAAGTCAAGTGTAGAATTCCTGGGAGGGTGGGTTGAAAGAACGAATCCATCCGTTACATCAAGTGACTTCAATGGATTTAATGCACGTTTAAAATATAATTGGAAACCCACGAGCAAGACAAAAATAACAATTTCCGGATGGCGCGAAACAGTAGCAATCCAAAGCCTGAACGCCAACTTCAGTCTCAATACTGGAACAAGCATTACACCGATATGGAATTTGACCGAAAAAATAAAGTTATCAGGCTATTTTTCATACCTTTCGCAAAAAACCGATCGCTTCTTTAGATTCACTACAAATGAAACAGCTTTAGGCAACACTAACGATATTATCACTGCATCTATGGAATTATCCTATACCCCTTATTACGGTGTTGAAGTCAGTGCATCCGCCTACCATAACAGTCTTTCCACAAACGCACCTCTTGGAGGTTTTAATGCCAATGGTGGTGTTATTAATCTGCGCTATCTGTTCGGAAAACCATGACCACAAACGATTTACCGATTATCGCTTTTTTTAAACACATTTTAGACCCCACAATCATCTGGGGTCTGTTAATACTTTTAACCTGGGTATACGGTGAAACCTTTACCAGTCAGTACCTGGTATTAGTCATCATTGTCTTTTTCGTTTCCACTTTCGTATATGGACAAACAACGCTCTATCGCAATTGGCGTCACTGCAAGTTATTAGCTTACACTCGTGACACACTGACCGGCTGGATTATCATTGTTGGTATTTTGCTTTTTTTAGGCTATACCACCAAGTTTGCAGTACATTTTTCACAGCCGGTCATTCTAACCTGGTTTCTCGTTACGCCGTTCGTACTCATTGGCAATCATCTGATTCTAAGAAAAATTGTAGACATACGGCGCAATAAAGGTGAAATACGTTCCTCAGTAATTATTGGCGCAAATGACGTCAGCCTGAAATTACTTAAAAACATTTCTTCACAACCACTGTTACTTATCGAAAACAAAGGCTTCTTTGATGACAGATTGGAACAACGGAACAATGGCAACTTCGGATCCTATCTTGGCAAAATGCGCGATGTCATTTCTTATATAAAAAACAATAAAATCGATATCGTCTTTATCAGCCTGCCCATGACTTCTCAACCCCGCATCCAGAAAATCATAGAAGAGCTAACCGACACCACTACGTCTATTTATTTCTTACCGGACATCTATGTTTTCGATTTACTTCAGGCACGTGTCGACTTTCTTGGCAATATGCCCGTGGTATCGCTCAGTGAATCACCCTTTACGGATGTCGACGGCGTCATCAAGAGCATAAGCGATTATTTATTAGCTGCTTTTATTCTTATTTTATTATCTCCGCTTATGCTGGGCATTGCCCTGGCAGTCAAACTAACTTCTCCCGGCCCCGTTATCTTTAAACAACGCCGTTATGGCAATAATGGCGAAGAGATCATTGTTTACAAATTTCGCTCGATGACCGTCACCGAAGATGGCAACAATATCGTCCAGGCAACGAAAAACGATAAACGGGTTACGCGTATTGGTGCTTTTTTACGGCGAACGTCACTGGATGAACTGCCACAATTTATCAATGTATTACAAGGAAGAATGAGTATTGTCGGACCCCGGCCACATGCTGTAGCTCACAACGAGAGTTACCGCAAACTTATCAAAGGTTACATGATGCGCCACAAAGCAAAACCAGGAATTACCGGCTGGGCGCAAGTAAACGGATGGCGCGGAGAGACGGAAGTACTTGAAAAAATGCAAGCACGCATTGAGCACGACCTGTACTATCTCAACAACTGGTCGCTCTGGCTAGACGTCTGGATCATTATGCGCACGGTATGGATCGTCCTGCGCAAGGACAATGCACACTGATTTTGTTGGCTTAAATAGCAGGATTGGAGTGTTGCCGTTTGTTTTTAGCAGACAATTCTCCATGCCGCGTCTGGTCCTCCGTTGAGACGTGGGCGTAACCGATCATGCGACCAAAATTTTCCGGTAGGTGATTGACAGCCCATTTCTGAGCTTCTGTTTCTGATTTGCAGATTTTGGTAATTGAAGGAATACCAGACTTTCTGATTTGAACTTTGTAAGTACCTGAAGGCGTTTTGGTGATTGTTGCTATTTTCGCCCCTCTTCGCACGAACTGTGCTGAAATTGTGCCGAAATAGAAAATCAGTGGATAGACGCAATGCCTAATTCTACTTTGTCAGATTCAAATGACCCCAAAAGTGTATCAAACTGATGTATAATAACACTTTGTTTAATAATTATTAATCACGATCATGTCGTGAAAATACTAAACGGTCACTCCAATTTGCCCTTCAGGGGCTTCCAGAAGCGCTTAGCGCACATTTATCGTTATTTTCATCATTTTTTGTATCGGCGACGCGCGATGCGTCAGCGACATTCTATGGCTACCTGCGTGGACTGTTTCAATCTGAACGAGCAAATATGTTACGCATGGGCGAAGTCAATGAAGTTGACCACCAGGCGATGCAACACATGCTGACATCAGACGCGATTGACTGGAATGGATTTGGCGAGCAGATTGCGATTGAGACGGATGCGTTGTTGGGTGGTTCTGCTGCTGTTTTGATTATCGATGAAAGCGCTTTTGCGAAGAAAGGCGAATCATCAGCAGGTGTTTCCCGACAATGGAATGGCCGTCTTGGTAAGGTAGACAATTGTCAGGTTGGTGTATTTGCCAGTTTGTGCCAAAACAGCATGGCCAGTTTGATTGATGCGCGCCTGTATTTGCCACAACATTGGATGAGCGATTCGGATCGTTGCAAGAAAGCAGCAATACCTGAGGCATGCCAGTATTATCAAAGCAAATGCGAGATTGCATTATCAATGATCGAAACAGCCAAACAACGCGGTGTGCGTTTTGGTTATGTCGGCATTGATGGCGGCTATGGCAAGGATCCTGCTTTCTTGCGTGGTGTTGATAAACTTGGCTGCACATTTGTCGCTGATGTTCACTGTCGGCAGATGGTTTATCTTGAAGACCCAAAACCGGGCATTCCTGCCTGGAATAGCCGTGGCAGGCAACCGAAACGCCTGAAAGCACAATCTGAGGCGATACGTGTTGATCAATGGGTATCAGAGCAGCCGGATGCAGTATGGCGGCGCATTAAACTGCGCGAAGGCGAGAAAGGTATGCTGGAAGCGGAATATCTTCATGCATTTGTATGGGTATGGGATGGCAGCGAGAAACAAGCGCATCGCTGGCACTTGCTGGCAAAGCGGGAGGTTGGCGCTAGCGAAATATCGCATTATAGCTTATCCAACGCGTCACTTGAAACACCGTTACAGCAACTGGCGCAAGTACAGGCGCAGCGTTTCTTCATTGAGCACAGCTTTCATGAAGCAAAAAGCGAATGTGGCATGGCTGATTATCAAGTGCGCCGGTGGGATGCATGGCATCATCACATGGCGCTAGTCATGCTGGCAACGCTATTCTTGGTCAAGCAAAAGATGCTTGGGCGCAAGCAATGGCCGATGTTATCCTTCAATGACCTGGTGACCGCATTAGCGCACATGCTGCCAGAAAGACAACTTACCACCGAGGATCTGGCAGATGTTATTCATAAGCGGCACCGGCGACGGCTCAGCGCTAAAAAGTCTTTTGCTAGGCGAAAAGTGGCTTTTGGGTATTCTGACAAAGTAGAACTAACGCTTTGATCTATTGGCGCCCTGAGCACGAATCGAACGTGCGACCTACCCCTTAGGAGTTTCAAGGCCGCAATATTAATGATATTTAATCAAGATTAATGTTAGTATATTAATCATGCTGTTATATTAATATAATGATTAATCAGAATTAATAATTTCATATCACTTTTTATCTATAATGTAACCCCACTGTAACCCCGGATTGGTAATGATATGGCAAAAAAAATCATATTCAATAAAACAAATATTGAGGCACTTCCAATACCTGAGGCGGGTAAACGAGACACATACCATGATACAAAGATTTCAAGTTTACAGATTCGCATAACTCCAACCGGCACAAAAACCTTTAGTGTTTTCCGTCGTATCAAAAATGGCAAACCTGAGAGAGTTACATTAGGTCGATATCCTGATATGACCGTCGAAAAAGCGAGAAAAATGGCGGCAGAAATTAATCTACAGATGATTACAGGTAAAAGCCCAGCTGAAATAATACGCGAATCAAAACGAGAGATGACTTTAGATGATTTGTTTCAAGAATACATGGAACGCCGAGCAGTTTTTAATCGTAGACCAGACAAGCCCAAAGACACTTATCGGCTTTATTTATCTGATTGGTGCAAAAGAAAACTATCATCTATTAAACACGAAGAGGTGGACAGGCTTCATAAAAAGATTGGCCGTAACAATGGACAAGTAACGGCTAATATCGTCCTCAAATTGCTTCATGTAATGTTTAATAAAGCAATCAATGAATGGAGAATATGGAGCGGTGAGAATCCTGCACATGGTATTGCTAAGTTTCCTGAATTATCCCGCGATAGGTTTTTACAAAGCGATGAATTGCCTAGATTCTTCAAATCATTAGCGGAAGAAGAAAATGAAACAATACGTGACTATGTATTGATGTCATTACTAACAGGTGCGCGGCGTTCAAATGTTCTATCAATGAAATGGTCAGATATTAATTATGAGCGGCAAGAATGGCGCATACAAGAAACTAAAAATGGTACACCACATACAATAACATTATCGCCTGAAGCCATAGCAGTCTTGCAGAGCAGAAAACCAGTTAATGACGATGTATTTGTTTTTCCTAGTAGTAGTAAATCAGGACACCTTGAAGAACCCAAAAAAGGCTGGAAGCGCATTTTAAAACGTGCAGAAATTGAAGATTTGCGCATTCATGATTTAAGACGCACTTTGGGAAGCTGGCAAGCCAAAACAGGCGCTTCATTGGCGATTATCGGCAAATCGCTCAATCATAAAAATCAGAATACAACAGCAATTTATGCTCGTCTTGATCTTGATCCAGTACGTGATAGTGTTAATACAGCCACTAATGCAATACTAAAAGCAGCAGGATTGAGGAACGGCAATAGTGTGGTGCAACTGAGTCGAAAAAATAAATGCTGATTCAGTTAATACCGAAACCAAGAGAGCAATAAGAAAAATATGAAATACCCGGAGTGGGCGCCAAAAGTACTTATTGAACAACATAAAAATAAGCTCTATCGCGAGGCGCCTATTGTTTACGATAGCGCGAATATAACAGACGTAGAAGGATTGGAGTTTTACAATAAATATCTTTTTCTAACCATCTCTAAAGGTAGTGATCAAGAAAGTGCTGCTTTGCTTGGAAAACTAATTACAGATTTAAGAATGAAAAAGGTTTGGGGAGCGCTTACAAAAAGAACCGATGATGATCTTTATTTTTGTTTATTTTTTTCTGTGTGTGAAGATGGTATTGAAGGTTGGAAAAATGACTTAAAACACACTTCCGCGGACAGAAAGATTTTTTACAATGAAATACATGAAACAAGCCAAAAATTAATAAACTTAATGAAGAAATCCGGTAGGTTTGACTATTATTCATTAACTAATTTTGTTGACAATAGCGACCTTGAAAAATTACTAAAGCTATTGGATTCTCCATACGATACATTTATTGCTGATTTGGTTGTTTCCGAAATTATGCCTCAAATTTCTGATATTCTGAATGACATATCTGAAAAAGCAAGACAATACGGTGAGGAAGAACTTTCAGTAAAAAAACCAAACTCTGAGAATGCTGGTATTCATTACTTTGTTCGCAAACTTTCTCAATATCTTAGATATGTCTATAAGCAACCTCTGCATGATGTTGTAGCGATGACAACCGAAGTTGTTTTTGATAGACCAAATGTAGATTCAGACTACGTACGCAAACTTGTTGGGTGATAACCGGGAGGATTATGTGCATTATTTAGCATTTAAGTTCCGGGGAACTTTTCTCATTAAATTCATAAAATAACATCCTTATTGTATCAAGCCATTCTTCCATAAAATTCTCTCTGTAACTGAACATTACTAATTAAATATGAGGGAATATTATGGATGCAGACAGTGCAATCGCACAAATCCTAAGAAAACAATCTTCAGACCCATTATTAACACCATCCGAGGCAGCCGCATATATCGGCGTAACTGAAAATACACTCAGTGTTTGGAGATGTGTTGGCCGCTATAACATACAATTTGTGAAAGTTGGCCGCCTAGTCAAATACCGCAAATCTGCACTAGATGCCTTTCTTGATCGTCGCACTATCGGTGGCGAATCTTAATCTTAAACGCCAAAATTACTTATAGTGCATGAGCATTAGGAGAAAGAAAAACTGGCTGTCTCCCGAACGCCGGGAACCCGGTGGGTTTGCAGCTTTACCGCATTGCCTACTTGGAAGCCAGGCTTTTACCGGATTATCCGCTCATGCTATAAAGCTACTTATTGACCTGCTGACGCAATACAGGGGTTTCAACAATGGCGACCTTTGCCTAGCATGGTCAGTGATGGAGAAACGCGGCTGGAAGTCACGCGATACACTCAACAAAGCCCGCAAAGAATTGCTTGATGTCGAATTGATCGTTGTTTCACGTTACGGTGACCGTAAACGCCCGCATCTCTACGCTTTAACCTTTTTTGCGACTGATGAATGTGGTGGGAAACTCGACATTAAAGCTACCGAAAGACCGTATAGCTGGTGGCGAAAACATGAACCGTTGCCACCGATTAAAATTAAATCCACTCCCTCACCCGGCGTGTCAAAAGTAGTTGATATGACACGTCCAGCGTGTGACTCTTCCGGCGAAACAGTTAAATATAACCCGCCAACCGTGTCAAAACAGCAATTTCTCAAAACATATGACCCGCCCACCGTGCACCTTTCTAAATCGCCATACTATAGGTTTAAATTGGATCAATGTATTTGATGGAGCAATTGATTAATGGGTAAGCGCTTGTCCAATCCGCGGTTGGCAAAACTACATCGGAATTACACCATTGAAGAAACTGCCAACTTGTTTCAAGTTCATAAAAATACGATCGGCAGTTGGATCAAGCAGGGATTACCTGTTTGTGGAAAGAAACGACCATTTCTAATTCTGGGACGAGACCTCCGTGTTTTTCTTGAAGCTAAAAGAACTAAGAACAAACGATCCTGCAAGCCGGATGAAATTTATTGTGTACGGTGCCGTGAACCAAAAAAACCTGATGCAGATTTGATTGAATACAGAACCATCACTGACACTCTAGGAAATCTTGTAGCCTTATGTCCAGATTGCGAATCTATCATGAACAGGCGCATCAGCTTGGATAAATTATTACGAATACCGGCTTACTCGAGTATTGCTCAATCGCTGGCAGGATTACACATAACACCGTGCATTAATCCCACCGTAAACAGTGACTTCAGCAAAGGATAAAAACATCATGAACAAACATCATCCGGATAATGAAAGAATCAAGCGTAAATACTTTTCGTTTCTCAAAGAAGCCATGCGCCAAAGTGAACAAACCATCGATGGGGTAGCCAAAGCTATTGCACGCTTTGAGAACTATAACAAGTACCGGGATTTCAAATTATTCCATTATCAACAGGCAATTGCATTTAAAAAACATTTATCTGAACAAATCAACAAACAGACTGGTAAAAAACTCAGCAAAGCAACTCTCCATTCAACAATGGCAAGCCTTAAAAAATTCTTTGAGTGGTTAGCCAGGGAACCGGGCTACAAATCACGCATTCAATATTCTGATGCGGAATACTTCAACATATCAAGCAAAGATATGCGTATCGCAACTGCCCGGCGGCAAAAGACTGTTCCGACGATAGAACAAATCAAGCACGCCATTCAATTGATGCCCAATCATACGGATATAGAACGCCGCAATAAGGCATTAATCGCATTTAGTTTACTAACAGGTGCAAGGGATGGTGCACTCGTTTCGATCAAACTAAAACATGTCAATTTCCAAAATAATAGCGTATTCCAAGATGCGCGTGATGTCAGTACCAAGTTCAGTAAAACCTTTGTCACATATTTTTTCCCCGTTGGCGATGAAGTTCGACGGATTGTTGCTGACTGGATCGATTATCTAAAAGAACAAAAACTTTGGGGCAATGATGATCCACTTTTTCCAATGACAGAAATCGGTTTAAATGAAAATTATCAATTTGGTGTTATTGGATTGAAACGAAAACATTGGAGTACCACTGCACCGGTTAGAGGTATTTTCAAAAATGCTTTTGAGTCCGCGGGATTACCTTACTTTAACCCACACAGTTTCAGGAATACACTAGCAACTCTCGGCGAGACAATCTGCAAAACACCCGAAGAATTCAAGGCATGGAGCCAGAATCTGGGACATGAAGGTGTAATGACTACTTTTCTTAGTTATGGACAAGTGGCAGAGCATCGTCAAAGTGAGATTCTTAAACAACTCGCAGCACCAAGAAAAACCTCTGAAACTGATATCAATGAACTTGCCCATGGGATGATGCAATATTTTCGTGATTCGGGTATAAAAGTTTAATCAAAAAATGATTCTTTATAGGACAGTCCATAATCACATGACCGAAGAACACAGCGGGTATAATCAACAAATCAGCATAAGCAAGATTGATAAGTGAATCAGTGAACAAAAAAATAGTTATCTGACATGGTGGCGACTTGAACGCAGTAGAAATTGAAGAATCAATATCCAGATTAGCGGAACAGCCATTTGTTCCAGAAGAATTTCCTTATGCTTTCCTGGAAGCTTTTGGAAATAAGGCCACCACAATCAATCGCCTGAAAAGTGGAAATACGAATAAGAGCGATATTGAAGGGGCAGTACTTCAGTATAACAATATCCACATAGCCGCTTGTTCTGCTGGCGAAGTTCAGAAAGCACTTGAGAAACTGAGAAACAGCCCAGCGACCAGCCGCCAGAAAGCAAAATTTATTCTCGCTACCGATGGTAATGAATTTGAAGCGGAAGATATCACCAGTGGTGAAACGGTTGCTTGTGCCTACAAGGATTTTCCAGACCATTTCGGTTTCTTTCTGCCATTGGCTGGAATAACAACCATAAAGCAAATTCGCGAAAATTCTTTTGACATCAAAGCCACTGGTCGACTCAACCGTCTTTATGTGGAGCTGTTGAAAGAAAACCCAGATTGGGGAAGTGCAGATCGACGCCATGACATGAATCATTTTATGGCACGACTTATTTTTTGCTTTTTTGCCGAGGATACTGATATTTTTGATGGTATTGGTTTGTTTACTGACACCATAACGCAAATGAGCGCAAAGGATTCATCGAATACACACGAGGTCATCAGTGAAATCTTTCGTGCCATGAATACGAAAACAGAAGAACGTACAATCGCAAAATTGCCCCGCTGGGCTGGTTCATTTCCCTATGTCAACGGCGGACTGTTTTCCGGCAGCACCGAAACGCCCCGCTTCAGCAAAATAGCGCGTAGCTACCTTTTGCATGTAGGCAATCTGGATTGGAAGAAAATCAATCCCGACATTTTCGGCTCAATGATCCAGGCCGTGGCGGAAGATGAAGAACGTGGGGCACTGGGGATGCATTACACCAGCGTGCCAAATATCCTGAAAGTGCTTAATCCGTTGTTTCTGGATGATCTGCGAGTCAAACTTGAAGAAGCCGGAAACAATTCGCGCATGTTGCTGAATCTGCGCAAACGTATGGCCAGGATTCGGGTTTTCGACCCCGCCTGTGGTTCGGGAAATTTTTTGGTGATCGCCTACAAAGAGATGCGCGCCATTGAAGCAGAAATCAGCAAGCGACGCGGTGAAGCAGATTTACCTTCCGGAATACCGCCAACAAATTTTCGCGGCATTGAATTACGTGATTTCCCGGCGGAAATTGCCAGGCTTGCCTTAATCATTGCCCAGTTTCAATGCGACGTACTTTATCGTGGAGAACAATTGGCTCTGAAGGAGTTTCTGCCACTGAATACTCTAAACTGGATCACCTGCGGAAATGCGTTGCGACTAGATTGGCTGAGTATTTGTCCGCCAACCGGTACTGGTGTCAAGCTGCATAGTGATGACTTATTCAATACACCGTTGAATCAAGCACAAATTGATTTTGAGAATGAAGGAGGAGAAACCTATATATGCGGAAACCCTCCTTATGTGGGTGATAAATTTCAAACTGATGCTCAAAAACAAGATTTGAAATCAGTATTCAAGGGAAAAAACATCTCGAATGCGGTGGACTACATAGCTGGTTGGTTTTGGAAAGCTGCTGAATATATTTCTAAGAGCGGAGCTTTCGCTTTTGTTTCAACCAACTCGATATGTCAAGGGGTACAGGTTTCAATCATTTGGCCACACATCTTCGCAAGACATCAGGAGATATTCTTCGCTCACCAAAGTTTCTATTGGTCAAACAATGCCACTAATAATGCCAATGTTATATGCATTATCGTTGGTGTTCGCTCACCTGGTTCTGGGAAAAAATTTATTTATTTCAATGACCAAAAAAAAGAAGTTACAAATATCAATGCTTATCTTGTGGATGGCGCGAATATTATTGTTGAAAAGCATTCCTCTCCAATTTCTGATCTTCCGGCCATGGTGACAGGCAATATTCCGAGAGATAAAAAAAATTTTATGCTTAGCTCCTCTGAAAAAGAAGCGATAGTCATGTCTTACCCTGCGTCAATAAAATTAATCAGAAAAATTCTTGGTTCTAAAGAGTTCATTAATGGAGTTGATCGTTATTGTCTTTGGATTTCAGATGAAGATTTATCGCTTGCTAACTCTATTGCGCCTATAAACGAGCGTCTCCAACGCATCAGGGAATATAGAGAAACAGGTAGCGAGCGTGGTAAATTAGGAATTGATACACCCCATAAATTTGAAAGAACCATAATAGGATTAGATCATCAGATAATCATACCTAGAGTATCCTCTGAGCGTCGGGAATATATTCCTATTGGCTTGTTAGAGCGTGACATAATCATCTCCGATGCCGCGCAAGCAATTTACGATTCACCTCTTTATGTATTCTCTGTAATTTGTTCAAAATTACACATAGCATGGATCAGCGTTACTGCAGGGAGAATGAAATCGGATTTTCGATATTCATCAGGTGTTTGTTATAATAGTTTTCCACTTCCATCACTTACCGAAAAAAACAAGGCTGATCTTACCCGTTGCACGGAAGATATTCTGCTGGCTCGTGAAGCACATTTCCCAGCGACCATAGCTGATCTTTATGATCCAGATAACATGCCGGAAAATTTGCGCCATGCCCATGAACGAAACGACGAAGTGCTGGAACGCATTTATATTGGTCGCCGCTTCAAGAATGATACCGAGCGATTGAAAAAATTGTTCGAGCTCTATACTAAAATAACCGGTGAGCAAAAAACAGCGGATTTACGAACAACAAAGACTGCCAAATCATGATGAATATCAAATCCATTCCTTCTGTTTCCGTCAATTACGCCTGCAACGGCAGCTCCACGAAAGCGAATGAAATGGGGATGCGCGTCATGCAGGAACGTGCCTATGAAAAGCGCGGCGAACAATATCTGCTGATCAAATCTCCACCGGCATCAGGCAAAAGTCGTGCTTTAATGTTCATCGCGCTGGATAAGCTATATAACCAAGGGCTAAGGAAAGCGGTTATCGTAGTACCGGAGAAAACCATCGGAGCCAGTTTCAATAACGAGCCGTTAACCCAATACGGATTCTGGGCTGATTGGGAGGTTGCTCCACAGTGGAATCTTTGCAATGCGCCAGGGGATGACAATGGTGGCAAAGTTAGTGCAGTAAAAACCTTCCTCGATAGTAATGAGCGTGTACTGGTTTGCACCCATGCAACATTCCGCTTTGCCGTGGAACGCTTCGGTGTTATGGCCTTTGACGATTGTTTGATTGCTGTCGATGAGTTTCACCATGTGAGTGCAAATCCCGATAACAAACTCGGAACTCACCTTGGTCAATTCATTGCACGGGACAAAGTGCATATTATCGCCATGACGGGTTCCTATTTTCGTGGCGATGCCGAAGCTGTGCTGACTCCGCAAGATGAAGCCAGGTTTGAGACAGTCACTTATACGTACTATGAGCAGTTGAACGGCTATCAGTACCTAAAGCAATTGGATATCGGTTATTACTTTTACACTGGCTCGTATACCGATGAAATCCTCAATGTTCTCAACCCCGAAGAAAAAACAATTATTCATATCCCCAATGTCAATTCACGTGAAAGCACCAAAGATAAAATCAAAGAAGTAGAGCATATCATTCATGAACTGGGTGATTGGCAGGGTATTGATGAAAATACCGGCTTTCATCTTGTGAAAACCCCAAAAGGCATGCTGAAAATAGCCGATTTGGTGGATGATGAAGCAAAACGGGATAAGGTACTCATTGCATTGCGTGACCCTGCTGCTAAATATAATCGTGATTATGTGGATATAATTATCGCTCTCGGCATGGCGAAAGAGGGCTTTGACTGGATTTGGTGCGAACATGCACTCACGATTGGGTATCGCTCAAGCTTGACAGAAATCATTCAGATTATTGGCCGCGCCACCCGTGACGCCAAGGATAAAACTAAAGCACGTTTTACCAATCTGATTGCTGAACCGGATGCGTCTGAGGAGGCTGTGACTAATGCTGTAAACGATACGCTCAAAGCAATTGCAGCTAGTCTGTTGATGGAACAAGTACTTGCTCCAAAATTCAACTTTACGCCGAAGAATAGACAGAACGGCCCCACTGAGGGTTATGATTATGGCGATGAAGGGTACGATCCCAATAAAGAGAATGTCGGCTTCAACCAGCAGACAGGTCAGTTCCAAATCGAAATTAAGGGTTTAGTAGAACCCAAAAGCAAGGAAGCCACTCGCATTTGCAAGGAAGATTTAAACGAGGTTATTGCGGCATTTGTACAGGATAAAACTTCTTTGGAGCGCGGCCTGTTTGATTCCGAACTGGTGCCAGAGGAACTGACCCAAATACGCATGGGCAAAATCGTGAAGGCTAAATACCCTGAATTGGATCAGGAAGATCAGGAAGCAGTACGACAGCATGCTATTGCTGCGCTGAATCTGACTCAACAGGCAAAGAAAGCTCTTAATTCAACAGGCGACGCAACAAAAACCGGTAACACTGCCTTGATTCAGGGTGTTCGTAAGTTTGCAATGGATGTGCGTGAACTGGATATTGATCTAATTGATCACATTAACCCATTCAATGAAGCTTATGCGATTCTGGCTAAAGCCATGAATGAAGATAGTTTAAAACAGGTGGCTTTGGTGATTGCCAGTAAAAAAGTAAACCTCACTATTGAAGAAGCGCGCGAATTGGCAAAACGAGCGCTAAAATTCAAGCAAGAACGCGGAAGACTTCCATCTCTGACATCACAAGATCCCTGGGAAAAACGAATGGCCGAAGGTGTTGCTTTTCTTGCGCGAATGAAAGCGGAGGCAGCGAATGGCTAAGGCAGGTCTTACGGATGAAGATAATGCGCTTCTCGCCGAGCTTGGTGTTGAGGTGGAAATTAAAAAGACCGGAAACCGGACTCCACGAGAAGAACGTATCATTGCCGGTTTTGAGGATATTGAACGATTTTTTGAACAGCATGGCCGTGTACCTATACACGGTGAGGAACGGGATATTTTCGAACGGCTTTACGCTGTGAGACTAGACAAAATCCGTGATTCACAGGAATGCCGTGCAGTTCTGGCTGATAAAGACAGGCATGGCCTGCTTACCAACGACCCAACTGTCGTTCAACATGAAATGGATAATCTGGATGACGATACTCTGCTCTCGGAATTGGGCGTACTGAATGCCGGTAGCAATGACATTACAAAACTAACGCATGTAAAATCCCGTGCGGAAATAAAAGCCGCCGAAGAAATTGCCAAACGTACCCCATGTCTTGACTTCGGAAAATTCAAACCATTATTTGCCGAAGTACAAGAAGAGTTGACATCTGGAATTCGCACAACCCGTAAATTCAAAGATGATGCACAGGTCGAACAAGGAGATTTTTTCATTCTTGGTGGTCAGAAAGTCTTTGTTGCAGAAGCAGGGGAAGAATTCATCGCAAATTATGGCCGTCCAGATTGTAGATTGCGTGTAATCTATGACAATGGCACTGAAAGCGACATTCTTATGAGGTCATTGCAACGAGCATTAAACAAAGATGAAACCAGCCGCAGAATTATCAAGCCCTCAAGTGGCATCCTGTTTACCGATGTGGCTGAAGAAGGTGATACGGAAACTGGCACAATTTATGTACTTCGCAGCAAATCAGAACATCCGCAGATTCAAGAACACCGTGATGTTATCCATAAAATCGGTGTAACCAGCAGTAATATTGAAAGACGTGTCGCCAATGCCAAACTAGACCCTACTTTCCTTATGGCTGATGTTGAGATTGTGGCCACATATGAGCTTTCAAACATAAATCGCGTGAAACTGGAAAATTTGATTCACAGGTTTTTTGAATCGGCGAAACTTAATATTGAAATTAAAGACAGATTTGGAAATCCTGTTGTACCACGCGAATGGTTCTTGGTTCCGCTATTCGTGATTGATGAAATGATTGAAAAGATCAAGGATGGATCAATTGTTAATTATAAATATGACTCCAGTACCGGGAAGATAGTAAGATAATTCATATTCGGTAATTTATGTGTGTATTACCAAATCATTGACTTGGCGACCGGCCAAGTGCAACTGCGCAGCAAACCCGCATTGATTCAAGCTATATTAAAATTCGCTTTATTCTATGAGCGATAATACTCAGGAATTTGATCATTTATTCCCCATTTAGGAGGATAAAAAAGCTTAATAGGTTCATTACTAAGAGAAAATTTCTGTTTTATTCGCGTACGTCCTCCAGCTGTAAGGTCGGGGCGATAAGCTCTGGCATATTTATCTATTTCGCAAAAAATATTTTGGCAATCTATTAATTGCAAATCACGTCCATATAATTTTTTAAAACTTATACCGCGAATCGAAAACTCTTCATTTTGCCGATCAGTAACATAATGAATAATTTCGGCTGGCGAAAACTTGCTAATATCACTAAAACATTTTTTTATTCCTCGCAGCGCACCCGGCCCCGGAGCAATAAAATCACTTTCTAAACCACATTCAAGATCGCTATAAGCAAGATCGATAGCATATTGATAAGCCAGAAAATCACCCAAGGTTGGGTAGCTTCTTAATATATTGAAAGTTTTCTCAAGATTCCCAATACCCGTAATACGATCTGGAACATTATCTCGCATCATGCATTCCAGTAATTTCAGATTATTCTGATGCTTGCGTGGATAACCAAATTCTCGGATACCAGATGGCATGATATATGCTGCTGAGTATATTTTATTTTTGCCATTAATAAACGACGTCAGAATAGCGTCATACAGTCGGAAATCATAATCAGCATAGCTGATTTGTCCTTTTAAGGCAGTGCACAGTTTTTCCCAAGTTGAAATACGATTGAAGAAGCGAAAAAGTAGGGTACGGAAAAAAACTTCTTTGGGAGATTGATCGCCGGAAAAAATAACATGGCGGATAAGATACTGGCTGACTCTGTCAGAAGCGCGATAAGCGTTAGTAAAACGGTAAGACTTTAAAATAAAATCTTTTGTTAAACTGCTATTTTGCCCTGCTAAACGTTTAAAAAAAATGTTCTGTCGCTCTTCTGCGAATTTCCAATATTGATCATAGAGTTCACTTGCCTGAATCATTTATTGTCTAAATTTTTTGAATGATCCTCAGTTATGGTTAAACCAAATGGCTCTCCTGAATTTTTTTCATCAACTAGATTATCTAAAACTTCTTTATATTCAAGTATGTTATAAATAGCCTCCTTTTGCTCAATAACAAATTTTCCCATGCTAATGAATGATGAACTAAAATATGTCACTATTGAAATAATAGCTATAACCATAGTCCATACTACCCTTTTAGTAATTATTATCTCTTTATTAATTGATTCAATTTGATTTAGTTTATCAGATACTTTTGACTCAACATCACGAAATTCTTTTGTTAGAGTTTGCAATGAATAAATTTCGTCAGTAGAAATTTGATTCAAAACGTTCACTGGAATACTGTTATAACCTTGCTCTTTTCTATATTTACTGTCTTCATGATCAAGATCGGCAAACCATATTAAGAAAAAAGGCAACCCTTGGCTCAGATGAATAGGAGTTGGCCCAGCATTATAGAATGAGAACAACAAGTTGCCATGAAACCCAGGATCAACATGAAATCCCGAAATATTTACAAGTCCTTTATGTTTGAATTGCGCTCTAATCGATATAAAGGCAATAGCATCTTTTGGAATTCTTATGCATTCTTTGGTTAATAAAAACGCAAATTGCCCAGGTGGAATAACAAAATCTTGGTTTTCTAGCAAAATTGTCTTAGCATGGGGATCATTAAAATTACGATGATCCTTTGTAACAAAAATTTCATTCCCAATTTCAAGAGCGTACGACGCTTGATCTATGTTAGAAGGGTTAAAAGGAGAAATCAGACAAGGTAATTTCTGCTCAAGGGTTTGACTACTCCAAAATGCCATGTCGGTAATTTTTTGATCTAAAGGTTTGTGTAATGGTCAAAGAAAATAGATTTTTTCTTGACTTCGTTTAATCGTAATGGCGTTTCGGAGACTAAATCGACCTTTAACTGCGATGCAGCGACAAGTATGAGCGAACATATTCTTGTAACACTATCAATCATTGATTCTCTGTATCTAAAAGATTCGAGATGATCGACTGATTCACAAGCTTTAGCGAATTCTCCAGCAACAACAGGAAAAGCTTTTATTAGCCATAAGGAGTCATGGATATCAACTCCTAATTGCCTGATTAAATCATTGCCTAGTTCATCTAAGCTCGAAAATTTTTGTTTGTCAGAAGGGATTAATCTGTCAGAAATACGCAGATTGAGAATGTTTGCACATGTTACTGATATAATGAAAGAATCAATAACAACTCTTTTTAGAGTTTGTTCATTGGGATTGTTCAAGATACAATCGCAGATTTTGCCGGAATATTTAGCAAAATGCAGGGCCATATGATTTAGGCGCTGATGTATGCTAAGCCGCGTAATTTCTTTATGAAATAACTCATCATGCCCCAGTTGAGCTATTTGCAAATTGAACAACTGTTCTTGAATGCCGCTCATGACTTATTCAAGGTTAAAGACAGCCCCATTAAAACTAAGATAAATAATATATAACCTTACACGCGGTTTAATACATTCTACTAAAAGTAGTCAACACAATCAATTAAACTCTTGTAACTCTCTCCCCTATTTAAAATAAAGTTCACATTTCGCCACAAATAATTTGATTTACGACTTTGTTTATACGTTCTTTAGTATTAGGACATTTATTAGAGCTAGAAAGGCTATTTAAGTGCTTTCCAAGGTACTTTAGAAATTTAGAATTATGCGGGCAATGCAAACCTCGCAAAAAACTTAGTGCATCAAAAAATAAAAGTCCTTAACTTTTTTATTTAATTTTTGAAGCGTTAAAGCATTTAATTTAACAAATCAAATGCAAACCAATCCTTTGAGAAATTAACAAAATCAGATTGAGTGCGACTATCGACACCCTCCAGATTAAGTATTAATCATAAATACTCTAGTCTTATTATCTCTCGTTTACCATATCAGCCACTCGTAACCCCAGAGTAACCCTAATAAATATATTCACTAGCTAAAAAGTATTAACTATATGATTATTTTGGCGCCCTGAGCACGAATCGAACGTGCGACCTACCCCTTAGGAGGGGGTTGCTCTATCCACTGAGCTACCAGGGCGTTATATCCAGAAGATTCGTATTTTACGCGAGTATTTCACTTCACATAAGTCATATATTTTTTAGAAACTTCGCATAAGCTGCGCTTAAATCGCCTTTTTTCTTCCCTTTTTCAAAATCTTTTGAAAAATTCCATGACAAGCTACAGGTATTTGTTGTTCTATTCTCCGTCAACATTTTTTTTCTTACCTCTTTTCTCTGAGGCTCTGAATTTTTACTGATGTCATTTAAATGAATTCGCTCAACTTGAGATCAAGCGCATTACTCAGTATAGTTGACGCATTTTTCAAAAACAGGTTGAGATGATGACGACAAGACACTGCCCACTTTTAATTCTCGGCTCCGGCCCTGCCGGCTATACCGCTGCTGTTTATGCAGCGCGTGCAAATTTAAACCCTGTCATTATCACCGGACTGGAACAGGGCGGCCAATTGATGACAACTACCGATGTCGATAACTGGCCGGCTGATGCAGCGGGGGTGCAAGGTCCTGAGCTTATGGAGCGTTTTCAAAAGCATGCAGAACGGTTTAATACTGAAATTATTTTCGATCATATTCATACGGCCAAACTCAAGGAAAAACCGATCACATTAACAGGTGACCAGGGAACATACACATGTGATGTGTTAATTATCGCCACGGGCGCATCTGCAAAATATCTTGGCATCCCGTCTGAAGAAGCGTTTATGGGACGCGGCGTATCAGCCTGCGCAACCTGTGACGGTTTTTTTTACAAGGGACAGGATGTTGCCGTTATTGGCGGCGGCAATACTGCCGTAGAGGAAGCACTGTATCTTTCCAATATCGCCCGAAAGGTTACAGTTGTGCATCGACGGGAACAATTCCGTTCCGAAAAGATTCTTATCGATAAGCTAATGGAGAAAACCAGCAACGGCAACATTAAATTGGAACTGAATTACGTCCTCGATGAAGTACTCGGTGATGATAACGGCGTAACCGGCATGCGCATCAAAAGCACACAAGATGAGACCGCCAAAACAATCGATGTTCATGGTGTTTTTATCGCCATTGGACATAAACCCAATACGGATATTTTCGCCGGTCAATTGGAAATGGAAAACGGTTATATCATCACGCGCAGCGGAAATCAGGGTAGTGCAACCTCAACAAGCATTCCCGGCGTTTTTGCGGCAGGCGATGTACAGGACCATATCTACCGACAAGCAGTAACCAGCGCCGCCAGTGGCTGCATGGCGGCGCTTGATGCTGAAAAATATTTCGATAACTTATAGAAATTCTACCTGCCTACACGCCTGACGCAATCGACAAATGACCAAAAAGAATGGCTTAACGCCTGCGGATATGAACGACAGCAACTTGTTTCGTGCAGCAATGCAAGATGTTGCGCCATTAGCTGCGTCTGACAAGACCATTCTGAAAGCGTTGAAACCGGAGCCTGTGCCGCGGCAAAAAAACGCATACGAACAATTCTCTGAGACCGATACCGTTTCCGACGCAAATATTATGGAAACTGACGTCGACGACGAATGGTCTTTTCTACGATCAGGTGTTTCACGGCAAACCTTGCGCCGTTTAAGACGCGGTTACTGGCCTATTCAGGACAGCCTGGACCTGCACGGGCTCATCCAGAAAACTGCAAAAAGAGAGCTGGCAGTTTTTTTAAATAGCGCCCAGGAAAACAATTTCCGGTGCATAAAAATCATACATGGCAAAGGACTCAGTTCCAAAGACCGGATTCCTGTATTGAAAAACAGTATTGGCAACTGGTTAGCACAACATCAGTCTGTACTCGCCTTTTGCCAGGCCAGACCGGAGAATGGCGGCGGCGGCGCAGTATTGGTTTTGCTCAGAAGTTAAGCAGCAATCCGTCCCGGCAATATCGAAACAGCTACAACGATGGATTCGAGTCGTGCGGAAATAATTTCTCATATTTCCGTTGACATTCGATGCAACGTTGCGCAGAGGGATTTGCGATTAATCGTTCAAATCCAATTTCCTCTCCGCAATCAACACAATCACCAAACTCAAGTTCCATCAGATATTTCTCGGACATTTCAAGTTCACGCATTTCATTGATTTGCTTATCAACTAATGCGGTATCGACATCAGCCAAAATATTATTGATATCATCTGCCTCTCGAATATCAAATTCTTCACTGCTCTGCACAAGCTCACTTCGCACTTCTTCCTGCAGTTCCAGATAACGTTTGTGCAAAGCAGATTTGATCTGTGTTAATTGCTCTTCTGTAAAATTTGCCATTATATTTGATACTCCTGCCTACAATAAGTATGGGTTTATGCGGTTCCGCCTTATACTTATTCCCGGTCTCATGATTTTTGATTGATTCCAAACAGCTCCAATAGCTCCCCATCAATGACACGAAACCAGGATATTCTCGTTCGTCTATTCATTCTCACTATTCATGTTTTTTAGATACATTAAATCTGAAACAATTTCATTTGAATTATGTGAGGCATTTACCGAAAGATATACCCGGGCAATTTTACCAAACGGGTCAATTAAAAAAGTATTCCGTTTGGCGAATTTAACAATACCCAGATTCAACAGCGAACGATAATGCGTAGCCGTTTCTGCAGCCGTATCGGCCAGCAGTGGAAATTGCAAGCCAAATTTCCGGGCAAAATCAACATGACTATTAACCGTATCCACGCTAACGCCGACTACTTCTGCATCCAGCGCCTTTAATTTGTCCAGATCGTCACGAAACGCACACGCCTGACGGGTGCACCCCGGGGTATCATCTTTTGGATAGAAATATAACGCCAGCCATTTCCCCCTGAAATCTGCTAGAGTCTGCACATTCCCATTCTGGTCAGTTAATTTAAAATCAGGCGCCAATTGTCCAGGCTCAAGTGAAACCCGTTTAGAGGAAAAGAACCATAAAACCATACAGGCTATTGTCAACACGACGATGGCTAACACCCATTCCATTTACTGCTGTTCCCTTTCAGACTCAATTGATCGAAATGATATAAAAAGGCAATCATAGGATAATTTCCACCGGGATGCCAGTACTCCTTCAACTGGATAGCCTACTGGATACCAATGAGTAATCATCCATAACATTTACCAACTCAAGGCGATCCGCGCAGCAGCTGTATTAAGCGGGGTAACCAAAACGCCACTTGAATTTACAGCAATTATGCGCTCTTCCGCGCCATAATTTACCTTTACCTGCATACCTATCGGCATTCCAAAAACATATAAGGTGCGCTGTTTTTGTTTCGACAAATGACTCCCGGATATGATTTCAAATTCACCATGCGCCACAGTCTCAGCAAATACCACAATGTTTTGTGCGGTTTCTATGCCTTTTGCAGCCATGCCGTTGATCAGCAGATGATTGGGTTTATCAGCACGCGGCGCATTCAGGCTGGGTGATAAGACAATAAGGAACTCATCTCTCAATCGCGGTGCTCCGGGTTGAACTTCAATACGCCACATTCCGATATCAAACCAGGGATGAAAGGAAGCCCCACTTGAAAAATTCTCGCCATCCAGCACGGTTTCATCGCCATCAGACTCTACATAATACTGATAATCAGGCCCGCCAACCAATCTGATCTTTGCATCTTCCGGGTAAATACGGTCAATACGCAAATGTCCGGAATCATTCTTGATTAAAGCAACAGAATCGGTTGTCTCAGAAATTCCATTGGTCAATTCTCCCTTCAGCGCTGTAGCATTCTTCACTTGAGGCTGATTCACTGTATGCAGCAGCCATTTCTTGGTATACGACGGATCCGTACTTACGACACGATCGTAAACCAGCACACGGTCTTCATTGGCCAAATACACCAGATCGCGTTTAACTTCATTGACTTTCCCGCCGCGACCGCCTTCATCATGAGCCGGTGTGTTATAGGCATTCGTCAGATCCGAGGAAATATAGGTATATTCCCTGTCGATCGTGTGAAAATGGTTTATTTTACCGCCACTTAAATACGGGGCAGCATTGTGTTTCCTGCGCCAGTCGTTGACACTCTGTACTGCACTCCCGGTAGGAAAAACTATTCGCTGCCCACCGTCAGATACATTTTGTTCAAAAAAACGGTTCGGTTGCACCTTCTCATGCGGCCTTAAAATTAACAACGAATTCTTTGCAACAGTCCGAATGGAATAGTTGAGCCGGTTGGCGCCGAAGTATTCGCCGTATGCACTGCTGTTTATCGCCAGGGGCGCGCCTTTAAATATCGTAAAATGTCCGGCGTCGTAATGGCCATGATGCGTGAATATGTGTCCCGCACGGAAACTGATAAACGTGGCCTCAGGCGACCAATCCGAGCGAATATAAGCCTGGTTAAGGCCGCCACGGCCAAACAAATCAGCAAGCGGTATCTGCGTTTCAAAATAATTCAAATTTGCGGTGTTTTGACGCAACACTTCGTACGAACGAGTTAAAGCCGTATTCGCAATGGTCGGATCGTTAAACAGCCTGATTCCCCAACGATATCCGTGAAAATAACTTTCCGCACCATGCAATTGTTGTAAATAGTTCGAGTAATTCACAAACACCGGCTCACGCGTGGTCTGAGCAATGATGTCGATAACTCGGCGCGTTTCATCTTTGAGATCAACCCTGGAGCCCTCGTCACCCAGATTCTCAATCCGATTATCGGGACGAGTGGCATAGATATGCCAAAGTCCAATACGTTTTAAAATATATACAACGCGTTCTGTGTGCTGTGAATTGGTCAACCCATTCACATAGGCGCTCGCAGCCAGGCTGATAATAAAACCGCGATTTTGTATCCAGTAATTAAAACCTTCCGGCCATCCCTCGGTAATTTCAAGTGCCTTGATCACATCGAGAAAATGGCCTTGAGCACGTGCGATTAATTGATAACGATGTTTATCTTCAGGTGTTGCGTTGAGGGTTACGGCATTCAGCCAGGCAATTGACGCCAGCGAAGCGCGTCCATGCCACAACGATGGAGAGGGATCATCGAGCAATCTCAAGTAACTTTGTAGAAGCTGCTCAATTTTTGTTTCAATTTGTACGCGATCATTTTGTGACAAACCTGAGTAATTCGCAATTAAATTATAAGCGAATGCCAATTGCCAGCCATATTGGTAATTTCCACTTGCTGTAGGTGTTTCTTGCTTGAATTGCTTAAGATTCTCAATGAGTTGCGATGCAGTTTGCTGATCACCTTGACTGACCCAACAAGCGGATAACATCAGGATATCGGAAGACGGTTTGCAAGGATCAAAATCAAGGATACCGATTTTGGAGTACAAAGCAATGCGCTGCGCAATTAAATCCGGCATTCCCTGACCGGACCAGCCGGATAATTCAGGTAACACTATCCGTGGATAACTGACACGAATCCGGCCATCCAATATGTGGTCTGAGAATCTAGGGGCTGGTGCTATCGCTTCAACCAACCCGGGCATGTTAATTGGACTCTTTTCAACAGCCCTGACAAGCAATTGATTGGGTGTCAGCTGAAAATATTTTAAAGCTGCAATAAAACCAATAATTACAGCAATATGCGCAAATACCCCAACAACAATCAAATAACCTGTAACTATACGTCGTAACAGGCCAGCTTTTGCAGGATAGAAACGGCGCCTACTGTCTTCTTTTAATCGCATAAGGTATTATTATTTGCCACTTCAAACTCATAAACCCAATTTTTTCCATACACATCGATGATTACTTTCTTTTTCAATACGGTCTAACTGTTCGGCGTGCAGTTGAAGTTCTATTTCAGTTGCAGATAAGACACTTAAATTAAGGTTTTTTATCTCATCGGCACCCTGATTACAGATCGGACTGACAATATCCAAATCCATTAACAGAGTCTCTTGACCGCGCGTCATGGAAAGATACACTTCTGCCAGGAGTTCCGCATCAAGTAAAGCGCCATGCAGCGTCCTTTTGGAATTATCGATTTTATAACGCTCGCACAGGGCATCAAGATTATTACGTTTACCGGGATGGAGTTCTTTTGCCAGCTTAAGTGTATCGGTGATTTGTAAACAATAGGCATTCACTGTGGACAATTTTTCCAGGCCCAGTTCATGATTTAGAAAACCCACATCAAAAGGGGCATTATGAATAATCAGTTCAGCATCATGGATAAAATCGAGAAAGTCTTTGTATATTTCCCTGAATTTGGGTTTATCCTCCAGAAAAGCGCGGGTCAAGCCATGAACTTGCAGCGCGCCTTCATCACTCTCCCGTTCCGGATTCAGGTAGTGATGAAAATGGTTGCCTGTTAGCTGTCGGTTACAGATTTCAACCGCCGCAATCTCAACTATACGGTGCCCGAGCTTGTATTCCAGTCCTGTTGTTTCAGTATCCAGTACAATCTGTCGCATATGAATCTCAGTAATTATTCAGCTTGACACTTAGCATTGATTTTTTCCACGCCCTGGTTAGCCAGCATATCCGCCCGCTCGTTTCCTTCATGTCCGGCATGTCCACGCACCCACAACCAGGTGATATCATGGTTCTGCGATAACTGATCCAGCAGTTTCCACAAATCAACATTCTTGACCGGTTTATTATCGGCCGTTTTCCAGTTGCGCGCTTTCCAGGTTTGTATCCATTGGCTGATACCTTTATGCACATATTGCGAATCTGTATGCAGGCGCACATTGCAAGGGCGTTTTAGCAGCTCAAGCGCACGGATTACGGCAAGTAATTCCATCCGATTGTTGGTGGTCAGTTTTTCTCCGCCAAATATCTCCTGCTCACGTGCCCCGTATTTCAATAATGCGCCCCAGCCACCGATACCCGGGTTACCTTTGCACGCACCGTCAGTATAAATTTCGACTACCTTGTCTTCTTTTTCCTTCACCATACTTAATCTGAATTGATCATATTCATGGCTTTATTCGCTGGGTTGCCGCTGCTATTTTCTTCTTGCCCGCCAAGCTGTTTTTCCAGCCCGGCTTAATAATTCGCATACCATACTTATGTTTTACCGCATGCAAAAAGTAAACACCCCCAGAAATAGGCCACCAACGGTCGCCGGCATCTTCCATAAACTTAAATCGTTGACGCCAGTTTTTCTGCTTGAAAGGCGGCACGTAGCAGCATAGTTTTCCACCTTGCATTTCAAAATTGAACAATTTTAACCAGTCCTTTAAGCGGGACAGTGTAATAAAATTCCCATTCCATGGAAATTCATTCTGGCCAGATACAAAATGGTGGTGCAGCCCCCACAGGCTGAAAGGATTAAATCCTGAAATAACAACATGCCCTTCCGGTATCAAGACACGATATACCTCTCGAAGTATTTGATGTGGATTTTCATTAAATTCGAGCACATGCGGCATAATTATCAAATCAATCGTGTCACCGGCTATAGGCAGATAATCACAAGCAGAGATCAGCGAGTTATTTTTTTCAGTCCCTACAAAAAAACGCAGGGGCATCCTGTTTGTTCTCAGGAAATCATATTGCGGCATACCCATTTGTATGGCGTTATAGCCAAAAATATTGGCGACAACCTGATCGAAATATTTAAATTCATTATCAACAATATATTGCCCCAGCGATGTTGCAAACCATTGTTGAGCTGTCTGTATGGTCATGCCTGAAAAATGAAAAACGGTTTTAACTACGTTTTAACTACAGTAATCTGATACTATATTCTAAATTAAGCTAAACAGCAGATTCTTTCAATTCTACATCAATAAACCCCCGGCATGATGGCGCTTCAAATCAGTCCAATACCCGCATTTAGAGATAATTATATCTGGATTATCCATAATTCCAGGCATGCGATAGTTGTTGACCCGGGCGACGCCACACCTGCATTAAATTATCTGCAATCGAATCAATTGCAGCTTGAAGCAATCCTGATTACACATCATCACAGCGATCACACTGGTGGCAATCAAGCACTACTGGATCGATTTGACGTACCTGTTTATGGTCCGAAGCTGGAAGCAATTTCAACTGTAACACACCCTGTTCAGGAAGGTGACACAATCCATATTTCAATGCCGCAACTTTCACTTGAAATTATCGAGATACCCGGCCACACAAGTGGACATATCGCATATTTCGGATCTCCACAACAATCCCAAAACAAAAATATCCTATTTTGTGGAGACACGTTATTTGCCAGTGGCTGCGGGCGCGTTTTTGAAGGAACGCCGCAACAAATGTATCGATCCTTACAAAAACTGGCAGACTTGCCTGAAGATACACTGGTATATTGTACGCATGAATACACACTGGGAAATATCGCCTTTGCCAGGATTGCAGAACCGAATAATGTCGACCTGGAAAAACAGGAGCACCGTGCAAAACTGTTACGCAACAAAAACACGCCCACATTGCCCACAAGTATAGCAATCGAGAAAGCCTGCAACCCTTTCTTGCGATGTCAGCAACCGGAAATCATCAAAACCGTCAGTCAATATGCAGGAAAAATGCTGAATAAACCGGTAGATGTTTTTACCGCATTACGAGAATGGAAAAACAGTTTTTAGATTTGCCTGAGACGATTCTCAATGCGTGAATTATTTCTGTTGCTCCCAGAACAGGCCAGACACGGCATAAGTCACGAGGTTTGGGATTCCAAATGAGCGGGCTACGCTACACTCACTCTGCTTTGCCGGGATAAAAATGGATGCTAATTGATACAGTTCATTGCCCCGAGCTAAGTCAGAAACAATATAAAAAAAAAACGGTTAACTGAAATAAATCCAGTCAACCGTTTTTTCTGTTACGTTTATCAATCGAAAAACGATTGATCATGATGTCAACAAGCAAATAGACTTATGGTTTGGCTGCACGAAGAACAGGATAGAATTGTGTGAATACCTGGTCCTGTTCTGCATTCTGTTGATGACATGCTGAACATGCTGAATCTTCCTGAATTGCGCCGTGTCTGGAATCTTCAGGAAAACCAAAATACGCCCAGTTTCCTGGCCTGTCCGGATAACGTTTCGCGCTCTTGACCATTGCAGCCATGCCACCGTATTCTCCCTGGAAATAACCGTTTCCACTCGGTGCTGCCTTGCCGCCAACACTGGTCAATTCTTTAACAATCACTGTATCATCACGAAATTCGCCGGTTTTTTTCCAGTGTGCGTAACTGCCTGGATCAATATAAACATTATGAAATTCTGGAAATGCTGCAGCGCCGTCATTCATATCATTCGGTGTAACGTTTGAACCAATAAAGACCCACTCGCGATGATTTCTAGGTGTATACAACTCGTTATCTTTTGTGAAACGGCCATATAATCTTTCGCCGGAAGCAATTGCTTGAGTTGTCACACCCAGCATACTCGCCACCAGCAGTGGAGCAATACCGCATAATAAAGTTTTTTTCAACTTTGACATAAATAAAGCCCTTTAAATGGTTAATAATAGTTAATGAAAAGCATAGAAAACAACTTAAACAGTATGTTTTCTTACGCTATGTTAGTCAGACATCCTATGCACGTCAAGTGGCATACAAGGTTCAGTGAAAAATCAACTGGAACAGAGCCTAAGAAAAATTTTTGTATTTATTCCCCAATACTGCTTAAAGCAAAAACAGCGTGGCCAGACTCAGAAAGATGAAAAATCCGCCACTGTCGGTTACCGCCGTAATCATGACACTGGAACCCAAAGCTGGATCACGGCCTAGTTTGCGTAACGTAAGCGGAATCAGTACACCCAATAACGCCGCAAGCAGCAGATTCAGCAGCATCGCCAGCATCATGACAAGCCCAAGTTCAACGTTTTGATAGATCGCAAAAGTGAAGATACCCACAACTGCACCCCAAATCAGGCCATTAACCGCGCTCACCCCGATTTCCTTACTGATGAGCTTCCAGGCGCTGCTGGTATTAATTTGCCCCAAAGCAAGCGCACGGACAATCATGGTAATCGTTTGATTGCCTGAATTGCCACCAATACCGGCAATAATGGGCATAAGCGCCGCCAATGCCACCAGCTTTTCTATTGAATCTTCAAATAAACCAATCACACGCGATGCAATAAATGCTGTAACCAGGTTAATCGCGAGCCATACCCAACGGTTTTTAACGCTCTTCAACACAGGCGCAAAAAGATCTTCTTCTTCGCGCAGACCCGCCAGATGCAATGCTTCATTCTCGGCTTTGTCACGAATAAAATCGATTACAGAATTAACAGTAACCCGGCCGAGCAATTTCTTATCCTGATCAATAATAGACGCCGAAACCAGATCGTATCGTTCAAACGCATGCGCCGCATCCTGTGCCTTATCATCGGGATGCAGCGTCACCATCTCCTTGGTCATCACATCGGCAACCAACATATCGGGGTCACTGACCAATATCCGGTTGATCAGCAACACACCCTTTAAACACTCATTCCTGTCGACCACAAACAGCTGATCTGTATGATCCGGCAATTCTTCCAGACGGCGCAAATAACGCAACACAACTTCAAGACGGACATCTTCACGCACTGTAATCACGTCGAAATCCATTAACGCACCCACAGAATCTTCCGAATACGACATCGCCGCACGCAACTGTTCACGTTCTGCTATGGGCAACGAACGGAACACGTCTTCCATAACAACCTGTGGCAAATCTGGAGCGAGATCGGCAATTTCGTCCGCATCCAGTTGTTCAGCAGCCGCCACGAGCTCGTGTGTTCCCATGTCAGTAATCAGTGTTTCGCGCACTGCATCGGAGGCTTCCAGCAATACGTCACCATCGTATTCCGGCTTGACCAGTCCCCAGATTAGCAGCCTGTTCTCTAACGGCAAAGATTCCAACAAGTCTGCAATATCCGCCGGATGCATTTTATCCACCAGTTGCTGCAACTCAATCAGGTTCTCTTTTTGGATGTACGACTCTGCCAACGCCTCGCCCATATCATGCTGCATATCGACAAAACCCTGCAGAAGCTTGTACTTGTTCAACAAGGTATAAATACGCTGCAACTGGATATGCAGTTTTTCGTTTTCTTCGTTTTTATTTTCTTCAGTCATGGCATGTTAATTAAATTGATGATAGTGACTATTAGCCGCATAACAAAACAGTACGGTTTTTGCCGCATGCTCAACTTTCTCGCTGTCCTGCAATTTACCGTATACACATAGCATAAATGGTACACCCCAAGCGTACACATTGTGATATTTGGCCAAAATCGTTCTCATCCCCGCGATTTCAATCTTTTAAGGTATTTTCGCCGAATGTAGCCGACTGAGTAATACATCTCTTTTCTTCAACAAGTGCTGCGAATTCCGATTCGCATCATAATAACGTGGATTGTTAACCATTGCGGCCAGATAAGTCGCCTGATCTTTTGTCAGCGAAGCAGCTGAACGCCCATAATAATGCTGCGCTGCTGCTTCTACACCGAACACGCCGTTTCCCCACTCGATAATATTCAGATAAATTTCCAGTATGCGCTGTTTCGACATAATTGTTTCCAGCATTACTGTTATCAGCGCTTCCTGTAGCTTGCGCCAGAGTGTTTTCTTCTCGGATAAAAACAAATTTTTAGCCAGCTGCTGGCTGATGGTGGATCCACCGGCTGTTATTTTGCCTTGCGACAGATTCTTTTTAAACGCGTTCTGAATTGATTCATAATCAAAACCGTTATGCTGGAGAAACTTGCTGTCCTCAGCAACTACAATGGCACGCTTCATTTCATAGGATATTTTCCGGTAAGGTATCCATGTATGACGTAAAGTAACGTTAGGGTCTTCGTTTCTCAGCATTTTCAACTGACTCTGCATAAACGCACTGCTTGGCGGATTGTTATGCTTCCAATAAAGCACATGGCTCATCAACCAGAGTTGATACATGATCAAAACATAAGCAACCAACAAAAAAGACCGCCATAGCCATCTGCTGACCAATCCGTTGATATTTCCTTTTTTCTTTCGCGCTTTAACTACTACTTTTTTCTTCTTCATCTCAATGCTTTAATTTGCTTATAAATCAATATTTTTTATACCATGATTTACCTATAATTTTACCGGCTTATGATCTGCATAATAAACCCTACAACACGTCTTTTAACGATTCACCCCCTGCACCCCTTGCTTTAGAATAGGCGATTAATCCACTCAGAATTATTACAAACCAATTTGGTATTACCTCTCAAATCAGGTATACTACTCGCCTTTATTTTGGGTCGTTAGCTCAGTTGGTAGAGCAGCGGACTTTTAATCCGTTGGTCGAGAGTTCGAGTCTCTCACGGCCTACCAAACAAAAAAACAGTGGTTAACAACATGCTAACCACTGTTTTGAACAAGCAATACTGCTCTACTCTCTAAATTCCAGCTTAAACTGGGTGTGTTTGATGGATTAACACCTATAATCTATTCATCTCCACTACAACCCAAAATTTAAATTAAGGCATATATTTGATAACCGCAATAATAATTCCACCCACCGTTAGTGTAGTGGTAAACGACCATATCAAAAAACGGTCAATACGCAAGGTTAAAACTTCAAAACGTTTATCGAATTGTTCAAACCGTTTATCCACTTGTTCAAAGCGTTTATCGACTTGATCGAAGCGTTTATCGATTTGTTTAAAGCCTTCAATCATCAGTTCCCGCTGATGTTTTAACTCTTCCTCAACCCGAACGATTCTTTCTCTGATTTCCAGTTCATAACGCACATTATTACTACCCATATCAGGCTGTTGCACTGATATGGGTAGTAATAATCAGGTTCCTGATTTCTTCAATGTCTTCTTTTGCAAGTGCCATAGTTTATTACCAGCTTTGCTGTTGTAGAAACATTTTACATCAATATGTTTTCTTTATTATTAGTTCCAGCAATATTTTACTCTGCATGCTGCACAGAAACTTGGAAAATTCATAAGCACTCTCTCAATCTTACCGAACAACCTCAAAAATGCTTTAAGGGCGCTCCCATCTTCTCATCGATCAGGTCAGCCAGTTTTCTATTACAAGATCAGGCACTCGTGAGAATTCCTTGATATTGGCTGTAACCACAATAAGTGCTGCAGTCAATGCATGAGCTGCAATGAACATGTCATTGGGGCCAATAGGTGTTCCCTGAACGCCTAAACGAAAACGTATATTTCCGTAATGATTATCAGCGGGTGTTTTTAATGGCAAAATAGTTAACACTGAAAGAATCAGGTCAACTTGCTGTTGTAATGGTTTTGAACCGGATTTAATAGCACCAAATCGAAGTTCCGATGCGACTATTATACTTGTGCATACAGCATCTTCTCCAACATCAGAAATTTTTTCCGCTATGATACCTCGCGGCTTACGAACCAGATCGGAGAGTATGTTGGTATCGAGCAAATAACGAAGCGACATATTCAGAGAGTCGTATCTTCCAGCGATGACAAGTCTTGATCGACATCCGGAAAAGGATCATCCAGTTGCGGCAGCCTGGCTAGTAGTGAGAGCAAGCGTCCCTTAGAAACGGGTTCAATAATCAAGCGACAACCTTCCTTACGGATAATGGCTTCCGTCCCTTCCAACTCAAATTCTCGCGGGATGCGTAGCGCTTGATTTCGGCCATTGCGGAACAACCGGATATGTCTTTCAGTTTGCGGCATTTTAATAACTCAACATGAATGTATATGCCTCAGCCTATGCCCGGTTTCTTTATTTGTCAAGTGTTTCTGCATTATGGCAGAGCACACAAGCAACTCCAGCCTACCATCAATTAACTTTCCCCAAAAACTGCTACCAGGGCACCTCTTTCAAGAAACAATTATAACTCTTTGATTATATGATGCATAAAAATTCCTACTTATCGACTTTATATTTTGTTTCTTTCAAACGCCTTTCGGGAGAATCCCGATTACTACGCTAAAAATCCATATTTCGTCACAATACGTCGTTGTTCACAAAAAATATCTCCTTATATATCAATCATATGCTGCGTCAATATTTTTTGCTATCAACAAGAACTGGCCTCGTCTTGTTTAAAACTCTAAATTTTTTAGAGGCGCCCTTAATATTGTTATTCCAGCTTAACTTTAATTCTGTTCTTAAACCTTTAAACAATTACAAGAGTGTCAAATCTATATTTAATTTTTACAGAATTTTGTCTTATGCTTATCGCTGTTATATGAAGTATGCTTCATTTTCCACATTCCATCCGATTACCGGCTTCATTATAGAAAGTATAAACCTGACCTACGCTCACACTCAATCTTGCTGAACAACATCTACAATGCTTTAATGAAAGACCTTCGCTTGTTTTAATGCAAAACCTGACGTCTTTTTTGTGTGATGTCCTTTTCCGTCTTTTTCACATATACATGGGGGTTCAAGATTTCTATAGATCAACATTCTGTATTGCATTAATGTTGGTCTCATCGACCATCTTGCTATGTCATTTCTTAATGAGAAAGTTGCGATTGCTTTCAACTGACTAAACTTGAGTTTGTAGCAACGGAAAATGCTGTTCGGCTAAGTTACAAATTTCATCATGCGTAATTTCTGATTTACTTGCAACAGCCCATAAATCATAATGTGGGTGACCTCGATTAATCGCTGCAGTAGTCATGAATCCGGCCTGGCGCAAAGTTCCAATTAATACTTTCTTAGTAAATCCGCATTTATGTGCCATGTTGAAATTGCCTTGCTCAATAAAGGGGCGATATCCATAAAGTATATCAATTGGCGCTATAGGACCGGCAGGTGATGTATAGGCTGGCTCAGTCAGTTTATCGTTCGCCACCAAGGCACAAACTGATTGCAGATCAGGACAAGTGATTACTAAAAAACCATTCGGCCTGATTACTCGCAGGAATTCCTTAAGCGCTAGCGTTACTTCGTGTGCATACAAATGTTCAATATTGTGGCTAGAAAAAATGGCATCAACTGAAGCGTCATTTACATCCGCCATATTTGTCATAGTGCCTACAATATCGGGGTTAACTGTTTCATCAACATCTAACCTGATTTCCCGCCAAAGACTAGTATTGAACCCTGGAGTTGTGTGCGCCTTATCTCTTGATCCACAACCCACATGCAGGACAACTTTCTCCATTGAATCATCGCCCATACGCATTTTCACCTTTTGTACGCGTTTTGTTTCAAACATACTATTAAATGCTGCCCCCAAGTTTTTAGCAAACTGATTTGCATCCATTAGGGGGGATTTCCGTACATTCTCCCTTAAACTGAGTCGTAATTTAGCCAATCCAGACAAATCGGTACATAGCTCAACTGCCTTCCTAACATATTCATCAGTATTTTCTGCCACCCATTCTGAAAGACCTGCTGCAGTAAGCATACTTGCACCTTGTTGTGCAAGTAGCGTTTTACCTGTCAGTGTTAATGTCGGCACTCCCATCCATAGCGCCTCGCAAGTCGTCGTTCCACCTGGGTATGGAAAGGTATCCAGAATCACGTCAACATTTGCATAGCTGGCCAAATATTCCTGCCGTGATTGTGGTCCGTACATCGTTACCCGCTCCATATTTATTCCGAATTGCTCAAAACGTTTAATAACCTGCATTCTTGTCTCTGGACACCCCAATTGTTTGTTCTGAATCCGAAATCGCGCATGCGGCATCAGTCTGAATATTTCAGCCCATAACTTCAAAACATCATCGTTCAATTTTGACAGCATTTGATAGCACCCAAAAGTGATATATCCATTTCTGATCGCTGGTAACGATGTTACATTCAACGAAGCGTTATCAGCCGGTGGTGAAAAACACATCCGCGTTTCCGGCAAATACCAAATTTCTTCGGTGAAATGTGAATGGCTGGATTCAGGCACAGAAATTGGATCAGCTAAAAGATAATCAATACAATCCAGGCCTGTAGAAGCAAAGTAGCCTAACCAGCTCACTTGTATGGGCGCAGGCCGCCAGGCAAATAATGAAAGCCGGTTAAACGCTGTGTGCCCTGCCAAATCCACCAATATATCTATTTTATCTTGATGTATTTTAAACGCAGCTTCTTTATCAGTTAGGCTTGCAATGACATGCCATTGGCTAAAAAAGGGTTTTATTCTTTCTGTTAGCTTATCTTCCAAATCTCTAGTTGGATAAGCAACGCATTCAAACTGATTCCGGTCCAGATAACTCAGCGTATTCTCCAGGAAAAAGCCGACTGGATGCGACTTTAAATCACCTGATATAAAACCGATTCTTATCGGTCGTGATGCTTTTTCACCAAGAATATCCTGATGATTCTGAAAAGGTTCCGCTGTTGCATTAGCCTTTTGTCCGTATATTTTTGCTTCTGCCAAATACACTTCAGGTAAGCAATTCGCATCCGCACTGAGTGCATAAAGCAAATTACTGTTAATCTCAAGATCATTTGGCTTCAATAAAAGCGCTTTTCTATAATATTCAACCGATTTATCAAATAAACCCTGGTGCTTGAAAACATTGCCAAGGTTGTTAAGTGTTTGTGCGTCCTTATGATCCAGTTGTAGCGCCAATTTTAAATGCTGTTCAGCAGCAACGAGCTGTCCTGTCGTTTGCAGAATATTGCCCAAATTATTATGCGCATTTTTATAGTTTGGATTTAAAAGTATTGCTTCCCGGTATGCATTTTCCGCTTCTCCAAATTTTCCTTGGATTTGCAGCGCATTTCCAAGGTTATAGTGAGCAACCGGCAACTCTGGTTTATACTGAATCGCCAATTTGAAAGCTTCGATCGCATTTTTCTGATCTCCCAATGCGTTTAATGTAATACCCAGATTACAATAAACTTCTGCACAGTTTGGCTTTCTTGCAATAAATCTTTGGTAGATTTCTTTGGCCTGTATCAATGCTCCGTTTTGCTGCAAGATTGCACCCAGATTTAGGCAAGCATCTACATTATCGGGCTTCAAATTTAGCATCTCTTGATAATGCTTAACTTTTTCGTTTAAATCGCCTGTCATATGTTTATCAAGTACAAATTAAAGGCTTGTTATATCTTAAGCCTGATTTGTAGCACTTCGCATCAGATGTGATTAAATTGCTGATCAAACTCAACCTTACCATAATTCACACATGAAAAAACCCTTGGTTATTTTCATAACCAAGGGTTTTATGTCTATCAAGTGAACCCTAACACGAATTCACTTTGATGGTTCGCTCAATATTAGGTCGTAATGAGCATCAGATCACCACTCACTATGGTAAAGTCGGCAGCGAGTAAGGTATCTGTTGCAATACCGGTTAAGGTCACTGCAAATTCACCAGCCTCAATAATTTTATCGCCATCAGTATCCTGATAAATATGTGCAACTGTGGCGCTATCGATATTGACGAAGAAGTCACCAGCATTGGTAACCGTTGTGGTTCCCAGGACAACATCGGTATTACCCGCTGTTACAGCCGTTGCCTGAACTTCTGTATCAAACTCTGCAGAAATACCTGCGGCTGCACCCAGTGTCGCACCATCCAAACCGGTAATGGTATCTGTCAATGTTGCGCTGATACCCGTGGTTGATGAATCACTCACTGAATCTCCTGCTGCGAATCTAAATACCAGACCGTCATTAGCACCATTACCAATCACATTGTTGGTAATCGTATCGGCACCTGCACCACCGATGACTGTTGTTCCGGATGTTCCACCCTTCTTAGCTGTCAAAGTAATGGCGTCATTACCGGCTCCGGTATTGATGCTGTTACCACCAATCACGTTATCGGTTACGGTATCAACATTGGTGCCGCCCAGGAATGCAAAAGCATTTGTTTTTGCTGCTGCAGCATTAAATGTTAATGTTCCTGTAAGTGCCGAGAAATCGAATGTACCATTAACGCCAAGTGCCTGAGCGCCCGTCGTAATGCTTACATCGCCACCGCCCGTTACCGTCAGGTTTGTCATGCCGGTAATATTTGCCATTGAGGTAAAGGTAGCATCATCAATTGCATTCATGGTGATGTTCTCAACACCAGCCATGGTGATATCACCACCAGCAACCAATGCTTCTGAAGTGGTCGTATCTCCATCTGAAATGGTCAATGCCAATGTATCGATAGTGCCGACCATTGTTGCATCTTTAATGCCTAATGTGGTTGCACCCAAAGCGCCGATTACCGTTACATTTCCAGCTTGCGTCGCGTTCATGTCTGTAACATTGGAGCCCGCAGCGCCCAGCCAGATACCGGTAATTGTAGAGCCGGTAATCAGGTCCATATCGATCGCTGCAGCAGCCGATGACAGAATTTCAAATCCTTGATAAATAGCACCTTCAGCTGTTGTATCAATGTGTGTGGCGTTTGCCAGTGTCAACACATCCTTGTCACCACCACCTGCATTTACTGCGCCTGTTTGACCACTCGTACTTGTTGTCACCATGTCCTGACCAGCACCACCGGTAAATGTAGCCGCTACAGTTGCTGACAACGTTGCTGATACACCACCTGCTGTTAAGCCTGAAGCATCTACTGACGCAAAGTCAGTATCAAGTAGGCCTAATACAACTGCTGAATTTTCAGCTGCCGAAGCTGTTGCGGCAACGTCTGCTGCCGCACCGCTCACTACCAGAGACTGAGCTGCTGTATTGGTACCGATCGAAAGGCTTGTTGCATTCAAGGCCGCTGACGCATTGATTGTAGTAGTTGTAACAGTACCGTTTGCAGTAATTGTGCCAACTGTATTGGCTGCACCGCTTGAGTTAATTGTCAGCGAGGTTGGATCCGCAGCAGCTGCGCCATTAACTACAATGGCGCCAGTACCTTTTGTACCACCAGAAATATTCAGTACTTGTGCTGTTGCACCAGCTGTATAGGTTGCTGTTGTCGCTGCGTTCTGTACTGAACCATTACCAACCACACCAACACTACCACCTGCCGGCAGATTCGTAACTGTAAGCGCACCCAGACTCTGGAAATTGTTGACTTGAGTTACACCAACTGAACTTGATGCATCGAATGCAAAGGTGTCAGCAGCCGCTGAACCGCGCAGATTGAATATTTCAACTTCACTTACCAACGCACCATTGGTATTTGTTACACCGGCACCAGAGGTATTCGTAATATTGAGGGTATCAGTCGCTCCACCGCCTACGATGGTGTCAGCACCTGTTAGTGTTGAGGTCGTACCTGTTCCAACAAAACCGCTGATGACATCAGCACCTGATGTGCCAGGAATGTTATCGGCACCCGTCGTCAGGGTAATCACTGGCGACGCTGTCGAGTCCAGCAGAGTTGTGGTTGTCGTTAGCGTTTCACCGCCAACAACAGCCTGAACACTGAAGGTCTCAGCCAACTCGGTTACGCTATCATCTGAACCGGTAACGGTGAATGTTGCTGTTGTACTACCTGCTGCGATAGTTACTGTTACAGGATTAAATGTACCTGAAACAAAGTCATTCAGGTTTGTCGTGCTGGTACCCTGATCTGCCGCTGCAGAATCGCCAGGAACAACTGAAAATACGACATCGGTATCTTCGGTAACTGGTTCACTGGCTGTTACTGTGTATGTCAGTGCGCCACCTTCAGTTACTGAGTCCGCTTCTGCTGTCAATGTAAAGCTGGTCGGAACATCGATTACTATGCCACCCGCAGCCAATAAGGCGATTGCAGCCTCTTCTGTCAGCACAGAATCAGTTGGAATATTTTCCACATTCAGTGGAGCGGCCAGTTCTTCAAGTGTGGTCGAAGGGAAATTAGCCGAATATGTACTTGCTAATTGCGCCTTATTGGCTAACAGGTTGGCCCAAGGCACGAATGCCGGAAAGTCGGCAGCCAATGTTTCAGAAGACAGAAACTGAACTGCAGCATAGACAACATTACCCACATTAGCGCCACCATCCAAAGCATTATGGAAGTATGTATGAGCCAGTGAACCTGGGCTTTCTGGGGCGGTTTCATCATTAACAAAGCCGAAGTTGGTCATCAATGAATCGACTCGTTCTTCTACAGTAGCTTCAGGTAAAAATGTGGCCAGTTTTACCGCAAAGGCTTGATTACCATTCGCTGTTGCAAAGCTATTCATTATTGCGAGCAGGTCACTGCCAGACGCAATACCGAACATTCCTGCAACAATCTTGTGAATTTGAGTTTCCTGGTTATCCATGGGTGCTCCCTTGTAAAATTAAAATCAAAAAAAATTGCAAGCTTTTGCTCTGACTCTTTATGCTTGAATATCTAAAATATACTTCACATGCTCACACAAAAAGCTAGTTAGAACGCATTTTGCACAAAAGCAACAGGCTTGGCAAGTGGCGTAGCGATGTTTTTTCAATGTTTATACCAAGATTGTCGCATATTTACAACGTCAAGAAAAATTAAAGCGCTTTTCAGTGTAACCTTGCTCACGCATTTTCTTGATTAAAAACATAAGCTGCTGGAAATATATACTTTTACTCTGAAGTGCAGGAATATATCTAAAACACTTTCCAGCAAAACCTCAAAACAACCTGCCATAAACACCTGTTATTTCAACTTCAAATTCGCCCACGCACTAAACCTTCGCCACAATTCCAATAATGCATCTGCTAAATCAGTCAGTTGGTCAGAATTCAACAACTTTCTCGCAACGCAATTTTACAAATAAGAAACTGAACAAAAACTGAATGAAGTTACATGTAATTCAATGCCGTATAAGCCAACACAAGTCATCTTATACTATAATAACAAACAATCAGCCTTACCCATGCAAAGCGAATTTATGAGCATTACCACTATTAAACAATATATGCAGTCCATTGGCCATGAAGCACGCACCGCGTCCCGATTGATGGCTAGAGCTGAAACAGCAGACAAAAACAAGGCTTTGATCGCAATGGCGGATGCGATCCGGCGCGATGAACAAAAATTGTTGGCCGCCAATGCGAAAGATCTGGACGCTGCGAAAGCAAAAGGACTGGAAGCGGCGATGATTGACCGCCTGACGCTATCGCAAAAAGGCATTGCAAACATGGCGGAGGGACTATTACAGATTGCCGCACTCGCCGATCCGATAGGCGAAATTTCGGGGTTGAATTACCGTCCGTCCGGCATACAGGTAGGCAAAATGCGCGTACCGCTCGGGGTGATCGGCATTATTTACGAAGCGCGTCCGAATGTCACTGCCGATGCAGCCGGACTCTGTCTCAAGGCCGGCAACGCGGCGATTCTGCGCGGTGGTTCCGAAGCGATCCACAGCAACCAGGCGATTGCAGTCTGCGTTCGCGAAGGTTTGATCGCTGCCGGCCTACCTGAAACGGCGGTGCAGGTGATCGAAACCACCGACCGGGCTGCCGTGGGCGAACTGGTTACTATGCATGAATTTGTCGATGTTATCGTGCCGCGCGGCGGCAAGGGGTTGATCGAACGCATTTCCAATGAAGCACGTGTTCCGGTAATCAAGCATCTCGATGGCGTTTGCCATGTTTATATCGATGACCAGGCGGATTTTGACAAGGCGATCCGAATTGCCGACAACGCCAAAACACAACGCTATGGCACTTGCAACACGATGGAAACGCTGCTGGTGCATCGCAATATTGCGAAAACAATACTGCCGGCACTCGGTAAAATTTATCTGGACAAGGGCGTCGAACTGCGCGGCGATGAAACAGCCCGCACCATCATTGCGCAAATGAATCCGGCAACCGAGGACGATTGGTCGACTGAATATCTGGCGCCGATTTTAAGTATCCGTGTCGTTGACAGCTTGGATCAGGCGATTGAGCATATCAACCGTTATGGTTCGCAGCATACCGATGCGATTGTCACTGAAAATTACACCCATGCACGTCGCTTTTTGCGCGAAGTGGATTCCAGTTCGGTAATGGTCAATACCACCACGCGTTTCGCGGATGGCTTCGAGTACGGCCTTGGGGCTGAAATCGGTATTTCCACCGATAAAATTCATGCGCGCGGCCCGGTGGGACTGGAAGGTCTGACCAGCCAAAAATTTATCGTTCTGGGTGACGGGCAGATCAGGCAGTAATGATTGTGGTGCATTGGTAATTAATCGACTCTCTCAAAATACACTATGGCTCAGATTGTTGAGATAAAAGTTCCCGACATTGGCGATTTCAGCGATGTAGTCGTAATTGAGGTACTTGTTTCGCCCGGCGACACCGTGTGGGAAGAAACCTCGCTGATCACGCTGGAAACCGACAAAGCGACGATGGAAGTACCTTCGCCAAAGGCTGGAAAAATTAAATCCGTCGAAGTGAAAGTAGGAGACAAGGTCTCTGAAGGTTCGCTGATTCTGACGCTGGAGGCTGTCGAACAGGAGGAAACCACTGAACCAGAACCGCCTTCTGGTAATGAACGAATTGCGCAAAAATCCGATGAACGTCAAACGATACAGCCATCGCAGCCCGCCGTACACACCGAAACGCAACCTGTCCCGTCACCTGAAAATATTCAGCGCGGAGATTTTCACGCAGAAGTGGTGGTGCTCGGCGCCGGGCCGGGCGGCTATACCGCTGCCTTTCGTGCTGCCGATCTAGGCAAACAGGTCATCCTGATTGAGCGCTATGACACACTGGGCGGCGTCTGCCTGAATGTCGGCTGCATTCCCTCCAAGGCGCTGTTACATGCTGCAAAAATTATCACCGAAGCTGAAGAAGCCGAAAATCAGGGTATTGTTTTCGGTAAACCCAAAATTTCGCTCGACACATTGAGAGCATGGAAAGAGTCCGTTATCGGGAAACTGACCAAAGGACTAAAAGCGCTGGCCAAACAGCGTAAAGTCGAGGTCTTGCATGGCATGGGCAAATTTATCACACCACATATGCTGCAAGTGGAAACTGGCAAAGAAATCAGAACCGTTTCATTCGATTACTGCGTTATCGCAGCGGGTTCTAGCGCCACGCATACTCCAGGCCTTCCCAATGACTCGCGCATCATTGATTCTACCGGCGCACTAAAGCTCAAAAAAATACCCAAGCAAATGCTGATCATCGGCGGCGGTATTATCGGCCTGGAAATGGCTACAGTATACTCAGCGCTGGGCAGCAAAATAAGCATTGTTGAATCTATGGATCAACTCATTCCAAGCGCGGATGCCGATCTGGTCAAACCGCTAACCCGGCGAATCAAGAAACAGTATGAGGCCATTTATCTGAGCACCAGAATAACTAGGATTGAAGCAAAGAAATCAGGCATGGCAGTCAGTTTCGAAGGCGACAATGCACCTGACACAAAAACCTATGACTGCATCCTGATGGCGGTAGGCCGCCGTCCAAATGGGTTTAATATCGGCGCCGAAAGTATCGGCATCCAGATTGATGAAAAAGGCTTTATTGGAGTCGATCAGCAGTTGCGCACCAATTTTCAGCATATTTTTGCCATCGGCGATATTATTGGCAACCCCATGCTTGCACACAAGGCAACCTATGAAGGAAAGCTGGCTGCTGAAATCATTGCCGGTCATAAGGCAGTATTTGATGCACGCACAATTCCTTCGGTTGCATACACAGATCCCGAAATCTCCTGGATGGGATTGACCGAAAAAGAGGCCAAACAGCAGGGTATTGAATATGAAAAGGCCAGCTTCCCATGGGCCGCCAGCGGCCGGGCAATCTCCATGGCGCGTGAAGAAGGGTTGACACAACTGATTCTGGACAAAAAAACACGCCGCATTCTGGGCGCAGGGATTGTCGGAACCAATGCCGGTGAACTTATTGCTGAAACTGTTCTGGCACTTGAAATGGGTGCGGACATGGAAGACATCAGCCTAACTATACATCCACATCCAACGCTGTCTGAAACGGTCTTTTTTGCCGCCGAAATCGCAGAAGGCACGATTACCGATTTATATGCGCCCAGAAAATAAACTCTTTTTCAATCGCCGCCATTCAATTGATTTTTTTCGATCACCCTGTTTAAAGTTAAACTGGCTTTGTCTTACTACACCTGTTATATTTCTTAATAGGTTACGGATTGAAATCTCGTTGATGGATCATAATTATTAAGTAACATTCGATCTCAACACTATCAATGCAACGCGCTACGATCCAGGAATCATGGACTTATTTGATAAACATAAAATGCCAATGGGACTAAAATACAAAAATATTTTGACCAGCATGCTGATGCTGTTTTTATGCGTTATCTCAATGCATGCGGGCGCCACGCATATTTCAAAACCCGTTCTTGTTGAACCAAGCACACAGTATACCGTTGGCGAAAAAATTGTAATTAACGGCTGGGTGGATTACAACGCGCTGCCAACAGCGGATGTGTTACTGAATTTTCAGGTCACCACTGCATCGGGTGTTGTAATCACAGAAAAATCATATCCGAGCGATAAGCAGGGACATTTTCAGTTTGAATTTGACAGCAAGGGTCAGCCGCCTGGCACCTATAAAATAATCGTTACTTCCCATTGCCTGGAAATTCATCGCGCTATTTGCTCCTACAACAGTGAAACACTGATTTTCGATCTGAACAATCCATAACGACAAAGGTCTATACATTACTTTATAACTGCAAAATGTCGGTTGGAAGCTTGAACGATAACCGATAAAATTGATAACAAATCCGGTTTTTATCTTTCGACGGCCGTACAAACTAAACGCCTCTAATTTCACATTAACGCAGGTTATACTCAATGCTGTTTTTCACCAGAAAAATACCACTTTTCCCAAAATCAGTATTACCTGGTCTAATGATTTGCATCAGTATCGGCATTTTATCTGGATGCAAATCTATTGACCCTCAGTCTTCAGATAACGAATCAAATCAGGCCCTCTTTTTTTGGCAAGACAATCTGGAACAACGTTTAATAGCACTGGATAACCGCGAAGAAGCGCTGATAATGCGAGAAGCTGCTATCAGCGCAAGAGAAAGCGAACTGGTCACATTGTTTTCGGAATTATTAACACAGAAAAAAGCATTGGAAGACCAGCAGGCACAACAGAACCGGCAGGATCAAGTGACGAGAACACCCACGCCGCAGGCAGCTTCTCAAACAACAAAACCCGTCAAACCAAATCCGCGGACTTCATCAAACACACCTCTTAAAAACCCGAACAGTCTAGATAAAAGAACGGTTCTGGGTGGACTGGAATATATCTATCTTGATCCACCCGGAATTAGCCTGAGCGCCCGGATTGATACCGGTGCACAGACGTCATCGCTGAATGCACTCGATATGATTGAATTTGAACGTGATGGCAAACCTTATATCAGATTCAATATTATTGACCCGGAAACGGAAGAAAAGATAGAACTCATACGCCGGATTCGCGGCTATACCAAAATTAAAAAACACAAAACAGAATCCCAACGCCGCCCCATTGTCCGTTTACGTGTAATACTGGGCGACCTGGACGAATTGATCAGTTTCACTCTGGTCGATCGCAGCAAATTCAAGCAACAGATTCTCATGGGCAGAAATTTCTTACGCGACCTGGCGATTGTTGATGTCAGCAAGGAATATACTTTACCCAAAGCCAAACCTGGCACCCAGCAATAATGCATTCCAGAGCCAGACTTTATACCGTTGTCATACTGATTCTTTCGACCGGAATTGGACTGATACTCTATAAACACCTGGTGTTGGGTTTTCCTTTAATGCCAGATGCTAAAAAATTTGTCTGGACAATCGAAGCAAAAATTGATTTTCAGGCGCAAGGCGATCCGGTAATCGTATCATTTGCCCTGCCGCCAAAAGAACCCCATCTAACCTTCATGGAAGAGGATTTTGCCTCGCCAGATTATGGCTTTAGTGAACTTTCATCAAAAAATTTCCGCCGAGGTCAATGGAGCAAAAGAACGGCTCTGGGTGCTCAAACCGCTTATTATCGGTTGAGCGTTTATGAGAATGACAAAATGATCGAGACCCAACCCACTGATGCACCTAAAGAACCAACAAAGCCCGAACTGGACGAGGTATTTCTGACGGCGTCAATAACTTTGCTCGATCAAGTGCGCGCCAGATCCGCAAACTCGGAAATTTTTACACGCGAATTAATCCAGACACTGAATTCCCCATCGCCCAACCAGAACCAGCGTTTGCTGCGTAATGACAAAGCCGGAGAGGATTACAAAACCGAACTGATTCTGGATTTACTGGCACTGGAGGGTATCAGCGCACGTGTTGTGCGTGGTCTTTTTCTCGAAGATGGACGCAGACGGCAATCACTGACTAATTTTGTTGAAATCCATGATGGCAGCCAATGGATTTTATTTAATCAGGACACCGGCAAAAGCGGCAAGCCGAAGAATTTCCTGATCTGGCAACGCGGGGGACAATCCTTATTGGATGTCGTTGGCGGTAAAAATTCACAAGTTTCATTTTCAATTATCAAAAATGTTCATACAGCCAGGAATCTGGTTGTTGGCAGCGGCATAAACAAAGAAGCCGGACTCATCGATTTTTCAATCTACAGCCTGCCGATTGAGCAGCAAAATGCCTTCAAAATGATTTTGTTGCTACCTATCGGTGCGTTAGTTGTTGTTATTATGCGCATCCTGATCGGCATTCGTACTTCCGGCACTTTTATGCCGATTCTGATTGCCCTGGCCTTGATCCAGACCACGCTGATAACAGGCATAATCATCTTTCTGATAGTCGTCAGTACCGGATTGCTTATCCGTTCGTATTTATCGAGACTGAATCTGTTGCTGGTTGCACGCATATCAGCGGTCATTATCGTTGTAATAACCATTATCGCAAGTATCAGTATTATCAGTCACAAGCTCGGTTTAAGTCAGGCATTACAGGTAACGTTCTTCCCCATGATTATTCTGGCATGGACAATTGAACGCATGTCCGTGCTCTGGGAAGAAGATGGGCCCCGAGAAGTATTTATCCAGGGTGCGGGAAGCCTGTTGACTGCGGTCATTGCCTATCTGTTCATGACTAATCGAACCGTTGAATACCTGACTTTTAATTTTCCGGAACTGATGCTGGTCAACCTAGCATTGATCCTGATACTGGGGCAATACACAGGCTATCGATTAACCGAACTTTATCGTTTTCATTCGATGGGCAGGCATCATGTTGTTGGCAAGCGTTAAACGACTCAGAAGCATGGGCATTATCGGCATGAATCAGCGCAACTTTGGTTTGGTCTCACGTTATAACCCGCGCCATCTATACCCACTGGTTGATGACAAACTAAAAACCAAACACCTTGCTCAGCAAGCCGGCATCACTGTTCCCCAGCTCCTCGGCACCTTGCACTACCAGCATGATGTTAAACAGCTCAAAGACATACTGAGCGCCTATCAGCAGTTTGTTATCAAACCCGTCAAAGGCAGCGGCGGCAAGGGCATTCTGGTTATTACCGAGCAGGATCACAACCTATACTATAAACCAAGTGGTGATGCTGTTAAGCTGTCACACATCGAACGTCATGTTTCAAATATTCTGAGCGGACTGTACAGTCTTGGCGGCAAACCGGATTCAGTCATGATCGAATCGTTGATACAAATCGATCCAGCCTTTTCTGATTATAGTTATGAAGGCATCCCTGATCTTCGCGTGATTGTCCTGAGAGGGTATCCTATTATGGCTATGCTGCGGTTAGCCACACATGCATCTGACGGCAGAGCCAACTTGCATCAGGGTGCTGTCGGTGTTGGTATTGATATTGGTACAGGTGAGGCATTACATGCCGTGCAACACGGTAATCCGGTTTATTTCCACCCGGATACGCGCAAATCCTTTTCTAATTTAACTGTGCCTCACTGGGATAAACTGCTCAAACTCGCCGCCGCATGCTATGAAATGACTGACCTGGGCTATTTAGGCGTTGATATTGTTCTGGACAGAGACCAAGGACCCATGATTATCGAATTGAACGCCCGCCCAGGGTTGTCCATTCAGGTAGCCAATTTCGCTGGACTTGCGCCCCGTGTTGCACTTGTTGAGGCGCTGGATCATGTTGATCCTAATCCACGGTCACGCGTGGAATTCAGTCAGAAGAATTTCGCTGCGCTTCGAAATCTCATCCGTCCTCGAAGACGGACTATGAAATCTACAATTGCAATGGCTTTTAATTAGTTTAGATATTCGGTAAATCACTCAGATATGGATTTGTAGTTTGAGGGAAATTTGAACCTACCGGGGATATCCGGTAGGTAGCAGTTAGTAGCTTTTTTATTGACTCAAGATGACTGGTTGGAAAGAAAATACATTTTAGTTGTTGGATCAACTGTCAATTCGATCCAGCTGTTTTCAAGGCTTCCAGAAACCTCTACACGCGTGAAGTTTCTGGTTATAGTGCCGTCATCGTTAAACATTGCTTTATCCATTTTGAAATAATGAGAATCCCCGTACACTAAAAGCACCTGACCTGTAAAATTATGCGTTTCGCTCACCAAGGTGTTAAAGAAATCGGTGTAGCCATTGTTTGCGTCTAATTGAAGCAAACAATCGTCCTGATAACCGCCGTCACTTAATTGCTTCGCGCCGTACAGGCGATTGATAATTCTAATCGCAAGCTTGCTGTCTTGCTGGATAGATGATGTTCTTTTCCTGTACCGTGGTGTCAATATGAACCGCATCTTCCAGCGCTGCCTTGCCATGCAAACCAACACTCATCCGGAATATGCGCTCTACACCTTCAGCGCCAATGCGCTTGCGAAAATGCACCAGTTCGGTGCTATGGCAAGGCAATTTCCGCTGGAATTCTTGCATGCCACAAAAAGCCTGGTAGTACGGGTTACGTGTCCACTGCAATACCACCGACTCATCGCTCAAGTTCTCCAGTTGCTTGAGGATCAGCAACCCAACCATCAAACGAATTGGCTTGCTCGGCGCGCCGATGCCTTCGGTGTAATGAACGCTAAACGCTTCGTCAAAGGTATGCCAGGGAATAACGGTTGATAGTTTGAGCAGCGGATCAGAGGGATCAGAGGGATCAGAGGGATCAGAGGGATCAGAGGGATCAGAGGGATCAGAGGGATCAGAGGGATCAGAGGGATCAAGCTGCAACAAAAGGTCTGTTTCATGCAAACTGGGTTGATGAAAAGCTTTATTGGGTGTGAGCATCGATAAATCACCATTTCGACCAGAAACAAGCGCTTATTCTAGCATTTTCTGGTCGTTTTGAACAGCAAAAGACCGGATAATTACTATGAATATCATATGCTTGAGTATATTTTAAGGGCCGACTAATTATTCCCGAATGAACATCTGGAAATGCTGACGATCAATGACATCGTAGTCAGCTATCAATCGATAACCGGCAGACTCCATCTCGCGCCGAACATCTTCTTTTGCGGTACCATGTCCCAGAAAACCGAAAAAAATACCGTGTGGATGAAAATCCACAATCGCCACTCGCCCATTAGGTTTGAGATAACGGCTCAATGATTTAAAATAAGCTGATCGGTCTTTCATGTGATGGTAAGTGTTGCAGCTAAATACGAGATCCACAAGCTCTGGAAGTTTGGGGTCGTTGGGCTCGGCCCGGATTGGCAGCACATTGGTTATGCCGCGGGATTTCATTTCCTTGTTGATAAAATCCAGTGCGTCGTCATTAATGTCAACGGCATATACTGTTCCTTTTGGCCCGACCGCTTTTGCCAAAAAACCGGCAAAATATCCCCCGCCCGCACCCAAATCTGCCACCCGAGAGCCTGGTTCAATGGCAAGCTTCGTTATGACCACCTGCGGTTTCTGCCATCCGTCCCGTGCCGGATCATTCATGCGCTGGTACACTGATTCTGTACAACCAGCGAGCCACAAACACACAATGAACATTACACTCGTTTGTTGAACGTTCAATGCCGAGTAATTCATGGTCGCTCCTTATCTTGTTTAACCGAAGCTTTTTTCTCAGGCTGATTATGTCATTACCGGTTGTAACCAACAACATCATCCAGGCCGGATAACGCGTAACCGAAATCCAGGCCGGTCAGTGCGGCTGTTTTCTTTAAAGTGCTACACGCAGCACGCATGCCCATTGCCAGATGAAAAAGCGTTTTCAATGATATCGAGCCATTGAATATGAGCGGCAGTAACTTCCAGATATCGGCCGTGCCGTCGGCGCTCACTGTGCCGATTAACGCCGTCGGTGGAGAGAAAGCGACCGGATCAACAATAGCGCGAACTGCAATAAAAGGTATCTCTTTTTGTGCTGCAAATTCGGCTATCGCTGCGGTTTCCATGTCGGCCGCACAGGCGCCTGTCAATTGACCTAATTTAAGTTTGTCCTGCGCAGAGGTCAGTGCGATGGCGCTGTCTGATAACGCGCCGCCGGAGATACGCAAACCCGGCGCTAACTTGGCGATGATGCGATCGCGCCATTCATGAGTCACCGGAAAATGCATATCTGTTTTATGAATTGTTTTAGGAAGTATCAGGTCTCCCGGAGTTAATTTATCTTCCAGTGCTGCTGCTACGCCAAAACTTATCAATCCGTTTACGTTGATGCCGGCAAGTTTCCGGGCCGCAGTTAGTGCGGCTTCACCACCGATGCCGCTCATGCAGAGCCAGGTATTGGGTCCGATTTGAACAGTTTCCTGCAATGCGGTCTGTTCTTTTGACAGACAAGCCGCCTCTGCTTTTAATGCGCATATAACGCCAATTCGGGGCATCTATTTTACTAATGGGTTAAAGCGCGATATCGTGCCAAGGCCCATACCGGAAAAAACTTGGAGTATCCGTGGTATTTCAGATAAAAAACACGTGGAAAACCGGGGGCAGTAAACCAGGGCTCTTCCCATAAACCATCAGTGAGTTGGTTGCATAACAAATAATCAACGCCTGCGCGCACTGACGGGCTGTCTACTTCACCTGCAGCCATAAGACCAAGTAGCGCCCAGGCGGTCTGAAAAGCAGTACTGACTTCAAACCTGCCAGCCAGTTGCTGATCGAAATAGGAGTCATTCGTCTCGCCCCAGCCGCCATCTTCATGCTGAATGGACTTTAACCACTGGACTGCGCGTCTGATAGACATATGGTTCCCATCCAGTTTTGCCAATTTTAATGCCTCCAGCACAGACCATGTGCCATAAATGTAGTTTGTACCCCAGCGGCCAAACCAGGAACCGTCCGCTTCTTGTTCTTTCAGCAAAAATTCGATAGCGCGTTGGGCAGCGTTTCGATGTGCCGGATCATCGCTCAGACTAAGAACGCACACACACCGGGCGGTAACATCACTGGTTGGCGGGTCGATCAGGGCGCCATGATCGGCAAATGGAATTTCATTGAGATAGTGATGGGTGTTATCCACATCAAATGCTGCAAAACCGCCATTGCTTGACTGCATGCCGGCTAGCCAATTGACAGCGCGTACAAAGGATTGTTGATAAGCTTGCACATTGCCCTGCATTTGCGCCTGTGCCAGTGCCCAGGCAACGGCAGCTGTATCGTCAAGATCAGGGTAATGGGGATTGGCATACTGAAAAGCCCAGCCACCACCGGGCAATGCAGGGCATTTATCACGCCAGTCGCCCGCTTCATCCAGTATTTGTTTTGTGAGCAGCCAATCCAATGCAGCATGCACAGACTTCTGATCCGTTTCAGTATCCTCCTGCAATGCCAGTCCACTTAATACTGTATCCCAAACCGGTGAAGTACATGGCTGGCACCAGGCCTGTCCCCCTTCATCAATTAACAAACCTTCCAATGCCCTGCGGCATTGAACACGATTGGGGTGATCTTCGGCATAACCCAGCAATGCCAATGCCTCATAGGCATTCACCATGGCCGGAAAAATTGCACCTATGCCACATTCGCCATTTAACCGTTCCAGCGTCCAGCGTTCAGCACGGCGAATCGAATAGCGGCGCATAAATTCGGGTAAGCGCGGCTCAAACCTGGATAAAATACGTTCGACCCACATAAAAAATCGTTTTAAACGCGTTTCTGCTTCGGGAAAATAATTTTTTTCCTGTTCGGGAGGAACAGTAAACAACTCACGAATATCGACATTACGTGGATTGACCGCTTTCGCTTTCAGTGTACATAAAATAGAAAGCGGCACCATGACGGTTCGCGACCAGTATGATATCTTGCTCAGATGAAACGGAAACCATCGGGGCAACAACATTAGTTCTGTCGGAACAACGGGTACGCCTCTCCAAGGTATCTGTTGATACATTGCCAGCAACAAACGTGTAAATACATTTGCCTTGGCCGCACCGCCGTGCTGAAGAATTGCCTCACGTACACGAACCATATGCGGTTCATCCGGTGAATCGCCCACCAGTTTTAAAGCATAATAGGACTTGATGGAACAACTGATGTCGAACTCTCCACCATAATACAACGGCCAGCCATGGTGCGTTTGATCCTGTTTCGACCGGATAAAACGTGCTATTTTGTTTTCCAGCGCAACATCCACTTCATCCATAAAATGCATCATCAGGATATATTCTGCGGGTATCGTGCAGTCGGCTTCCAAGGGAAAGCACCAGTGCCCATCCGGGTTTTGCAATGCTAATAAAGCAGAACGCGCCTTAATAAACTGTTCATTCAATGTTGACGGGCTAATTTCGTCTTTTTCGGTCAAACCGGCATCTTCCCGGTTTATTCTCAAGCTCTCGTGCATTCCATTCATAGCATCATCGATATGATTAAAATAATTTTCAGGGAAATATATATTTTACCGCTTGTATTTCTTTGTTTTAATCTATTTTTGTTTTTTCTTAATCATTTATTCAATTGATTGGCTATCTGGAGCGTCACTGCCCGGAAGCTTCTTTTCCGGTTTTACTTCAAAGGGATTATCCAAAAAAGGTTCATCATCATACAATCTGAGCGGCGGGTTGCCATCATAGATTAAAAACTCCCGATGTTGTAACGACGCTTCCCGCACGAACAGATACGGATCGAGCGCCGCCTGATCGCGTATGCGCATGGGTCCAGCCAGGCGCGCACGCTTGTCAATTGCGCCCAGCACAGTCAGCGGAACAAAAACAGGCGCACCGACGACAATACCGGCATAGAAAAGCATATTGGTTACAACGGTTACCGGTACGCCAACGACATCGCGTTCACTGCTCGGCCCCAGAATCGGAATAAATAAATAGGAACCGGAATCGACTCCCCAGACCGCCAGTGTCTGGCCGAAATCTTCATCATGTTTTTCCAGTCCCATATGCGTTGCCATATCAAACAGACCCAACATCCCGATTGTGGAATTGACCAGAAAGCGCAGCCCGTCTGCGAAACCCTGTTTGACCTTGCCCTGCAAAAAAGCATTTAAGACGACATTCGGATACGACAGATTATCGTAAAAATTACCGATTGAGCGCTGAGCGGCATTTGGCACATAATCGACATAGACGTCCACCACCGGTTCAAATAATACCCGATCCACTTTATCAGTGAAATTATAGGAAACACGATTAATATCCTCATGCGGATCAACCGGATCCACTTCAGTATTTTCTTTCTTGGACAGCGAAGAACAGCCTTGAAGAATCACTATCAAGAGCAGCAAAAAAACCATTCTCGGCAGATGTGTTGTTTTTTCTGCTTTCATACGACTAAAAGCCTGATCATCCTCGTTCATTAACCAATACAACCGGCCACTTTATAAAAAACCGCTATTTTAATATGAGACGCTATCGCCATGTCACAAAATTAAAATACAGCACCAGACTAAATGCTCTGCCGAACGGGTAAACGCCGCGTAATCAGCCCCTTACTATCCAACCAATCAATTTCATCAACCAATGCCTGGTAAACTAAATTCTGTGGCAACTTTAACGCCTTGACTGTTTTCTCGCTATCAAAATACATGGAATAACGCGCCAATCGCACACCGGTTAAACGCGCCTTGGGTTGACGGTGCGTCACAAAATCCGCAAGAAATTACGAAACGGCGCCTGCCATTAAAGCGACTCAGTAAGGAACACGTATTTTCGGCATCGCAAGTCCGGCAATTTCTTCAATCATTCGCAACAATTCACTGAGCGTCATATTTTTATGTCCCAATAAATATAACGCTCACCAAATCGGCCATGCTCGACTGTCAGGTAGTTTAGTTTGGAACATCTTTTAACGCTTTTCTGACGGTCCCAGCGTCACATATCATCCCACGCAAGTAACTGTTTGACGATATAAAAAAACGCCACCTGCGCGACATTATATCCGGCGGCTCTTAAACAGCCTGATCTATTTATTCAAAATCAATAGATTACATATGAAAAAATAAATTCAATGCATTTGATCGATTCTGGAGCCTACCGGTTTACGTTCTCCCTGAATTGTTTCGACCAACTTTAATGCTTGTAATTCCATTTCAATGGCCAGTGCATCAACTTTTGCCCGGAAATGGCGGTAGAAAATCATACTTGGAATTGCGACCAAGATACCAAAGGCCGCATTATAGAGGGCAACCGAAATACCATAGGCCAGCTGCGCCGGGTTACTGCCCGCTGGCGAGCTTGACCCGAAGATTTCTATCATGCCAACGAGGGTGCCAAACAAACCCATCAATGGACTCAGCGCGGCAATGGTACCTAATGTCGTGAGATAGCGATCCAGATCATGCGTTACCACACGGCCGGCTTCTTCGATCGATTCCTTCATTATCTCGCGCGAGCTATTTTCATTTTGCAATCCGGCTGCGAATATCTGCCCAAGCGGAGAATGCTGCTGCAGTTTTGAAATCATATCCAGCGTAACACCACTTCTTTTATATTCATTCAATACCCTGGGCAATAAATCCTTTGGCGCGACGACACGCTGACGTAATGACCAAATCCGTTCACCAATAATGCCCACAGCAATGATGGAAGCAAAAATAATAGGCCAGATCGGCCAACCAGCTGCTTCAATTAACGATAACACGCAACACTCTCCTCATTCACCAGATTGAAATAATTATCAGGTATTTTAATCCCCAAACCCATTACATAATGTATCCTGCCAATTTGTTTTCAGCAAGATGATCTATTTTTTGTCCACAAATTCTGTGTATAACTGTGTGAATAACACTTGCGAATTGATAATAAGACCCCAATACAAAAAAGAATTTTTTACTTCGCCAAAATTTGAGTCAATTTAATTATTTTATTATAAACAAAGTGTTACAATAAAAGCATGATTCATAACACTTAAAAAGCCTTGTGTTTCCATATTCATCCAAAGATGTGGATCATTTTTGAATATTCCTATGAGTTTGTTACCCACACCTGAGACTGTACATAAGATTATAACGGTAAGCGAATTGAATCGTATTGCAAAAGCTGTTCTTGAAAACAATATCCCTTTACTTTGGGTAAATGGTGAGATTTCAAATCTTAAGCGATATCCATCCGGTCACTGGTATTTTTCACTCAAAGATGCCAATTCACAAGTCCGTTGCGTCATGTTCCGGCACAAAAACCAGTATATCGACTGGCAACCACGCGAAGGCATGCAAGTCGAAGTGCTCGCACTGGTATCGCTTTATGAAGCGCGCGGCGATTTTCAACTGAATGTTGAATCCATACGCAGCGCTGGCCTGGGTAAATTGTTTGAAGCATTTGAACAACTCAAGGCACGGCTGGAAAATGAAGGTTTATTTGATCCGGCACGCAAAAAAAACCCGCCCACTTTTCCCAGGCAGATCGGCATCATCACATCTTTGGCTACGGCAGCATTGCGCGACGTCATTACCACCCTGCGACGCCGCATGCCCATGTTACCGGTGATTATCTATCCTGCGCCCGTTCAAGGCAAAGAAGCTGCGCAAAGTATTGCCGCATCGATTGCAATTGCATGCAAGCGGCAAGAATGCGATGTCTTGATCCTGTGCAGAGGCGGGGGCAGCATTGAAGATTTATGGGCATTTAATGAAGAAGTTGTCGCCCGCGCAATTGCAACCTGCTCAATCCCGGTCATCAGCGGCATTGGTCATGAAACCGATTTCACTATCGCCGATTTTGTTGCCGACAAGCGCGCCCCCACGCCGACAGGTGCAGCAGAATTGGCTAGCCCGGCAATTGAAACATTACAACAGCAACTGAAAAAGCAACACCAGCATTTGCAACGCGCAATGATGCGCCACCTGGAAAACCGCATGCAGCGCATCGATGTCTTTGCACACCGGCTCATTCACCCGGGAGAGCGACTCAAAAGCCAGTTTGTGCATTTTCAACATTTACAAGAACGTTTAATGAGCAGTTGGACGTATCAAGTCGAAAAAAAACTATGGAAAATCAGGGAATACCAACAACGCATCGAATCAGGCCGTCCGGACATCCCCCGTATAAAGGAGCAACAAAGCAGACTGGCAGCCCGGTTACAACAAACTGTCGCACACTACTTTGGCGCCCTGGACAATAAACTACAGCACCAGCATGTCAAATTAATGCACCTAAACCCACAAACAATCCTAGACCGGGGTTACTGTATCGCCTACTCGTCGCAAGAATCGGTAGTGCGTAATGCGAATCAAATCCGTATTGGCGAAAAAATTCAGGTAAAATTCGCGAAAGGGAAGGTCGACGCAACAGTAATAAAAATCAAAAAAAAAAAATCTGATACGCCAACAACTTGAAAATGACAAAATCTCAGAAAGAATTTCAGCGATTTGACACCCCGAAAATCATTTACGATCAACAATTCCCAAAAAGGAAAAAAACCAATGCCTAAAACTTTTCTCTTACTGGGCGCCATAAACACCTTTCTGTGCATCGCACTTGGCGCTTTTGGCGCACATGGCTTAAAAAACATACTCAGCAGCGAAATGCTGGCCATTTTCCACACCGGCGTACAGTATCATTTATATCACGCTCTGGGCCTGCTCTTTATCGGGTTGCTGCTGTTAAATTATGCCAAATCACGTCTTATAGCGCTGTCCGGCTGGTTTATGTTACTGGGCATCGTCCTGTTTAGCGTTAGTCTGTACGTGTTAAGCCTGACTGGAATAACCAGCCTTGGAATGATTACGCCATTTGGCGGCGTTTCCTTCATGATCGCATGGGCACTGCTTATCATTGCGCTCTGGAAAGAAAACAGCGCTGCGCAGTAAGCACTTGAATGCGCATTTACTCAGTTTTTTTGCGCCGTGCCCACGGGGGCTTGAATCTGTTCTGTCCGATGAATTGATAAAAACAGGCGCCGACGCGGTTCGTCCGGCCAATGGCGGCGCATACTTTCAGGGAAACTGGCAGACCTGCTATCTAGTCAACCTGAATAGTCGCATCGCTAGCCGCGTTTTATGGCAGGTAGCCAAAAAATCCTACGCTACAGAAACGGACATCTACAACATTGTCCTGTCATTGCCCTGGCAAGAATGGTTTCCTCCCGAATTAACCCTACGTGTCAATCTGGCCGCTATCAAATGTCCGTTACGCAGCCTGGATTTTATTACGTTGAAAATCAAGGACGCAGTCTGTGACAAATTCCGCAAAACAACCGGCAAACGCCCCAGTATTGATACCGTAGAACCCGACATCCGTATTCACGGTTTCCTGAATTCACAGGATTTTACTGTCTATCTGGACACATCCGGAGACGCGTTATTTAAACGCGGAAATCGAAAATCTGCGGGAGAAGCGCCATTACGTGAAAACCTGGCGGCCGGCATTCTTTATCTGACGGGCTGGCAACCACACACGCCTTTACTCGACCCCATGTGCGGCAGCGGCACTTTCCTGCTCGAAGCCGCTCAAATTGCACTAAACATCGCGCCCGGTTCACAACGCCGCTTTGCCTTCGAGCAGTTCAACCATTTTGATCAGCAGCTATGGCAAACGCTCAAGAACAAAGCGCATGCAGAACAACGCCCGTTAGTAACGCTGCCAATTTACGGCAGCGATCTGTATGGTTATGCGCTGGCTAATGCACGCACTAACCTGGAAGCGGCCGGACTACTGGATGCCGTACACTTGAAACAAGCCAATATTCTGGAAATTTCAGCGCCGGAACCGCATGGTACTTTAGTGATCAACCCGCCATACGGCGTTCGCATCGGCAAAACCGAATCTTTAAATACATTTTATCCGGAAATTGGCAATATACTGAAAAACAAATTCAGCGGATGGAATGCCTATATCTTGTCTGCCGATCCGGCGTTACCCAAAACAATCCGGCTTAAAGCATCACGCCGCACACCTTTGTTTAACGGCGCACTGGAATGCCGGTTGTTCGAATACAAACTCGTTTCGGGCAGCATGAGAACAATGGATAAAGTCAAGATTCAAGACCACTGACAACGGTCACGGCACGCCACCCCAAGGCAGGTTCCAGTTCATTCACAAGACGTGCTCGCCGCTAACCGCCTCATTTGGCGGCAACAGGCCTGCAACGCCTGTTGCAGTCAAGTAAGCTATCGTATCTTGGTCTATCCCCTGCTTTCCAGCAAACCATCCAGCCATCTTTTCCACTGATGATATTTCTTTATCAACGCACGGTTTCTAAACACCACTTCGATTTCTTTCGCTCGTAGATGTATATGGATTTTATCGTGTGCCGCAAACAATGCGGCACCGAGAAGACTTGCCTCCTTTTGCTGCAAATGCATTACCGGGAAAGAGACGCATTGCGCGATGCCTTGTTGCAGGCAGGCCAGTTCCGACAGACCGCCGGAGAGATATACCTGAGTGAGCGGCATCTGCCGGTGATAGTCTTCGAGAATACGCACCACCCTGAACACAATTGCTTCGAGTAGCAGAACGGCGGTTTGCCGCGTTGTCAGCGCTTCCGTGGATACGGAAAAACAAACCCCCAGGTGACTGTTGAAATAGGGCGCACCAAGACCACTGGGTTCGGCAAGACACATAATATCGCTGGTTGCGAATTCGTCTATTTTGCACGTGCGAAACGGATAGGGCGCCAATGCTGCGGCGATTGAATTTAATGTGCCCTCGCTGGCCATATAGACAGCACGATGCCGATCTTGATAAACCAGGGTATGCAGATAACCGTCCAATGGTTGAACATCCCCTTTCAAACAGCGGATCACAAATCCGCCGGTGCCCAGATTGACCAATGCCTTTGATGAATCGTTCATAACGCTCGCAAAAAGCGCTGCGGATTGATCGCCAACGCTCGCCTGCAACATCAGGGTATCGAGCACGGACAGATTGAGCCGCGCCGAAGGCATGATCCGAGGCAGAATTCGGGACGGAATGTTAAAGAGACTGCACAACTCTTCAGACCATTGTTGCTGATGTATATCCATGAGTAGCGTGCGCGCAGCCATGGATACATCGGTGCAGAAATACTGACCGTTACTCCAGCGCCAGATCAGAAAGGTATCCAGCGTACCCGCAAGCCAGATACCCTGTATCAGTTTCTCACGCCAGTCCGGATGATCCCTGAGTAAAACACTGAGCTTGGGCGCAAAGTAGTATGGCGTCAGGCGCAACCCGGTCAATGCCGGAATCAACGCCGCGATTTTTGCAACCTTTGCGGCTTTTCCAGTTTCATCATAAAAATGACTACCGCGGCTGTCCTGCCACGAAATCAATGGCGTAACCGGTATTCCGCTCTTTTTATCCCAGATCAGAAATGATGATCGCTGGCTGCAAAGCCCTAATGGCGGTTTCGACTCAGTATTTGCAAGGCATTCGGAAAGCGCCGCTTCAGCGATTTCAAGGTAACGCAAAGCATCGCTTTCATAGCGTTCACCCTGATGTTCGATCTCAGGTGCCGGCCGGCTGACAATATTCCGAAGTTCACCATGCTGATCCAGTAACGCGGCCTTGATCGACGTTGAACCCAGGTCAAGCGCTATAGCAACTTCCGGCGCATTGATCGGCATAATTCAGAAATAAGGCCCTGTCCGGCAACGCGCGATTTCCTGCCGGCGCCGGATTTCATCCCAGTGCAGCGCACCTGAAATTTTGTCAACAATCCGATGCAAGTCTGCTTCAGTCAATTTCGCCAGTATCAGCAGCGGAATACGGCGGCGCAATAAGTCATCCAAATGCATGACCATTTCGTTCGCGGCGCAAAATATCAGGTCTGCATCAATAAACGGCAGCGCCGGAATAATCCGGCCGGCCAGGGCAGGCTGCAATTCGATGGCGTTCAGTATTTCCGGGACGTTGCGACCATGACGGCGGATTAACCACAACGCGCTTTCCGAATCGACGCCTAATTGCACGGCTCGTTCCTGGATTGCCGCTGACCAGGCGGGATAATTCTTCCACAAGTCCTGAAAATCCTTCGAATGTTGCGGCGACCAGGGGAAAAACCGGTCCAGCGTCGTACAAGACATTTGAACATTGCGTTGTTTGCAAACCTGATCGACAATCTGCGCGGCATCCTGACGTGCGGACGTCAATTTGCCGCCAATTGAATAATGTACACCATTCGATGCCGTTTTCAGTACCCAGTCGCGGCTTACCGATGAAGGCGCAGCGGTCACAGCAGATGACGCCTGATGTGCTTGTTCATCCTGCTTTAGCACGCGTACTCCGGCAAATGCGGCAATGATATCGTCTTGTGTCCACGGTGTTCTCAGATAATCATTCACCGCGTTGAGCAAATATTGCACTTCCGATTTTTCAACGTCGATGCTGTCCAACGACCCCTGATAAGCCGTATCAGTGGTACCCAGCAGCGTCAACCCATACCATGGAATCAAGAAAAACACGCGCCCATCCGATCTGGCCGTAAGCAGCAAGGCTTCATTTTTGAGCATGGCCGGCATGATCAGGTGTATGCCCCTGGTCAACAAACAGTTGACCTGATCCTGACTATCCGTCGCCAGCCAGGGGCCAGTCGCATAAACAATTTGATGCGCACGAACTTCGTGTTCTTCATCGGTCAGCCTATCATGAATTTTTGCGCCGCTGGCCTGCCCGTCATTTTCCAGCACATGCATCAACGTACAGTAGTTCACGCAAACAGCGCCGGCATCGATTGCGCCGCTGACGAGCTCCAGAACCAGCCGCGCATCGTCGGTTTGCGCATCAGCATACGTAAAGCCGCTGCTTAACGATTTGGTATTCAGAAAGGGAAAGCGTTCACAAAAACGCCGATGACTAAAAAAACGATGCCGCATCATGGCTCGCTGACTCACAGCCAGAAAATCGTACAGCATCAGGCCAAGCTTTAAACGCAACGCGCCGACACGGCTATGCGCATAAACCGGCACGCCAAAACGCAGCGGCCAGACACGATGCGGGGCCACCTTCATCAGCATTTCCCGCTCAGCCAGGGTTTTACGCACCAGTTTGAATTCATAGTGTTCCAGATAGCGCAAACCGCCGTGCACCAGCTTGCTGGAAGCTGATGAGGTCGCATTCGCCCAATCGCCCTGGTCAATGAGCGCCACTTTCAAACCACGTAGCGCCGCATCATAGGCTGTCCAGGCGCCATAAACCCCGCCGCCGCAGACAAGCAAATCAAATGTTTGATGCCATAGCGGCGACGGATGGCGTTTCATGCGCCGTCCGATAACGCCTTGCGATTTTCCAGTGCTTTATGCGGCACATCGCTGATCAGAATATCCACACCCAGCCGCAGTGCTTTGTCGATATCGTCATCGGTATTACAGGTATAAACAGCAATGCATTTGTCTTCCCTACGCAGCAGATCAACAAGCGCTTGATCCAGCATGGCAATCGGCAGACAAAATCCATAAAGAAAAGCGCATTCGTTTAATGACTGGCGCACATCATTTTCGGTATGGTGATCATCCAGATTATAAATCAGCGGCGCTCGGGACCGGTAACGATGCGCATAGATCAGACTGGGCAGATTGAACGATGAAACCATAATCCGTTCATTGATTTGATCGTCAGGGACAGAGCCGATCAAATCCAGTACCTGTTGCATTTTTATTTCATGGCGGGAAACAGGTTCCCAGTCACGGTTCTTGACCTCAATCAGCAAACGGCAGCGCTGGCGGAAATCGTTCAGAAATGTCTGCAATAGCATAATTCCTTCGCTGCCTGTCTGGGGAAAATTGAGTGTTTTCAACTGTGCATAGTCGAAATCATCGATATGTTTATCTGGCATGCCAATCTTGCCAAGAAACCGGTCATGCCAGAGCACCGCGACTTCATCCCGGCTCAACTGCACATCGGTTTCAATTCCGTCGATCGCATCGTTCAGCGCCTTGTCAAACGCCAGCCGGGTATTTTCCATAGCCTCGGCACTTGCGCCGCGGTGTGCAAAAATCAAACATTTTCCCGTTTCTTGATCAGGTATGTTCGTCGACATGGCGATTGCCTCAAATTATTGATCCGTGGCAGACTGCAACAAAGCAATAATGCTTTCATCACGCGCGATTTCCAAAGCGGTCTTACCGCTATTGCTTTTGATTGCCGGATCGGCGTTAAAATCGAGCAACAGCTTTACCGCCTCGTTGTGATCATGCATCGCCGCCCACATTAATGCGGTAATACCGTCATCATTTTGCTGGTTAATCTGGGCGCCTTTTTCGAGCAACACTTGAATGACCGGAACATGGCCATTTTGTGCAGCCAGAATCAACGGTGAAAAACCGTTTCTGGCTTTATGATCGATACTGGCGCCATGCTCGATCAACAACTGAACAACTTCCGCCTGGCCGACCAGGGCTGCCAGCGTTAATGCCGTCGCCTGATTCTTGTCCTGCTGTTCAATCTTTATGCCTTTTTCCAGTAACATTTTAACAATATCCACGTAGCCATTCTGCGCTGCGACATGCAACGGCGTCGTCTGGTTGATCGCAATCAGATTTACCGGCGCATTGCTAGCGAGCAGGGTTTTAACAATGCCTGTGTGGCCGTTACGGACTGCCATATAAAGCGCTGTAGTACCATCGGATGCCTGCATGTCTATTGTTGCATTTTTAGCCAGCAGCTTGTCGACAATAGCATCCTTCCCGTCCAGCGCCGCAATCATGAGCGCCGTCACTTTCTCTTCCGTCTGCAGATTCACCTTGGCATTTTTATCGAGCAGGGCGTCAACAATAGACTCATAGCCACCCTGAGCAGCAACCATGAGCGCCGTAATTCCGTCGCTGGTTTGCAGATCGACATTGGCGCCTTTCGCCAATAACGCCTGAACGATTTTTTCGTGTCCGTTTTTGGCGGCAACAATCAAGGCTGTCGCGCCACCGGAATTCTGCGTGTCCAGTGACGCATCTTTTTCCAGCAGCATTGCGACAACATCATCGTAGCCATACTGTGACGCAACAATGAGCGGAGTAAAGCCCTTCTCATTTTGCAGGTCGGGCGTAACGCCTTTATCGAGCAATTCCTTGACGGTTTTTTCTTTTCCAGAAAAAGCCGCTTTAAATAACTCGGTTTGATCATCGGATGCGCCTACTGCACTGACCGCTGGGGCGTTTTGTGCATTTTGCGCGTTTTGTGGATAGGCAAAACTGTTGGCAGCCGGTAAAAATAAAACGGCTGCTAAAAATATAAATGATTGACGCTTCAAATAGTGTTTTAATTTTTCGATATAATTCATTAAGAGCACCTGTGTGTCTGGCAACTTTTTTCTTATGTTATCAATTTCAGGATAAGCTGACTTGCGCACCCCCCCAACCGGCTATTTTACCTCAGAATTCCGGGCGGGACATTTCAGTTTGACCAAATCTGAATATAGGTATTTATTTTTAATTGTTTTTTCAACTGCTCAACAATGATTGACTGCATTATCCCAGATTGGCCTGCACCCGAACATGTTAAAGCACTGTTTACCACGCGGCGCGGCGGTGTGAGTAGCAACTGCGCCAGAGGCAATTTTGCAACACTCAATCTGGGGGCGCATGTCAATGATCTTCCGGTTGACGTGGAAAAAAACCGGGCGCGACTGCAAAAATATTTGCCTGGCGCCCCAAAATGGCTCGACCAGGTACACGGCACCAGATATGTCTGGATGGAACACGCCGCCGAACCGCCGGCAAAGGAAAAAGGCGATGCCGCCTTGAGCCGTCAGCGCAACACGGTCTGTGCGATCATGGTCGCGGATTGTTTGCCGGTTTTTTTATGCGACACCGCTGGCAGCGTCGTCGGCGTCGTGCATGCCGGGTGGCGCGGACTCGCTGCCGGCATCATCGAACAATCAGTTGCCGCACTTCAGGTTAACCGCGGCAAATTGATGGCATGGCTGGGGCCTGCTATCGGACCTGATCATTTCGAAGTCGGTAAAGACGTCAGGGCGGCTTTTGTTACACAGGACCCTGGCGCGGCCAGCGCTTTCGCTGAAAAGACCAGTCCATCCACACAAACAGAAAGAAAATGGTCCGCGGATATCTTCCAGCTCGCCCGCCGTCGTCTTGAGAATGCCGGCGTTACGCAAATTTTTGGCGGCGGCATCTGCACGTATAGCGATCCGGCGCGTTTTTTTTCCTACCGGCGCGACACTGCAACCGGCCGCATGGCTGCGCTCATCTGGCTGGATAAAAACACATAACACCTCAAATGAGTTCATGCCTGATGTGCAAAAGCGTATAATCCCGCCTTTCCATTTGATTTTACTTTATGTCTACGCTTTCCTGGATCATCCTGGCCAGCTTTATCGGTGGCGTCCTGAGCCTGCTCCTTGCGGCCATGCTTACACTCAACACACGGGCAACCTGGGTTTCAAGACTTGTCTCATTTGCAATCGGCGCACTGCTTGGCGCCGCGTTCCTGAATATCCTGCCTGAGGCGTTTGAGCGTTCTGATGATCCTGCACAAGTTACCGCCTTGGTGTTGTTTGGCATTCTGCTGTTCTTCATACTGGAAAAACTTGTATTGTGGCGCCACTGCCACCTGGAAGACTGCGAGGCACACGATCCGGTCCATGCAACTCATGGAGCGCCCAATGTCGTCGCCACGACCGTCAGCGGTGCTCATGCTCACGAGCACGATCAGGGCCGCAGCGGCATGATGATCATGATCGGCGACACTTTTCATAATTTTGTCGACGGCATCCTCATCGCCGCCGCTTTCATGGTGGATGTACAGCTCGGCATCGTCACGTCCATCGCCATTATTGCCCATGAAATTCCACAGGAAGCCGGTGATTTCATTATCCTGCTCAATTCAGGCTATACACGGCGAGCGGCATTCATGATGAACCTGTTATCCAGCTTTGCCACGCTGGTCGGCGGGGTGTTGGCTTATTTTATGCTGAATAAACTTGATTTCATGATTCTGCCACTACTGGGGCTGGCGTCCGCCAGCATGATTTATGTCGCGCTGTCAGATTTAATCCCCGGCTTACACAAGCGTCCCGAGATCGGCGCAACAGCGCAACAGGTCACATTAATCCTGCTCGGAATCGGCTTGATCTGGTTTGTCGGTCTGTTTGCGCATGGGCATTAGCCCGTTAATGTTTTCACTTCCTTGAGAGATGGTTGATCTTTTTTCGGTAATTTCATAAAAAATCGGACAATCGGGTAGAATAGCCATTGATTTTTCAAACTAAAATGAATGCTTCTGATAACAAACCAGAGAAACGATTTATGCACTGGACGCATGTAATTCTGATTGTTTTGTTGACTATACTGGTCACCATTGCGGGCACCTACTGGGCGCTCAAAACGTATATTTTCGCTTCCGACTTTACCCCGGTAACACTCAGCGCAAAAGAGGAAAGCGCGCTTGAGACCAAGCTGAGTGCACTGGGTTACGAATCCGGTTCTTCAACAACCGAGCACTCCAAAGGTACACAACCGGCACAAAAAGATGAATTTGATGAAAACGGCTTTCTAAAACCGGAAGCGTATTCCGAAAAAAATGCAACGCGTGCAGTCAGCTTCACAGAACGGGAATTGAATGCGTTGCTGGCCAAAAACACCGATCTCGCCCAAAAACTGGCCATCGATCTTGCTGAAGGACTGGTCAGCGCAAAGCTGCTGGTTCCGTTTGAAGAAGATTTTCCGATGCTTGGCGGAAAAACGCTGCGCTTTAATGCAGGAATCGGCCTGACATATGAAAACGACAAGCCCATCATCGTCCTCAAAGGTATCAGCATCATGGGCGTACCCATCCCCAACAGTTGGCTGGGCGGGATAAAAAATATTGATCTGGTCAGCGAGTTCGGCGCCGATCCGGGATTCTGGCAATCCTTTTCCGAAGGCGTCGAGAATATCCAGGTGTCAGACGGCCAGATTACGATCAAGCTAAAAAAATAGCCCGATCAGTCATGATTTTTTATTCAGCATATCTTTAAGATTTGCGAAGGGATTGTGAGTAGCTACTGATTCTGATTCGCGGATATCGGTGCGGTCCATAAAGTCCTTGAGTTTGGCGTGCTCATTTTCATGACAATACGTGCACAGCAGTTCCCAGTTACTGCCATCAGGCGGATTGTCATCATGATTGTTATTTTTGTGGTGTACTTCGAGCAATTGCAGATTTTTATGGTCAAAGGTGCGCGCACAGCGGCCGCACACCCACGGAAATAATTTCAGCGCCTGCTCCCGATAGCCCTTGGCACGCTTTTCCGCATTACGCCGCGCTTCAAGGATAACGCGGTCCAGTTTGCCGGTTTCTTTCGCCATATCAGATTTCCCCTTAAACGCTGCCGAATATGGCAGTATAGCGATTTTTCGGTATCGGTAAGCAATATTTCTTCACATGATAAATCGGCATGCATCAACCTGATTTTTTATAGCTTGCATACCTCAAAAAGAATTTTTGAAGTGGACTTTTCCAATCCGGAGTTAATTTATGGAATACCTTAACCAAGCCTGGGTCATATTAAAACTGGGGGGATACATTATCATCCCGTTATCGCTGCTCGGCATCATCGCGCTGGCGATCATGATTGAAAAAGCATTTGTCTACTGGCGTTTTGCCCGGCTTTCGCGCGACCTGGCCAACCTGATCGAGACCTACGGTTTCAAATGGGAAGATCTGGAAAAAATCCTGTCCGGTCTTGACCGGCGTCATTATTACAAGCGATTTTTTGAAGTCGTGATTGCAAACCGGCACCAGCCGTCCTGGTGGACCGAATCGCGTGCAGCCGATGAAGCGCAGATCATCGAAGAATCGCTGGCGCGCCGGCTCTGGGCGCTGGACACCATCGTGACCGCAGCACCGCTGCTCGGTCTCGTGGGCACCGTGATTGGCATGATGAGCGCGTTTCAGGTTATCGGCAGCGAAGGCATTGTCAATCCGACCGCAGTAACCGGCGGCGTTGCCGAGGCGCTGATTGCAACCGTGATCGGCCTCATTATCGCGCTGATTGCACTGTTCGGATTCAATTATTTCTCCCGCCTGCAATCGCAAACCATGGATGAAATGGAACGGCTCGGCACGCGCCTGATCGACCATATCCGGCTGGATCAGAAGGAAGAACCCCATGAAACTGCGTAAATCCAGAATACCCCGTAAAGGCTATATCCAGATCATTCCCATGATCGATGTCATGTTCTTTCTGCTCGCCACATTCATGCTAGCATCGTTGTCGATGCAAAAACTGGACTCACTGCAAGTCAATCTGCCCAAAGGTCAGGCCGAAAAACTCAGCGAGGAAAAACCGGTCACGCTCACGCTGACCAAAGACAGCGAAATCTTTATCAATCAGGAACCTGTTACCCTAGACACGCTGGCCAAAACACTCAAACCGCTGATCCAGAACGCCCAGCCGAAACTCATCGTTTCAGCAGACAACGAAGCCCCGCAAGGCATCGTCGTGCAGGCCATGCTGCAGGCGCGGCATGCAGGCGTGCAGCAGTTTCTGATCGCGGTGCAGCACAAGTAAATCCGCAATGCACGCACGACCCATGGCAATGCCCAGCTCAAGATCGCTGGAAGTCCGTCTCTGGTGGCCGCTGCCGCTGGCGGTACTGATCTGGCTGCTGATCATCTGGGTTTTCGGATTTTTTATCGCACAAACCGATGACGAGATTGATACCGCCATTTCAATCCCCGATGCCATCGAAGCGGAATTTATCGAATTACCGGAACGCTCGCAGCCGCAGGAAGCAGCCCCACCACCACCCAAGGGTGTTGAAACACCGCCCGAACCCGCTCAGCGGCCCGAACCGGCGCCGCAATTGAAAACACCGCCATCACCGCGCGTCCGCCCCGCCTCGCCGCCCAAGCAACCGCCCATCACACGCGATGCCATTGAACCTGCAAAAACGCCGCAAAAATCGGATACCCCCGCGCCGACCGATTTGTCCGAGTTTATCAACCAGAGAAGGCCGCAACCACAACCTCAACAGCCTGCCACCCCGAGTCGTCCGGCCGGTATTTTCGACGGTCCCGAATACGCCCGCAACAACACTACCGAACCGCAGCCCTCGGCGGAGGAAATCCGCATGGCAAAAGTGCGACGCAACCTGCAAACGCCCGGCACCAGCGGCATTTTCCAGATCCTCGAAATACGGTCGCATTACGCCCGTTTCTCGTTTCGCGCATGGACCACCAACGTCAGCAATCCGCGCCGTGAAATCATTCAGGTCGAAACAGAACCCGGCGGCGACATCGAACGCGCCGTTATCCGCCGCATGATCCAGCTCATCCGCCAATACCACCAGGAGGACTTCAACTGGGAATCCCACCGTTTGAACCGCGTCATCGTCCTGTCCGCACGCCCCAGGGATCAGGAAGGGTTGGAAGATTTTCTGATGCGCGAGTTCTTTGGAGAGCCGTTACCGCCGTATATGCGGTAGGATGTGCCGATGCAAGGAGGCGCATCGTTCGCGATTTGATGCGCCTTGCGGCACATCCTGCCCCCTGAGTCTTTTTACTGCGTGCTTCCTGATGATACCAACGCAAATCATTTACCAGATCGCCGGTGTTGCGGCTGGGTACAATTGTTTGGTCAGGTGACAGCGAATCATACCTATCCGTTTTGCTCGCTCTGATAACGTAAGGTAAATGTAATCAGCATAGAACAGCCAACGATTGTTATTGTTTCCGAACTTTATGGAATCGGCAGAACATACTTTTTTCAGAAAGTAGCACGCCAGCATCGAAAAATTAATTCAGTGATGTGTGCTCAATGCCGATATTTCAGAAGATTTTATTCAATTTGCGAGGATGCGCAATCACGGGTTAGTGAAAGATCTTTTCAAGATGGGCAATCCAACGCAAAACAAGGTGGAAACTGTTAATCAAGCAAGGAAAAAATGATGAAGCTCGATCTCAAGAATGTAAAGCAAATCGTTACGATTATATGCAGCGCGATTATACTCGGCGGCGGAGCATGGTATGCCATGGAGATTGTTATGGAGGATCAACCACTGTCATCAGAATCTTCACCGTTGCCAACCGCGTCGCTTCCTCAGCCAACAGCAGTTGAAGCTAAAACAGAGGTAGTGGCAGAAGGAGAGACCGATGCAGAGATGCAGGTAGAGACAGATTCTGATTACCCACCTTCCGCTGTAGTGGAAAAATCGCCCGGCCAGTTGATCGATGAAATCGTTACTGCCTCCGGTTTGCATAAACAGATCAGGGAAATTCCCGACAAGATTATGATGGGTGCCAAACAGTCCTCGGCAATGCCGCGCGATCCTGACGCAGTTAAACAGGTTGAAAAAATTATGACAGAATCGTTCAAACCGGAGCACTTTCATCAGCGCATCCGCAAAGCACTACTAAAGGATTTTGATCATGATCGTATTGCAGGATTATTGAAATCTTATCATTCACCGCTCGTGAGAAAGATGCAGGCATTTGAACAGCGCGATATTCAATCCGATGCGTTCGAAAGTTTCATGGATGGGCTTGCTGATGCGCCATTATCGGAAGAACGGTTCCGACTGGTTCGCAAATATGATTCCGCCACCAATATTACCGATTTCGCTGTCGAACTCGTGGCCGGAACGACACGCGCCATGATGATGGGAGCGACAAGCGGTGACATGAACAAAATGACCGCATTTGATGCGGATTTTGCGAAGCACAGAAAAGATTTGACCGACACGATGCGCAATGTGATGCTGGTAACACTGGTTTATGTATACCGGGAAGCCAGCGATGCCGAACTTGCAGAATATGTTGATTTCTTCACTTCCGAAGACAGCAAGTGGTTTGAAACACTCTCAATGGCTACGCTACTTGAGGAATTTCATGCCGGTGCGCAATTTGCCGGGGAACGTCTTGCTGCATTAACTCAGACAAAACATGCAAGCGCCGACGAATCAGCACTCACGACCGTGGATGTACAGCACAACGATACTGCCCCAGATACTCCAAGAAAAACCAGGACACCCACCTTGACAGCGAGATCGAATCTGGACGCTCGAATGTGCCTCAACCTTGCCAGTAACGTCGAGATACAACGCTGTGCCGAGGATTTTCGCTAAGTAAGAATCTATTTGTTCGCGGGATTACCTTATCCCGCAAAGGACAAAAGCGCAAAGATCAAAGGTCAAAAATCCCTGGCAATACGAAAACTGACGTTGTAGAGCGCAATACCAGCGCAGTAGAGTAGGCGCATCAATTGTGATCCGATGCGCCTGCCGGCACATCCTACTCCTGCGCAAGGAAATGATCCATGTGATCAGCCAAATGAACCAGATACAGTGCTTCTTCGGGCGGCATGGGGTTACGCAAAAATTCAGCAACCCCCGAGGATATTCAGCTGCGTCGACTTACCGCTGCCTAAGCACCCAGCAGCACGACCAGATCGCCCTTAAACAGATCGAGATCGACACGGCGGCATGCACCACTGTCTCGCCAACCCGACAAACCCAGGTCAATCCGCGTCCCTGAAAAACAACATCAGCCGTCATGGCGCCATTCCGCTTTTACCAAATTTACGATTCACTCTACACAAAGTAAAGAATTGATTGTGAACAGTATAGTCTCAAGTGCATGCTATACTTTGACGTAAAGCTGTATGAGTCACCCTGTAATGGGCATCTCTAAAAATTCAGCGTTTAAAACACAAGGCGGCGCGGATGCTCGCAAATATGGATTCTTAGAGTTGCCCTAAAAATAACCATTACACGTTTGCCCCACACTTATGAAAAATATGCTGGAACATGTCGCCAAATACCTTTTTCGTTTTACCTATGGTCGCGATCCTAAAGGCGAAGGTCCACGAATCAGGAAAAAATTTGCATATTTTACCCCCGAAGATTACTACCAGGCGTCAATCGTTTCATTACTTAAAAAAAACGACAAATGGCTCGACATTGGTTGCGGCAGGAATATTTTTCCAGACAATCAAAGGCTCGCAAGGATTCTAACCAAAAGAGCAAAAGAGACAGTGGGTGTTGACCCGAGCCCCAATGTACTGGACAACGAATTTCTCGATCACTCATATTTGGGCTATACAGACAGCGTCAAAGAAGAAAATCATTTCAACTTGGTTACGCTGCGCATGGTGGCAGAACATGTGGCCGATCCCGATGAACTTGTCGCCCAGATCGACAGGGTTTCCGCACCGGGCGCACATGTCATTGTGTATACGATTTACAAGTGGTCGCCTATACCCATCATCACCAAGCTTACGCCTTTCTGGGCGCATCATGCCCCCAAACGGTTTTTCTGGAATGTGGAAGAACGGGACACTTTTCCCGTTGAATATAAAATGAACACAAAGTCGGAGTTAAATCAGATTTTTCTTCGCAGGAATTTTGAAAATATCGGTTTTATGTATCTGGACGATTGCCGTACGCTGGCTAATTTCAAGCTGGCGCTGTACGCAGAGTTGATCTTGAGAAAAATCCTGAATTTCTTTAATCTGCACTACCCGGAACTTTGTATCTTAGCGATCTATAGAAAAAAATAAAATCGGGTTCTTCGCAGAAAGCGTACCAAACTATTACATGAAATTCGGTGACTCAAATGAGTGCATGGCCAAAGTGAATTATCAATCCGTTTAATTTAAGGATACGATATCAGCAGCACTTTTCCGGCAAACAAATTAAGAATTTATGGCTATTTCTTCATAAAAATGATATCCCAACAACACTTGGCACACTTTTATCGAACCTTTTACAATGTGTTTTCTTAAGATGTCAATCAGGGTTTTACTTCAAATAAACACCCCCCAGGTTTTGGGAGAATGCAATTGAGAGACCTGCTCGTTTTTGCGATTGTTTTTGGCGCATTACCTTTTGTCTTTAAAAGACCACACTGGGGTATTTATCTTTGGTCGTGGATTGGCTACATGAACCCGCATCGACTCAGCTGGGGTTTTGCCTATACTTTTCCATTTGCATTCGTCATCGCTATCGTCACGATTCTTTCATTTTTTGCCTCATCAAAAAAACTTAAGTTCTTTTGGACACCTGCAATTGGCTGGCTTGTTCTGTTTAATGTCTGGATGTTGCTGACTACCATTTTCTCCACAAATCCGGACGATGCATGGGTACAGTGGGAAAAAGTCATCAAAATTCAATTCATGACTTTCTTAACGCTATGGGCGTTAACTGACAGAGAGAAGTTACATATTTTTGTCTGGATAATTGTCTTATCCATCGGTTTCTTCGGTTATAAAGGAGGCATATTCACCCTGCTGACCGGCGGTGAATCACATGTACTCGGCCCGTCCGGTTCTTTTATTGAAGGCAACACTGAAATTGGCCTGGCGCTCGTAATGATTGTGCCGCTTATCTGGTATTTATATCTTCATACTGAAAACAAATGGATTCGTTATGGCTTGATATCCGCTTTGCTGTTCATTCCGATTGGAATTCTCGGTACTCAGTCTCGCGGTGCTTTTCTAGCAATTGTCGCAGTTGCAGTATTCTTGTGGTTTAAAAGTTCAAAAAAAGCAGTCATCTTCTTTGCTTTGCTATTGTTGTCACCTTTTGCTTTCATGGCCATGCCGCAGTCCTGGCATGATCGAATGGCCACCATAGAGACTTACGATGAAGATGCTTCAGCTGTAGCACGACTCAGATCCTGGGAATTTGGCTATAAGATGGCACTCGATCGTCCTGTCCTGGGTGGCGGCTTTGAAAGTTTCACAACCGAAAATTATCAACGTTATGTTCCACACCAGGTAGAATCAGGCGACGCATCATTTCATGACTATCACAGTATCTACATCGAAATCCTTGCCGAACATGGCTTTGCTGGTCTGTTTATTTTCCTGATGCTATTTTTATATTATTGGCGGACAGCAAATAAAATCATAACAACAGTCAAGCTGACCGGACAAAATAAATGGGCGCTTGATCTGGCGGCAATGCTGCAAGTCTCATTCATTGGCTATGCCGTCGGCGGAGCATTTTTGGGATTGGCTTATTTTGACCTTTTTTACCATTTTCTTGCCATACTGATTCTGACTCAAAGAACCCTGGAAGAAAAAAGGAATCTGAACGCTTCAGAAACAGAACATCATTCGGACGCGTCAAACTTCAACCAGCCTGCTAACCCTGCGCCTGCAAAGAAAAAACGACACCGGCCAATGGCGGCAGAATAATTTTAAGCGAGTAAGGCAACCCCATCCACGGTTCATGGTTCGAATTGATATATCCCGCATTCCCCATATTGCTGCCACCATAATAAATGGAATCACTGTTAAAAATCTCCCGATAAACACCGTCTTCAGGCACGCCGATACGGTATTTTTCACGCGGAACCGGTGTGAAGTTGAGAATCACTATGACAAAGCGGCCATCTTTCGACCGGCGCAAATAACTGATAATCGATTGATCCGCATCATGGCAATCAATCCAGGAAAAACCTTCCGCGGAAAAATCAAGTTGATGTAACGCAGGCGTTTTGCTGTAGATATGATTCAAATCGCGCAACGCGGCCTGAACACCCGAATGCGATCCAGATTCCAGTAATTTCCAGTCAAGCTCACGGTTGACGTTCCATTCGCTTACCTGCGCAAATTCATTCCCCATGAAATTCAGTTTTTTTCCGGGGCATGTCATTTGATAAGTCAGCAGCAAACGCAAATTGGCGAACTTCTGCCAGTCATCACCGGGCATTTTGTTGATCAAGGAACCTTTGCCATGCACGACCTCGTCATGCGAGAAAGGCAGCACGAAATTTTCCGTATAGGCATAGAGCTGACTGAATGTCAGTTGATCATGGTGATAGCGCCTGTAGACGGGATTCTGTTGCATATACGACAACGTATCGTGCATCCAGCCCATATTCCATTTCATGGAAAATCCTAGACCGCCCACATAAGTCGGGCGCGAAACCGCAGGCCATGAAGTGGATTCCTCTGCAAGCGTCAATGCACCCGGAAATTCCTCATGCACCATAATGTTAAGCGCGCGCAAGAAATCGATCGCATCCAGATTTTCACGTCCACCAAACTGATTCGGCAGCCATTCGCCTTCATTACGCGAATAATCCAGATACAGCATGGAAGCCACCGCATCCACACGCAATCCATCCAGATGAAATTCAGCCAGCCAGAAATGCGCACTCGATATCAGAAACGATTTCACTTCGTTACGGCCATAATTGAAAATGTAAGTGCCCCAATCCTGATGAAAGCCTAAACGCGGATCTTCATGTTCATACAAGGCGGTGCCGTCAAAACGCGCCAGCGCAAAATTATCCTGTGGAAAATGCCCCGGCACCCAATCGAGAATAACCCCGACACCCGCCTGATGACAGGCATCCACGAAGTATTTAAAATCCTCGGGGGAGCCATAACGGCTGGATACGGCGAAATAGCCGGTTGTCTGATAGCCCCAGGACTCATCGAGCGGATGTTCTGAAATCGGCATTAATTCAATATGGGTATAGCCCATATCGAGTACATAAGGCAATAAATGCTGAGCAAGTTCGCGGTAGGTATAAAACCGCCCATCCAGGTGCCGTTTCCATGACCCGGCATGTATTTCAAGAATATTTACAGGCGCATGCAGCCAATCCCATTTGGCGCGGTTTTCCATCCACTGCGTATCATGCCACTGAGAAGTGCTATTTTCGGCAGGAACCAGCGCGGCAGTCTTGGGGCGCAACTCATAACGGGTTGCATAGGGGTCGGTTTTAATTAAAACTTCACCGCTATGGCGATTACGGATTTCAAATTTGTACAATGTATCCGGCGGCAACTCCGGGATAAACAGCTCCCATACGCCACTGGCATGATGCACCGCCATAGGGTTGACGCGACCATCCCAACGATTAAAATCGCCCACGACGCTGACACGCTCTGCATTTGGCGCCCATACCGAAAAACAAACGCCGTCAACACCTGCATTCGTAATGCGTTGAGCACCCAGCGCCCGATAGGCCTGATTCAATTTGCCCTGATTAAACAGGTACAAATCATGATCGGTAATCTGCAACGCGAATGTATAAGAATCGTAAGCTTCAATGATCGGCACCGCCTGGCCCGCATGATTTTCAGCCTCAACTTTGAGGCGCACGGGCATTGACGGTTGTTTTTCTCCGCACCACTCGAATACACCCTCGGCATGAATGCGCGCCATCTTTTCAAAACCTTGAGCGGTTTTAATCCAGACGGCATGAGCATCGGGCCGGAAAACCCGCGCCCGGAAGTCGTTCAACGTTTTATGAACGCCCAGATACGCAAATGGATCATGCAGCCGGCCGGCCAAAAGTGCTCCGAGCAACGGATCAATGACCGTATCGGGTAATGACTGTTTCAATTTACTAGATGACATGCTGAAATTATAACGTGTCTTTGGTTTGCTTATTGACAGATATCATAGTACGGTACTATATACTGAAAACAGAAAAATCGACTCTAAAAATTTCTGATAAAGTCAGCACAAGAAAAAAAGCGCATCTATTTGAGCGGGAGGTCACTGATGGAACAAAAGTTCAACCTGGATACTACAAAGAGCAAAATTACCGGTAATACCATTGCGCTGATATTGGCAGGTGGCCGCGGCACCCGTTTGAAACAGCTTACCGACTGGCGGGCAAAACCGGCCGTGCCGTTTGGCGGCAAGTTTCGCATTATCGATTTTCCGCTATCCAATTGTGTCAATTCCGGTGTGCGCCAGATCAGTGTCCTGACCCAGTACAAAGCGCAAAGCTTAATTCAGCATATTCAGCGCGGCTGGAGTTTTCTGGATGGACGGTTTAATGAATTTGTCGAACTGGTTCCGGCACAGCAACAAATCAAGGAGTCCTGGTATCAGGGCACGGCCGACGCCGTTTTCCAGAATCTCGGTATTCTGAGGCTGCACGATGCCGATCATGTTTTGATTCTGGGTGGAGACCATATCTATAAAATGGATTATGGAAAACTGCTGTCAGAGCATGTTGAAAAAAATGCCGATCTAACTGTCGCCTGCGTGGAAGTCCCTCTGGAAGAAGCAAGCGCATTTGGCATTATGGCGGTTGACGATGACTGGCGCGTCGTCGATTTCATGGAAAAACCGGAAAAGCCGCCCGCCATGCCCGGACATCCCGACAAGGCACTTGTCAGCATGGGAATCTATGTATTTAATACCGCTTTTCTTTTTGAGCAGTTAATCCGCGATCACAACACCGAATCCTCATCGCACGATTTTGGCAAAGACCTGATTCCGTATCTGGTGCCGCGTAACCGGGTTTTTGCGCATCGTTTTATGGACAGCTGTGTAAACATGGTCGGTGGAATTCCCTACTGGCGCGATGTGGGTACAGTGGATGCTTATTGGGAAGCCAATATCGACCTCACGACCATAACGCCAGACCTGAATTTGTACGATAAAGACTGGCCGATCTGGACTTATCAGGAGCAATTGCCGCCCGCCAAATTTGTTTTCGACGATGAAGAACGCCGCGGCCAGGCGCTCGACTCGATGGTTTCCGGCGGCTGCATTATCAGTGGCGGCACCGTGCGCCGTTCCTTATTGTTTTCCAATGTACAGGTGCGCAGCTTTAGTCACGTTGAAGATTCTGTGATTCTGCCCAATGTCGATATTGGCCGTAACGCACATTTAAGACGAGTGGTAGTTGAAAAAAATTGCCACATTCCTGAGGGACTTAAAGTCGGTTTTGATAAAACCGAGGACAGCAAGCAATTCCACGTCACTGAAAAAGGCGTCACACTCATCACGCCGGAAATGCTAGGACAGAAAATACACTACCTGCGTTAACACTCTAAAACTTATTGTTATCCATGCGCCCTGTTAAACTCGTTCTGTTGTGGCATATGCATCAACCCGATTACCGCCACTACGATACCCGTGAATTTGAAATGCCCTGGGTATATCTGCATGCCATCAAGGATTATGCCGACATGGCCTACCACCTTGAGGCACACCCCCAAATCAGGGCGGTTGTCAACTTTGTGCCGATACTGCTTGACCAGATTGAAGATTATGTTGAGCAATTTTCTTCGGGGCAGATTCGCGATCCCCTGCTACGCCTGTTAGCCAAACCGGATCTTGGAAAAATTTCCGACGATGAGCGCGAGCATATCTTAACGAATTGCTTCAAGGGCAACCACAACACCATGCTCAAGCCCTATCCAGCGTATGAACGGTTGCATGATCTGTATGATACCTTGCAAAAAAAAGCAGCCGACAAACTGGTAAACTTTTCAGAACAATATTTTGCCGATTTGCTTGTTTGGTATCACCTGGCATGGACAGGCGAAAGTATTCGGCGTCAAAACGAAACAGTCATGCAACTCATGGCAAAATGCGAGCACTTTAGTCATGCTGAACGAATGCAACTCTTTAACCTGATAGGTGAACTCATTCAGAAACTGATACCCCGCTACCGCAGACTTGCCGAAACAGGCCAGATTGAATTATCCACAACACCACATTTCCATCCGCTATCGCCCTTGCTCATGGATTTTTCCTCTGCACGCGACAGCATCCCGGATGCCCTGCTGCCCGTCACCCCGCAGTACTCCGGCGGCCGCAGTCGCGTCGCTTTCCATCTTGCTTCAGCGATAGACAGCCATCAAAAACGTTTCGCCACCAAACCAACGGGTATATGGCCCGCAGAAGGTGCGGTATCTTCCACTCTTGTTCAAATACTGGCGGAATCAGGCTGCCAGTGGTGCGCCAGCGGCGAAGGTGTACTGGCAAACAGCTTGCGCATGTCCCACCCGGACACCCCGTTACCAGACCGTAACCGGTATTTGTATCGTCCATACCAGATACAGGAAATAGAAAATGTATCCTGTTTTTTTCGTGACGACCAGCTATCCGACCTCGTTGGTTTTGAATACGCCAAATGGTTCGGACGAGACGCGGCCGAGCATTTTATTCAGTCAGTCGAACAAATCGCGCATCATGCATTGGCCGAAGAAAACCCTGTCGTCAGTGTCATTCTGGATGGCGAAAATGCCTGGGAATATTATCCCTACAACGGATACTACTTTCTTGACGATTTATACTCGCTACTGGAAAGTCATACAGAAATCTGCACCACGACATACCGCGACTCTATTGCTTCACCCGAACATGCAGAACAGGTTGTTTCATTGCCTGTTTTATCAGCCGGCAGTTGGGTATATGGCTCATTTTCAACCTGGATCGGTGATCCGGAGAAAAATCATGCCTGGGATTTGCTCTGCGCAGCAAAGCAGAGTTACGATCTTGTCATACAAAGCGACCGCCTGACTGATGAAGAAAAAAACGACGCCAGCCTGCAGCTCGCTTCATGTGAAAGCTCCGACTGGTTCTGGTGGTTTGGCGATTATAATCAGGCCGATACGGTTACCCGATTTGATCAATTATACCGGGACAATCTGGCGAATCTTTACCGCCTGCTGAAATTGCCCGTACCGTCCGCAATACACGAACCCATCAGCAAAGGCGATGAACATGCCGTAGAAGGCGGCTCCATGCGCCGGTCATCCTAAAATTGTTTTTTTATCGCGCCACCACTGCCCTGTCGGTCAGATAAGCATCCAGTTTTTACGTGCTGCGTATAGCCGATTTTGTCGTTTAAGCGTATAGTACATAAAAAAACAAAGCGGGAACAACTCTATGCAGCGGCCAGTATCATTACTCTTTGGGGTTCATGCACATCAACCGGTCGGTAATTTTCCTGAAGTACTGGAAGATGCGCACATACGCTGTTACAAGCCCTTTCTGGAAGTGCTTTCCCGTTATCCCGAATTTAATTTCGCCATTCATTTCTCGGGCTGGCTGCTTGACTACCTGTTCGAATTTCATCCGCAGGACATGGCATTACTCAAGAAAATGGTCAATCGCGGACAGGTGGAATTATTCGGTGCTGGCGACACCGAACCGGTACTTGCAGTCATTCCCAATCGCGACCGCATCGGACAAATCGAAACCTTTTCCAGGAAACTTGCAGAAAAACTCGGTCAACGACCACAAGGCGCCTGGCTGACTGAACGCGTTTGGGAATCTACCGTAGTACCCGCACTGACCGATTGCGGTATCCGTTATGTGATTGTCGACGACTATCATTTTCTCTGCGCAGGAAAAACCACCGCACAGCTGAACGGTTTTTATACCACTGAAGAAGATGCGCGCGCACTCGATATTTTTCCGATCTCTGAAACACTGCGTTACAAATTGCCCTTTTCTCCCGCACATGACGCAATTGCCTATATTGAATCGCTCGCAGATAACACTTCGAATACCGGAAACAATGCGCATTTTGCAGCAGTTTATTTCGACGATATTGAGAAATTTGGCATCTGGCCTGAAACTTACCAGTGGGTTTATGAAAAAGGCTGGCTTGAGCAATTTATTCAGGGCGTTCTGGCATCACCTAAAATTACTCCCTGTCATTATCGGGATTACCATGCCACCGAAAAAACAAAAGGCATTGTTTATCTACCGACCACCTCGTATATTGAAATGAACGAATGGACATTGCCTGCACAGTCTGCACGGATTTATGCCGACCTGATCAATCAATCGAAGGTATCCGGGTGTTACGAACAAAACAAGTCATTTCTACGCGGCGGCATCTGGAAAAATTTCCTGTCGCGTTATCCCGAATCAAACTGGATGCATAAGCGAATGCTCGGACTTTCCACACGCCTTGCCACATTACCCGAAAACCGGCGCACGCCTGAAATGCAACACAATCTGTATGCTGCACAAGCCAATGATGCCTATTGGCACGGATTATTCGGTGGCTTATACCTTCCCCACTTGCGCCGTGCAATATACAACAACTTGATTAAACTGGAAGCCATGCTGGATGCCTGTGAACCACGCAGCAATTCTTATTTGCAGGATATCGATATTGATGGCTCTGACGAAGCCTGTTTACACAATAATCACTTGCAAATTATTTTGAAATTGGATCGCTACGCCAGCATTGCAGAATTTGATGCCTATCAACTCGCTCACAATTTTGGCGATACGCTGCAACGCCAGACTGAACACTATTTTCACAAAATCCAGCTGGACGGACAAAGTCCGCCCGAACACCACGGCCTCGGAGAACACAACAATTCCGGCAATGGCATCAGTTCCGCGCATGACCGTGTCGTCAACAAACATATCATCAATGCGATCGACCTGGAGCCTGACAACCATCCACGGAACTTGTTTGTAGACCGTCTGGGTGGCATATTGGTTGATTATCGGCGCACTGATCCCGATTCCAGCACTATCCGTTTTCAGACCGGAACCACCCCGCTCCAGATTCACAAACACTATACATTGACGGACAATCAGTTGCACGCATCCTATCGGTTTTCCAACAAGGCGGATAACCGCTTCAGTACTGAAATCAACCTTGCCATGCCCAGTTGCGATGGCATGGGCGGTCGTTACATCCATAAAAACAAGATACTCGGGGGCTTTGGTCATATACTTGTATTGACCAAATTGACCGAAATTACACTCGACGACGATACGCTTGGCGGCAGCGTTTCATTAAAAACTTCCGCCCCCGTTCAGTTACACGCACAACCCCACTTCACAGTCTCCCAATCAGAAAGTGGATTCGAGAAAATCATGCAGGCTGTAACGCTGTTAT